>JADGRE010000335.1 GCA_017881185.1 Pseudomonadota bacterium | reverse complement strand
GACCTCGAGCGCAAGGGCGTGCGGCTCGGCGTGGCGGGCAAGATCCACGACCCAGCCGAAGCCGAGCAAGTGCTGGCGCTCGGCGCCGACTTCGCGATCTTGGGCCGCGTCGCGATCCTGCATCACGACTACCCGAGCTTGCTGGCGGCGAACCCTGCCTTTCGGCCCAAGCGTCCGCCCGTCACTCGCGCATACCTGGCGAACGAGGGCCTGAGCGAGCACTTCGTGCGCTACTTGGGCAACTGGCCGGGTTTCGTGGCGAACGAAGACGAGGGCGCGGCACCGCGCCGCTAGCTGATCGAGCGCCGGCCGCTGCGCTGCCCGCTGACCGTCAGCCGGTCGCGGGCGTCACAGCTTGCACCCCGTATGGTGCGAAAACTCGATCGTCGGAAAACCCGCGCGCTCGCGGGTACTTGGGTGCCGGCTGAGCACGGGTATTCAACCGCCCGCCGAACGTAACGCGACCTCCGACGCCCCGGGGCCAGCAGACAACGACGCGCGCGGCTGACCGCAGGCTCGGCAGCCCTGAGGCGTCGGCGGGCCGACAGCCGTTGGACAGCTCAATGAGGGCCGCCGCGAGGTAGCTGCGCAGCCGGGTGACGCGGCGCGGGGCGGCTGGCAGACTGGGCACACGCTTAATACCGGCTACCGCCCTCGCATCCTGACACGGTGCACCTACTTTCCGCCCGACTGCGCGCTCGCTGCGCTCGCACCCAAGGCACGCCACGCTGCTCACGCTGCTACGCTACACACCCACGAATTGTCGCGGAGAGCCGCTAGTACTTGGGTGCCGGCTGAGCACGGGTATGCGAACTGCGCCGGGTAGGCTGTGTCGCGGGGCGTGGGCGCGGCGCAAGTACGTCAAGGAGCGCGGAGCGCGACCTCTCCTGAGCTCGGTGTCTGCTACGGTCCGCATCCCCCAACGTCACGTGGTCGCTCGACCAAGGCTGTTCATGTTCCGATGTCGTGGTCTGACCGTGTTCGTGGCCGTTTCTCTGCTTTGTGGTGCGTGCTCGCCGGGTGGAAAGTCCGCGGCGACGCATTTGCGCGCCGACGATGCTGGCGCTGATGCGAGTGCGTCTTCCGATGCCGCCGCAGGCGTGCCTGACGATGCCTCCGCCGGCGACGCGGCGGCTGCCGACGTGGACTCCGGACAACCAGTACCGCTCAGCGCGGGCGGCTCGATTGGTCAGCTCTGGGTCACCGACGCCAAGCCGAAGAGCACGCTCACGCTGCTTGACAGCAGCGGCAGCGAAGTGACGCGCGGCGTCGCGGATCGTCTCGGCTCGTTCATCTTCAGAGGTGTCGCGCCCGGCAAGGGCTACACCGTGCGCGGAGCCAATGCCACGACGAAGGCGTTGCAGGTGCTCTCGCAGAGCGACGTACCGAAGGCGTCTCTCTACACATCGCAGCAGCTCCACGCCGGCCTCAACTACGTGACGATGCGCGACGGGATCGAGCTCGCGATGACCGTGCGTCTTCCGAGCGGTAAGACGCTGGCCGATGGACCGTTCGCGACGATCGTCGAGTACTCGGGCTACCAAGTTGCGGCGCCGGGAGATCTCGTGAGCGCTGCCAACAAAGCGATCGCTGCGGGCACGTCGCTCGACAGCCTCACCGATCCGTTGCTGCCTGCGACGTCGACCGTCGTCGGCTCGCTGATCGCACCGATGCTCGGCTATGCGGCCGTGAGCGTGCAGATGCGCGGCTCGGGATGCTCCGGCGGCGACTTCCAGCTCTTCGACGTGCCCAGCACGTTCGACGGCTACGACGCAGTCGAGGTCGTCGCGGCGCAGTCCTGGGTGAAGGGAAACAAAGTCGGTCTCGCCGGCATCTCGTTCTCGGGCATCTCACAGCTGTTCGTCGCCGGCACCAGGCCACCGCACCTCGCTGCCATCGCGCCGATGAGCGTCACCGATGATCTCTACACCGGCACCGGCTTTCCCGGCGGCATCTTCAACGACGGCTTCGCCAAGTCGTGGCTCGACGAGCGCCAGAAGAACGCCCTACCCGCACCGGAAGCTGGAGCGCAGCCGTACGCGATCATGCTCGTCCAGGCTGGCGACGTGCACTGCAAGAACAATCAGAAGCTGCGAGCGCAAACCCAGGACCTGAAACAGCTCGTCGCGGACAATCCGTTTCGCGTTCCGCAGCTCGCGGACGATCGCGCCCCCGCCACCTGGGCCGACAAGATCAAGGTGCCGGTGTTTTTGGTTGGTCAGTTCCAGGACGAGAAGACCGGCGGGCACTTCCCCGAGATGCTTCACTTACTCGACGCCAACCCGAACGTCTGGATCTCGCTTCAAAACGGTGTTAACGCCGACGCGCTCGAGCCCGCGACGTTCTCGCGCTGGGTCGAGTTCCTGGATCTCTTCGTCGGCGCGCGCATTCCTTCCATCCCCACCGCGCTCTCGACGCTCAGCGTAAAGCTGTACAAGGCACTCGCCGGCGGCTCACTGAGCGAGCCCATCCCTGCCACGCGCTTCGATGCGTTCACGAACGTGGCCAAGGCCCAAACCGAATTCAAAAAGGATCCACGCGTGCGCGTGCTCTTCGACAGCGGCGCCGGCGCGCTAGGACCCGGAGCGCTTCAACCCACGTGGGAGCTCGGCTTCGATGCGTGGCCCGTGACGAGCGCAGTCGCGACGACTTACTACACGGACTCCGGCGGTGTGCTCACGACCGCGCAGCCTGTCGCGCCGGGCGAGAACAGCTATCTCAGCGATCCGTCGAAGCGCCCGCTTCGGACGTTGGGCGTCGCAGCCAAGGATGATCCATCGGCGGCGCTGCCGAGCTATGACTGGACGAAGGCCGTGGACGGCGCCTCGCTTGGCTTTTCCACACCGCCGTTGACTCAAGACACGCTGGTGGTTGGTGCCTCGTCGTTGGATCTGATGTTGAAGTCATCCGCGGCGGACACGGACCTGCAGGTGACGCTTTCCGATGTCCGCTCGGATGGACAAGAGATGTACGTGCAGAGCGGTTGGCTGCGTGCGTCGCATCGCGTGGTGGACTCGGGGCAGTCGACTGCGAACGACCCGATTCAGCTGCATCTGAAGGCCGATGCCACCGATCTGACCGGCGGCACGTTCGAAGCGGTGCGCGTGCAGATCTATGCGGTGGCGCACGCGTTTCGTGCAGGCGACAGAATCCGCGTGACGATTCAAGCGCCCGGCGGCGAGCGGCCTCGCTGGACGTTCGATACGATCGAGGACGGGACGATCACGAACACGGTGCAGCTCGGCACATCGAAGCTCGTGCTGCCGATTGTCATGGGCGTGGCGATACCTACTTCGCTGCCGGCGTGTCCGTCGAATCGCGGGCAGCCTTGCAGAACGTATGCGGCGGCGAGCAACGGGGGGTGAGCCTCTCAGCTAGTGCACCGGCGTCGGCGACCACGGATACAGGATGCCGAGGCGCGTAAGCCACGTAAACCGCGCGGTCGATGTGGCTTGCGCGCCGAGCGTCGCTCCGAGCTGGACTTGCAGATCAACCTGCTTTCCGAGCAGAAGCTGGCCAAGGTGATCGCCCTGCTCGAGGAGCTGCGCCGCGACATCCCGCCGATTCACAATCGCGAGGATCCGGTCGCGCATGCGATGACCAAGCCGCTCGACCCGCGCGCCGTGATCTGGGCGCTGGAGGCAACCTTCGACGCGCCTTCGAACACCCCGTCGGCTGCCGCGCAAGCTGAGATTGATCCCGCCAGCGCCACGAAGCGCTGAGTTGCCGCGTGCAGAGCGGCGCATGCCGACGTGGCCGCACCATCGCAGCTGGGGCTACCACCGAGTGGCGCCATGGGCTTGGTCGTCGCGGTCATCGTGATCTTGCTGGTCATCGGCCGCGTGTGACAGAGCGGCCCCCGGCATATCGCGCGTTTGACTCGACCGCAGCCTCAGCCTAGGGTCGCGCTCGCCCGCGCTCCGTCTTGGAGACCGAGCCCTTCGTGGGAGCACGCCGGGGTCGTCCTTTGTGATCGCACACTCGGCG
>JADGRE010000156.1 GCA_017881185.1 Pseudomonadota bacterium | reverse complement strand
AGCGGGAGAGATCTAGGGCGCCGAGTTTTACGATTAGGGCGTCTAGGAGGGCTTGGAGTTTTTCGAAGTCGCCTTTACGGGGGGTGAAGGTTTCTTCGTTGACGTAGAGGGCTCGGTTGAGCTCGATTTGGATGGCGTGCAGGTGCTCGCGGGGGCGGCCGTAGTGCGTGGTGGTGAAGCCGCCTTTGTAGGGATCGTCGTGCAGCACGCGCAAGCCGGCGTCGCGGAAGTGGGCGTCGACGAGGTCGATCACGCGGGCGTCGGCGGTGGTGCGGCCTTGCGTGCCTGGCACGATGTCGGCGCGCATGTTGCCGGTGTCCACGTGCATCGAGCGTCCACGCGACGGCATCGAGTGACCGGCGAGCAGGATCGCGAAGCCATGCTCGGCGCGAATCGCAGCCAGCTGCTCGCGCAAGGCGGTGTGGTAGGGCACGTAGAAGCGTTGCAGGCGCTCCTGCAGCGCGGCGTACGAGAGCGGATGACGCAGCACCGGCCGGCCATCGGTGGTGGCCCGCCACACCACGCCACGCGGTTGGGCGCCCGTCGGACACGGATGATCGCTCACGGTCGCGGCGTCGACGTCGTTCTGCGCGCGATTGAGATCGACCACGTAGCGCGAGGTGTGCGCCACGAGCAGGGCCGCGCCGTGCCGCGGCGCGTGCGCATACAGCTCGTCGACGTAGATGTCTGCGTCGCGCTTGATCGCGTCTTCAGGTGCGGACAGCTCGCCCTCGACGATGGCCGGAACGAGCAGCCCTGCATGTGGGACTTCGACCAGCAGAGGCCGCGCCTTCTGCGCTAGCGCCGTGTGCATCGGCGCCGTGTGCATCGGCGCCGTGTGCATCGGCGCCGTGTGTACCGGCGCTGGGTGTACCGGCGCTGGGTGTACCGGCGCTGGGTCGCGCAGGTGCGCGTCCGTAGCGTGCGCGGGCAACGTGAGCTCGAAGAACTCCACGAGTTTTGGGTGTAGCACACCCACGCTCATGGAGGGTGCGAAACTGCCAGCGAGCGCTCAGCAATCCCCACATTTCCCCATGATTGCTCGCGTGCTCTGCCACTCGTGACGCACAAGACGCTTGTATCCGTGCGCACCGTGCCGTGTATCATTCCATGACGACTGTCGCGACTCGCACGCCTGCCAAGCCTTCACCGCAACGGGATCACTCAATCGCATGACCACCGCTGCTTCTCGCAGAACGCAAGACCCTTATCTCGGCAAGACCGTCGCCGGTCGCTATCGCTTGGAGGCACGCCTCGGCGAAGGCGGCATGGGCGTGGTGTACCGCGCACGCCACGTGCTGATCGATCGCGTGTGCGCGATCAAGCTGATCCGCCCGGACCTGCGCTCCGAAACGCACTTGCGCGCTTGGATGTTGCGCGAAGCGCGCGCCGCCAACCGCGTCGACCACGCGCACATCGTGCAGATCCACGACGTCGGCGAGACCGACGAAGGCGAGCTGTATCTGGTGATGGAGCTGCTGGTGGGCACAGCGTTGTCGACCGTGGTCGGCAAGGGGCCGATGCCGGTCGAGCGCGCGGTCGACATCATCGAGCAGATGTGTGCCGCGCTCGCGCGCGCCCACGACTTGGGCGTGGTGCACCGCGACCTCAAGAGCGACAACATCATGTTGACGGTCCAGGGCGGTCGCAAAGACTTCGTGAAGATCCTCGACTTCGGTCTGGCCGCGCTCACCCGCGACGCGCGTCTGGCGCCCAAGGGGGCGGTGTTCGGCACGCCCGAGTACATGGCGCCGGAACAAGCGCGCGGCGAAGACGCCACGCCACTGTGCGATCTCTACGCCCTGGGCATCTTGTTCTTCGAGATGCTCACTGGCCAGCTGCCGTTTCGTTCGAGCGACCGCGAGACGCTGCTCGAGATGCAACGCAGCGCACCAGCGCCACGGCCGCGCACGCTGCGCACCGACATCCCGCCGCAAGCCGAAGCCATCATGCTGCGCTTGCTGGAGAAAGACCCGAGCAAGCGCTTCCGCGACGGTCACCATCTTCAAGAAGAGCTCAAGGCGTTCCAGCGCACCTTGCCCGGCAAGCCCTGGGACGCGCAGCAAGCCGACGCGCCGGTCGCCGCACCGCCACCGCCACCGGCACCCACGCCTGGCGTGCAGGAGTGGGGCACGCGCGCCGCGAACTTCCAGCGCACCCTCGCGCGCGGCTACCCGAACGGCACGCCACCCGACGACATCAAGACGGCGAGCGACACGCTCTGGGATCTCGCTGCACGTGCGGCGCGCCTGGAAGGCGAGCTCGCCAGTCACTCGCAAAAGCTCGACGCCACCGAGAAGCGTGGTCGCGCGCTGCGTGCCGAGATGGGCCGCAAGGTCGAAGAGCTCGCGGCCGAAGAGTCGCGCGCGCTGCGCGAAGCCAGCGACTGGCGCGATCGTGCGCGCAAGATCGAAGGCAGCATCAACGAGGCCAAGAAAGAGCTGGAAGACGCCAGTCGCCGTGCCGACAGCCGCGAAGTCGCAACGCTCGACCTGCAGCGCTTGCGTCAGGTGTTCGAGGCCTCCGGCGCCGCCCGCGCCCACGTGGAAGCCAATCAGCGACACCACGAGTTTCAGCTGATGCATGCGACCGAGAAAGAGAAGCAGGCCGCCGACTTGCGCAAGCAGATCGACGAGCTACGCAAGCAGCTGCAACGCTATTCGGATGCGCTGGAAAACGACCTGGCCGCCGGCCGCGATCGCATCGCGACGCGCGTCAAGGAAGCGCTGGGTTTCGAGAAGACCTTCGACGAAGCCTCTACGCTCATGCTCGGCCATCTGCGCGACAAGCCGGAGTGCCGCGATCTCATCGAAGAGCTGGTGAACGGTGAGCGCGAGCGCACCGCCAACGCGCGTCACAGCCGCGTGAAGCGGGACGGCGACGCCATGCCGCCGGTGGGCGGCGCGGTGGGCGGGGCTTCAGCCGCCGGTTGAGACGGCCTCGAGCACGGGCGGCGGCGCGTAGTAATCGACCACGCGGATCGGCCGCTTGCTGAGCTGTGCGCGCACGACTTGGCGCAGGCCCACCGCGTCGCCGCCGATCTGCAGCGGCGTGGGTTGCTCGCAGTGGATGGTCATGCGCTCGACCAGGAAGTCGTGCAGGCGATCGGTACGGTAGGTGCCGCGCCAGATCTTGTGCACGTTCGCCACTGCAGCGACGGACGCGAAGTTCACGACGCGCAGGCTGAAGCGGTCTTCGCGCTCGTCGGCATACGGGAAGATGCGCGCGCCGAAACCCCAGTAGGGAATCGTGCTGAACGCCAACATGCGCACGGGCCCAGCGTAGATGACCTCGCCAGCCTCGATGGGCGCACCGACCGGACGACCGTCCTGGCCCAGGCGCACCGCGGGGCCGCCCTCGTTCACGACGCGCACGTTGAGCACCGGTTTCACCAGCATCTGCGGACCGGTGCGAGTGACGAATGCGGTCGCGTGCATCAGTGGTCCGGCCGCCAAGTGCCGCAGCACGCGGCTCTTGTAGAAGCGCTCGCGGGTGATCTCGTAGTTCTGCATCGCGATCGCGTCGGCGCCCAAGCCCGCGAACGGCGTGAGCATGTCTTCGACCTCGATCAGGCGCAGCACGCGCGAGCCGCCTTCGCGGCGCAGGCGCGCGAGGTCGGCCACCACGCCGCGGCCTCGTTCGTTCTGCGCGCCCAGCACCCACGCCAGCGCATTGCCGGTGCCGAGCTTGAGCAAGCCGAAGCGCGGCAGCGGCCGGTGCGCACGCTCGGCGCAGTGCACGATCCACGACACCATCTGCACGAAGGTGCCGTCACCGCCGCCGGTGAGCACGGTCGGATAACCACGCGCGACGATGGTGCGCGCGATCTCCTTGCCCTCTTCCAGACTGCGAGACACGAACAAGTCACCGCTCTGCACGATCTGGTCGAGGATCTCGACCAGCTCAGCGGTGACCTGCTTGGCGTTACCGTTCACCACCACGGCGACGCGATCGGTGACAGTCAGCACGGCGCCGCCGCCAACGGCGGCCACGCCCATATCGCTCGCCAGCGGTGGTTGCGATCCCATGTCTTGCCAACCACGCCGGGCCCAGCGGACCCGTGCGCGGATTGCCGCCTAGAACAGGTCGCGCAGGCCCGCTTCGTTCTTCTTCTTGGCTTTGAGCACCGCGTTGACCGCGCGCACGATGCGGGTCTTGGCGGCGCTACTGACCACGCCACCGGAGAGCGCACGCGCCAGCGTGGGCGAGCTGACGGGCTTGCCCGAGCGCGGCTTCTTCGCGGCGCTTTCCTTGGCCGCTTCCTTGGCCTTCTCGTCGCCCGACTTCGCGAGCTTCTTCGCCTGGCGAATCACGCGGTCTTCGTGGCGCAGGCCTTCGATGTCGTGCGAGGCGGCAACCACGCGGCGACCGTCGATCTTGTGCTTCTTGAGGTAGTCTTCGAGCTTGCTCATGGATTTGCTTTCGGTGCGGCGGCGCACAGGGGCAACGGCCCTGCCGCGCGGCGCGTGATTGTCGATCGACGGCGAGCGACTCGCAACCCAGGATTGGGTTGCTCACCACCCGTCGTGCTGCCGCGTGTGTCCAGCTTCAGTTCTTGCCACGTGCAAGGCACGGGCAACTCCAGTAGCCGAGGTCGGACTCGAACCGACACGCCCTTGCGGGCACTGGATTTTGAGTCCAGCGCGTCTGCCAGTTCCGCCACTCGGCCGGGCAGCGCGGGGGACTATACTCATTTTTGCCGGGCGCGCTACGGCATCGCGCACCAGGGCTGCATTCAGGGCGCGAACTCGACCGTCACCTGGTGCGGGATGAGCCCGGCCTGCGTGCCGCGGTCGAGCAGATCCTGGATGGCGTGGCGGCCGGCGGGGCCGTAGTCGAGCGTGTCTTGGTTCGCGTACATCGACAGGTAGCGATCGAAGAGCGCGCGCTCGCGCGGCACGCCTGGGCGCGTCTCGGCGGCGAGCAGTGCCGCGAGCGCTTCGTCGCGGTGCTCGAGCGCGTAGCGAATCGATTCGCGCAGTAGGCCGGAGACCTCGCGGATCAAGGCTGGACCCAGCGCGCGCGCGATGACGTTGCCGCCGAGCGGCAGCGGCAAGCCCGTGAGTGCTTGCCACGCTTCGCCGAGCTCGAGCGCAGCGTGCAGGCCGCGCGACGGGTAGAGCAATCGGCCTTCGTGGATGAGCAGCGCGGCGTCGACCTCGCCACTGTCGAGCGCATCGAACGCACGCGCGAAGGGCGCCACCGGCACGATGACCGGCGTGAACTCCGGCACCAGGAGCCGCAGCACGAGGTAGGCAGAAGTACGCAGCCCCGGTACGCCGATGCGCAGCCCGCGCAAGTGGTCGCGCGACAGCGGACGCTTCGCCACCACCACCGGTCCGTAGCCCACCCCGACGCTGCCACCGTGTGGCAACAGCAAATAGCGGTCGGTCAGGTACGCGTACTGGTGGATCGAGACCGCGCTCACGTCGGGTGCGGCCGAGCCTTCGGCGGCACGGTTGAGCGCTTCGGTATCGGCGCGCTCGCGTGCGAAGCGCACGCCGTGGGTGTCGATACGCTGCTCCGCGAGCGCCCAGAACATGAACGCGTCGTCGGCGTCCGGACTGTAGGCTGCGCGGATGACTCGCTCTGGGGACACGAGCGTCGTCTAGCCGCTTTGTGTGGCGAGGGCAACGTTGACCGCGCTGCGGCAACTTGGCTACCCTCCGCAGACTGTGTCGTTCTGGGACAACTCCTTTCGCCGCCCCGCCGCCAAGACCCGCTTTATCGCGGGACTGGCTGGCGGACTCGCCATCGTGGGCGTGGGCCTGCTCTGCAGCCACGTGCTCGCCGCCGACGTGAAGGGGCAGCTCCTGCTCGGCGCCTACCACCGCGCGCCCGCCCCCAAGCCGCCGCGACCGGCGTTCAACTGGGAGGTCGAAAACGGCGTGAAGGAAGTGGCGCGCGACCGCGTGTCTGCGCCACGCGAGCTTGCAGCCGTATTGATTGGTGCCGGCGACAGCAAGGCCCCCGACCGCGTCGAAGTCCCGGTTTCAGGCGGCGCGCTCTTGCCCTCCACGGTGGTGGTCCGCACCGGCACCACGGTTCGCATCCGCAACGACGACGAGATCGGCCACGAGGTCTACGCCGAAGGGCTCGACGGCTTCTCGGCAGAAGCCACCTCGCCACGCTCGATCCGCTCGGTGCATCTCACCAAAGCGGGCAACTGGCCGCTGCGCGATCGCCTCGCGCCGCACGCGCAGGGGCACTTGCACGTGCTGCCCGATCTGGTCGCGGTCGCCAAGATCGAAGCCAACGGCAACTACGTGTTCAGTGATGTCGCGCCCGGCAAGTACACCCTCAAGGTGTTTCACGGCGCGCTGACCGTCGCCACCAAAGCCATCGAAGTCGGCGACAAGGCGCTCACCGTCGATCCACTCACCTTGGAAGCGGCCCAGACTGCGGCCCCAGCTGCCGCCCAGACTGCGGCCAAAGCTGCACCCTAGCTCTGCAACCTAGTCTGGCTTCACCCTAGCCCCGCAAACCAATGCTGCTATCAAGGTTCTGGTACGTCTTTCTGTCCGTGGCGGCCGCAGCTGCAACGGGCGCCGCGTTGCTCGCGCAGGGCATCATCAACGACAAGGCCACCGAACAGGTGACCGACCAACTGCAGCGCGATCGCGTCGAGCTCGACGCCATGCTGCGCCTGGAAGCGCGCTCGCGTCTGGACCGCATCGGCTTCATCTCCGTCGACAGCAAGCTCGGCGGTTTGCTCCGGCAAGCGGGCCACGCCAACGACGAAAAGCAGCTCTCCGGCATCAGCAGCGAAACCAAAGACGTACTGCGCGGCCACGTGGCACGCCTGGTCGAGGCCGCAGGCCCGGGCGCCAAAGAAGCCGACGTCGCGCCCGACATCGCGTTCGCGCTCGACGCCGAGGGACGCATCATCGCGCAGCTCGGCCCGCTCGAAGCCAATCCTCCGGGCTCGAGCCTCGCCACCTACCCGCTCATCGACCGCGCGCTGCACGGCTACGTACGCGACGACGTCTGGGTCTACGACCGCCGCATCTACCGCATGGCCGCACGGCCCGTGCTGTCCGGCGGCGAATACGTGGGCGCCATCGTGCACGGCTACCGCTTCGACAACGCCTTCGCCGAGAAGCTGTCGCAAGGCCTCGGCGGGGTGACGCTGGCGTTCTTCTACGGCACCAGCGTGCTCGCGAGTTACGCACCCGCCGACGCCGCAGTCGCGCCACCGCTGGCCGAAGTCGAGTCACAGCTGACAAAGGTGCTGACCGACGAGCACTTCAAGAAGGGCGAGCGCACCGACCCCTACGCGCTGCCCACGCAAGGCCGCGCACTGTACTCGCTGGTCACTGGCGGCGCGGCGCTGGCGAACGTCGGCTACGCCATCGGCCGCCCACTGCATCTCATCAGCCAACCGCAGGAGCTGTTCCAGAACGCATCGCAGCAGCAAGTGCACGCGCTGCCCTTGCCCATGCTCGGCGGCGGGGCACTGGCGCTCGCGCTCTTCGGCCTGTTGTGCGTGTATTTCGAGCGCGACCGGCCGTACAAGGTGTTGCTCAAGAAGATCGCCGAGATCACGCAAGGCGAGCGCGATCGCTTGCTCGTCACCGAGTGGCGCGGCCTGTATCGGAAGCTGACCGACCAGATCAACCAGGCCATCGACAAGTCGGTGGAGCGGGCCGCCGAGATGGCGCCTTCGACCAAGAAGAAGGCAAACCTCGACGAGATCCTCGGGCCCACGCCCGCGACCAGCTCGGAACCGTACTTCGGGTTTGCAGGTGACGCGGCAGGCTCCGTTCCGGTGAAGCCACCTGCCCCGGGATCGAAGCCTGGCGCGGTTGCGCCACGCGGGCTGCCAGTGCCACCCAAGGCCGCACCTGTCATTTCCACCGTGTCCACCGTGTCAAGCGCTTCGATGATGGGGGTGAGTCTCGCTCCCGAGCCCGACGAGCTGGACGAAGACGCCGCGCACTTCCACGAGACCTACGTGCAGTACATCGCGACACGCCAGCAGTGTGGTGAGTCCACCGAAGGACTGAGCTACGAGAAGTTCGAAGGCACGCTCATCAAGACGCGCGATCAAGTCGTGGCCAAGCACGGAGCCAAGGGCGTGCGCTTCAGCGTGTACGTGAAAGAAGGCAAGGCCGCGCTCAAGGCTGCGCCGCTCAAGCGCTGAGCACGGCGAACCATGAGCCTGCCGAAGCGATTCGATCGACGCAGTGGCGGGACACAGTTGCCGCTGTGGGCGAGCGTCCTCACGATGTTCTGCATCACGAGCAGCGCCGGCTGCCGCAAGCGGCAAGAATCCAGCGCGCATATGCGTCTGGGCGACACCCTGCTCGCCAAGGCCAAGCCCGAGAAAGCCATCGCCGAATACACGCAGGCCCTCAAGAGCCCGGAACACGACGACGCCGTGCTGCGCCTGGCCGGCGTGCACGAGACGCTCGGTGACTTCGCGAAGGCCGAGGTCTACCTGAAGCAAGCCGAGCAGAAGGCGCCCAACGATCCCATCGTGCGACTGTCGCTCGGCCGCGTGCTCGCGGCGACGGCGCGCCAACGCGACGCGTTCGTGCAGGCACAACAAGTCGTGAAGGCCAGTCCCGGCAACCTCGAGGCCTTGCTGCTGTTGGCGGCGTTCGCATCGACGCAAGATCAGATGCGCTCTGCCGCCGACAAGCTGCAAGACTGGAACACCACGCACAGCTTGAAGCCGACGGACGTGCTGCAACCGGCCGCCGAGACGCTCGTGCCGCTGGCCGCGCTCTACCAGCGACTGGGCGACAAAGAGAAAGCCGAACGCGCGCGCGCCGAAGCCAAGCAGCGCGGCGTCAAAGATCTGGGCTTGGCCATCACCATCGCGAACGTCTACTTCAGCATGGACGATCTCGATCCGGCGGAGCTGCTGCTGCTCTACGCCAGCGACGCGAACCCGCGGCGGGCGGCGACCTGGCTGCGACTTGCGGCGGTGGAAGTGGGACGCAAGAAGTACGCGCTCGCGGGCGAGGCGCTGGCACGCCTGGACGCCAAGCTGAAGGCCGAGCCCGACACCATCCTGATCGACGCGCGCGTGCGTCTGGGCTTGGGCAAGCCGGCCGAGGCGCGCGACAACCTCAAGGCGCTGCTGGCCGGCCCGCTCAAGTCGGGACCGAACGACAAAGCTTCGCGCGCGCACTTCTGGCTCGCCCAGGCACAGGTGGCGCTCGGACAAGGCAAGGCGGCAGAGAGCGAGCTCAAGCAAGCCATCGACGCCGACCCGAGCTTCGCAGCTGCAGAGCTCACGCTCGCAGAGCTCTACCTGCAGCAAGGACGACCGGACCAGGCCATCACGCGGCTGGTCGCGCTCACCAAGAACAAGCCGGACGCACCCGACGGCTGGCAGCTGCTCGGCCGCGCGTACATGGACGCGCACGACCCCAAGAACGCGCTCGCAGCATTCAAGCGTTTCGGAGACCTGCGCCCGGACAGCGCACAGGGCCCGACGCTCGAAGCGAGTGCGTTGCAAGCCCAGGGCGATTTCGACGCCGCGGCCAAGCGCCTCGAGAGCGCGCTCTCGCTCAGTCCTGGCGCCTTCGGGCCGCTGCACGAGCTGGTCAAGCTGCTCATGCACAAGGGCAGGTTCGCGGACGCCGACAACCGTGTGCACATCGAGATTGCGCGCAAAGGCCGGACCGCGGCGCTGCTCACGCTGCTCGGCGACGTGCTGCTCGCCCAACAGAAGAGCGACCCGACCACTTCGGCAACCCGCGCCGAGGAAGCCGAGAAGCTGTACCGCGAAGCGGTGTCCGTCGAACCGGCGTACACTGCGGCCTGGCTGGCGCTCGGGGCGCTCTACGCGCAGACCGACCGCGACCAGCGAGCCATCTCGATGTACGGCGAAGCGGTCAAGCACCAGGCCGACTTGACCGAGGCCTGGCTGAGCATTGCGCAGCTGTACCTGAAGGCGAACGAGCCGCGCAAAGCCGAGGCCGCGTACCAGGAGATCCTTGCCCGGCACTCGAACTTCGTGCCCGCGCTCAACAACCTGGCGTACCTCTATGCCGAGGTGCTGAACCAACCCGACAAGGCGCTGGCGCTGGCGCAACGAGCCCACACGGCTGCGCCCGGAGCCGCGAGCGTGAGCGACACCCTGGGATGGATCCTCCTCCAGCAGCATCAAGACCAGGCCGCCGTACCGCTGCTGCTGCAGAGCGCCAAGGCGCAGCCCAAGTCGGCCGACGCGCAGTACCACCTGGGCATGGCCTTGGTGCGCACGGGTCAGAAGGACGAA
The DNA here is from genome assembly GCA_017881185.1 of Pseudomonadota bacterium. GTDB lineage: Bacteria > Myxococcota_A > Polyangia > Polyangiales > JAFGIB01 > JADGRF01. The sequence goes on along the minus strand of JADGRE010000156.1, from coordinate 3,326 downwards.
GGCCAGGCTCGGCTGCGCGCCGCCCTCGAGCTGGCGCCCGAGTTCAGTGGGGCCAAGCAAGCCCGCGCTGCGCTCGCCGCGCCGTGAGGCAGCCAGCGCCCGCCAGCGCCCGCCAGCGCCCGCCAGCGCCCGAGCGACTAGTCGATCACTCGCTTGCGCAACTCGTGCAAGCATTTGCACAGGCTGCTGTGGACATACCTTCACGCATGGTTACGCGAAGCAGTCCAATGAAGGGGCAGCGGAAAAGCTCCGAGTTTTCGCCGGGTAGACGAGCCAACGCACCTTGGCACACCTGGTGCATAGTTGATCCGCAGATGGAGTCGGTTATGAAGAACCTATTATCAAGTTTGGTCCTCGTGAGTGCCCTGTTGCTGGCCACAGCGGCCCCAGCCGCCGCGGACAGTGGCAACCCGCTGCTGAGCCACGAAGAGTTCCAGGTGCGCGCTCAACGAGCCGAAGCCCTCGCAGAGCGCGTCAAGCGCCTCCAGGCGTACCAGATCAAGCTGAACAAGTTGGGCCACAACTCAATTCACGTGCGTGGCCCGTCGATCGGCGTGCCGGAGCTCGATCCGAGTGCCGCCTCGGGCGCACTCGCCTTGCTGCTCGGTGGCAGCCTAGTGCTGGTCGACCGCCGCAAGCGACTGCTGACGCTCTGAGAGTCCACTGCCACTTCTGGCACACGCTGCCGCGCCGCGCTGAGGCCCAAAACGGGCATTCGCGCGGCGCGTGTCGTTTGGGTGGAACGTGTTTGAACCAACGGCGCTCGATTCGGTTAGATTGCGCAGCTGAGGATCGCGCGTGACGCCGCGAGCGCACGCGCCCAAGTGAACACATGGACATCGTCGTTACCGGAGGCGCGGGCTTCATCGGATCCAACTTCCTGAACCTGCTGGTGCCGCGCCACCCCGAGCACCGTTTCATCAACGTCGACAAGCTCACCTACGCCGCCAACGTGCGGAATTTGAGCGCGATCGAGAACCGGCCGAACTACCGCTTGGAGCGGGTCGACATCGCCGACCGCGACGCGGTGCGGGCATTGTTCGAGCGCGAGAAGCCTCAGATCGTCGTGCACTTCGCGGCCGAGAGCCACGTCGACCGCAGCATCGTCGCCCCAGACGCGTTCATCGAGACCAACATCGCCGGCACCTTCAACCTGCTGGAGGCGTTCAGAGCGCTGCCGAAGGGCTACGGCCAGTTGTTCCACCACGTGAGCACGGACGAGGTCTACGGCTCGCTGGGCGCCACCGGACTGTTCACGGAGCAAACGGCGTACGATCCGTCGAGCCCGTACTCGGCATCGAAGGCTGCGAGCGACCACCTGGTGCGTGCCTACCACCGCACCTATGGACTGCCCACGAAGCTCACCAACTGTTCGAACAACTACGGGCCGTACCAGTTCCCGGAGAAGCTCATCCCGCTGATGCTGCTCAACGCGCTCGAGGGCAAGCCTTTGCCGGTCTACGGCCAAGGCACGAACGTGCGCGACTGGCTGTACGTGGACGACCACTGCGAAGCCATCTGGACCGTGATGCACAAGGGCCGCGTCGGCGAGACCTACAACATTGGCGGTCGCAGCGAGCAGAAGAACTTGGATGTCGTGCACGCAATCTGCGACCTCGTTGCCGAGGCCAAGGGCGTGCCCAGCGGCGAGCTGCGTGCGCTCATCCGCTACGTGCAAGACCGACCGGGTCATGATCTGCGTTACGCCATCGACGCGAGCAAACTGATGAACGAGTGCGGCTGGGCACCACGAGAAAGCTTCGAGAGCGGGTTGCGCAAGACAGTGCGCTGGTACCTGGACAACCCTGGGTGGGTCGCCGAAGTGCGCTCCGGCGAATACCGCGAGTGGATCGAGCGCAACTACGCGACACGCGGTGAAGGCCCGGGAGGTAAGCGATGATCGACCGAGGCATCATCTTGGCCGGCGGCTCGGGCACGCGCCTGCACCCGCTGACGCAAGCCGTGAGCAAGCAGCTCATGGCCATCTACGACAAGCCAATGGTGTATTACCCGCTCACCACGCTGATGTTGGCGGGCATCCGGCAAGTACTCGTGATCACGACGCCGCACGACCGCGCGCTGTTTCAGCAGTTGCTCGGAGACGGCAGCAAGTGGGGCATGCAGATTGAGTACGCGGTGCAGCCCAGCCCGGACGGACTGGCCCAAGCGTTTCTCATCGGCGAACCGTTCCTGGGTCACAATGGTGGGGCGCTGGTGCTCGGCGACAACATCTTCTACGGACACGGCTTGCCCGAGTCCTTGCGCGCTGCGGCGAGCGCCGAGACGGGCGCAACCGTGTTTGGTTACTGGGTGAAGCATCCCGAGGCCTTCGGTGTCGTGGAATTCGATGCGCACGGTCGCGCCGTGGGCATCGAGGAGAAGCCGGAACGGCCCAGGTCCAACTACGCGGTCACCGGGCTCTACTTCTACGACGCTGAAGTCGTGAGCATGGCGAAGAGCTTGCGGCCCTCAGCACGCGGCGAGCTGGAGATCACCGATCTCAATCGCTTGTATCTGCAGCGCGGCACGCTACGGGTCGAGAAGCTGGGCCGTGGCACGGCGTGGCTCGACACGGGCACGCCCGACGCGCTGCTGCAGGCTGCCAATTTCGTGCAGACGATCCAGGCGCGCCAGGGACTGCAAATCGCGTGCCCAGAAGAGATTGCGTTCCGCTTGAATTGGATTGACCAAGCTGCGCTCGCGGCCCTGGCGACACCGCTGCGCAAGACCGCCTACGGACAGTACCTGCTCGACCTGGCGGCCGACGCCTGACATGCTGCAGCCGTGCGTGTGACACCGACACAACTTCCGGAAGTGCTGCTCATCGAGCCTCGGGTCTTCGGTGATCCGCGAGGCTTCTTCTTCGAGTCCTGGCACAAGGAGCGCTACGCAGCGGCTGGCATCGCAGGCGACTTCGTGCAGGACAACGTCTCGTACTCGCAGCGTGGGATCCTGCGCGGCCTGCACCTGCAACAACCGTTCGCCCAGGCCAAGCTCGTGAGCGTGCTGCAGGGCGAAGTCTACGATGTCGCGGTCGACGTGCGCGTCGGCTCCCCGCGCTTCGGTCAGTGGGCCGCCGAACGCCTGTCAGCCGAAAACAAACGGCAACTCTACGTGCCGCAGGGCTTTGCGCACGGCTTCTGCGTGCTGAGCGAGGCCGCGCTGTTCAGCTACAAGTGCACGGAGCTTTATCATCCGGAAACGGAGATGGGGGTCGCGTGGAACGATCCGGCCATCGGGATCGACTGGCCGATCTCCTCACCGGTGTTGTCCGGAAAAGACGCCAAAGCGCCGCGCTTGGCTGAGATCGATCGCGAGCGGTTGCC
>JADGRE010000155.1 GCA_017881185.1 Pseudomonadota bacterium | reverse complement strand
TTCGTGATCGTCTCGTTGCTCAGCGAGGGTGCGCTGCTCTTCGTGGCGGCGCAGGCAGGCTTCTTGGACGGCCCGCGCGTGATGGCGAACATGGCGACCGACTCGTGGTTGCCGCACCGCTTCGCGGCGTTGTCGGACCGGCTGTCGATGCGCAACGGCATCTTGATCATGAGCGCGGCGGCGTTCGGCGCGCTCGCGTACACGCGCGGCGACGTGGGCAAGCTGGTCGTGATGTATTCGATCAACGTGTTCGTGACCTTCTCGCTGTCGAATCTGGCGATGTCGTGGTTCTGGATTCGGCATCGCAAGGAGCACGCGGATTGGGCGCGACACTTGCCGGCGCATCTGCTCGCGCTGGCGTTGTGCGTGCTGATCCTCGGCATCACGGTGTTCGAGAAGTTCGGGGAGGGTGGTTGGCTGACGCTGGTGATCACGGCGCTCTTGATCGCGCTGTGCTTCGTGATTCGTGCGCATTACCGGCGCGTGGTCCGCGCGATCCGACAGCTGGACACCGACTTGCCGTCGCCACCTGAGGTCGAGGCGCTGCAAAGTCCGCTGCCGGCTGCGGAGCCCGAGGCGTTCGAGGCCGGACCCATCGCCGGTCTCGAGGAGCATCACAACCGCCGCGATCCCGACCCGAATCTGCCTGTGGCGATCCTGTTCGTGGGCGGCTACAGCGGCTTGGGGCGCCACGCGCTGACTGCACTGCTGCACATGTTCCCAAATCACTTCCAAGGTGTGGTGTTCTTGAGCGTGGCCGTGGTCGACTCGGAGAGCTTCAAGGGGCCCGATCAACTTTCGGCGCTGGAGGCGCGCACGCGCGAGCACCTGCTGCGCTACGAGCGCTACGCGCAGACTCTCGGCTTACGCGCCTCGAGTGCGTTTTCCGTGGGCACCGAGGTCGCGGTCGAAGGCGAGAAGGTGGGCGCCGAGCTGGTGAAGCGCTATCCGAAGGCGCTGTTCGTGGCGGGCCAACTGATCTTCGAGCACGAGACCATGTGGAATCGGTTCCTGCACAACGAGACGGCGTTCATGGTGCAAAAGCGCTTGCAGCACAGCGGCATTCCGATGATCGTCGTGCCGGTGCGCGTGGACTTGGCGGCGGTGCGCGCGGTGCCGACGCAGCGCAAGCTGGCGGCGTGAGCTGCGAGTGGACGGCGCGACCTGCGCGAGGCCAGGGTGGTGTCTAGGCGCCCGGCGTGGCCGCCGACACGCCCGGGCGTACGTACTGCATGCGACCGCGCGTAAGTGGCGGAGGGCGCATGGCTACGACCACGACCACCACAACTGCGAATTCCGCAGTGTCCCCGGCTCCCAAGTCCCGGCCTCAGTGGACCAACGCGCGAACCGTCGGTGCGCTGGTCGTGGTGGGGTTCGTGCTGGTCGCGATCTGGGCGTGGAACCGGGGCGCCGAGCAGCGGGCGATCCGAAACCTCCCCGCGCAGGAACGCCGTGCGTTGTACGCGCGAACCCTCGATACGTTGCGCACTCCGTGCGAGCTAGGCACGCGGCCTCCGGGTCTCGAGTCTTTCTGTCGCAAGCAAGCTGCGTTTGCACTCGAGTTTCCGGAGTGCGACGACGTCTGCGCGACCTTGGCCAAGCGACAATTGATTCCACGAGTCCGCTAGTGCTCTGACCGCGGCGTGTCACAGTGATGCCGACCAGGGGGCACCAAACCGAGCAACGCCACGCGCGCTTCCTCGACGCCTGCGTCACGCGCTGCCAAGAGCACACCGCGCGCGTGCATGTCGGCCAGCGCGGCCGCGACCATGCGGCGCTTGTCGGCGTCGTCGCCCATGAGTACACGGTAGAGCTCGGCGCGGACTGCACAGACCGACATGCCTGAAGGCCCACTCCAACCGGTCGCCAAGCGAGTCATGAGCTGCGCCCATACGTAGCCGTAGGACACTTTCGATGCGGGGTCGCCATCCTTGAGCAGCTCTGCCACGCGCATGCGTCGATAGATCTGACCCGAGCTGAACATCGGCTCGCGCAGCAGATCGAAATGGTCGTTTTCGGTGTTGGCTATCGCGCGGCGTAGAACGGCCTCGGTGTGATGATCGATGGGCAGAAGCTCGAGAAGCTTCCTTGCTCCGGCTTCACTGCCGCCAAGCACCACGGCCAGCATGGCGTATGGGCGCGCGCTCGGATCGTCCAGCAGGCTGATCAACTTCGGATCGTTTGCCGGGTTTCCGGCATAGCCGATGGTCACAGCCGCCGACAGCTTGATCGCGGCCGGCGTTCGTGCACGTGTCAGCAAGGGCAACAGCAGCGTCGACAGCTCGGCGTTCGGTTTGCACCACAGAACGTCGATGCAGGCGGCCGTCAATGGGTCTAGGCGATTGCGGCGCGACGGTGCACGAACTGGCAAACGAGCGCGGCGCTCGACCACCTGGGCGCGAGACACGGAAGGAGAACACTTCTGATCGGGGAACATCTGCCGACTCCTTTGCGAGAAGTTGCTTCATTTCAAGCTACCCACGCCGGCGTCACGGCGATGTCCAGAACGGTGAAGGACCTGTCAACAAAGTCTCACGAGAAGATCCGCCGCGCGTTCGTTGCGCTAGGTTGAGGTGGCACTTCCGGACAAGGAATACGCACCATGAACGTCGCCTTCTTCCTGGTACCAAAGAACGAGGTCGCCTGGATTCCGATCAGCGCCACGTTGGGCGAGGCCAACGCTCGGTTCGAGCAGACCGGCTACAGCGCGCTGCCGCTGCTCGATGACCAAGGCCGCTACGCCGGCACCATCACGGAAGGGGACTTGCTGCGAGAGGTGATGAGAGTGCCGGAGCGCGAGCTGTCGGCCACCCAGCAGGTGACTCTCCGTCAGCTGCACCTCGCCAAGCGCATACGCCCCGTCGGCATCGACGCACAAATGGAGGAGCTCTTCGGCCGCGCCATCGAGCAGAACTTCGTGCCGGTCATCGACAGTCGCGACGTGTTCGTGGGTATCGTGCGCAGGCGCGAGATCCTCGAACGTTGCGCGAGCAGCTTCCACGGCTGTAGCCGCCCGCGCAGAGTCGCCTGAGTACGATGACACGTTCTTGATGCGCTAAGCGCGCGCCTTGACGGCGTCGTGATGCCCCGGTACACACCATGAAGGCGAGCCGAGCGCTCGCAATTTCGCGGACGCATCGCACGGGCGGTCATTCCAGTGAACAACCACGGCGCTTTGATGTTCGTCATTCCCACCTATCGCCTTCGCGAGGTGGCCGAGACCATTCGCCTCTACGACGAGCACTTCTTCCGCAATGGTCACGCGGTCGACTTGTTCGTCTTCGACGACTCGACGCCTGCGATGCAGCAGAAGTACTTTCCGCTGCTCGAGCAGACCCCCACGCACAACCCGCTCTACTACGTGGGTCCGCGCGAGAAAGAGGCGTTCACGGCGTACCTCAACGGCCGCTTGCGCGACCGCAAGCTGGAGCCACTGGTGCGAAACCTGTTCCGGCCAAGCTACGGTGGAAACCGCAACGTGGCGTTGATGTACACGCTCGGCAGCCTGTTTGTCAGCGCCGACGATGACATGCGCCCGTATACGCTGGTCGAAGACAGTCCCGAATCGCTCGCCGACCACGAAGTCGCGCGCGGCAAGTTGCTCGCGTCCGGTCACGCCGGCGTCAGTCAAAAATCGTTCGATATTCTCGCCGCGTTCCACGACGTATTGGGCAAACGCGTCGACGATCTGCCTGCCAACTACTTGCACGGCATGCTGGTTCGCGACAGCTCGATGGACCTGCTCACCAACAAGTCACACGGCCTGGCGCGCGAGAATTCGCTCGTGCTCGAGGCCGGAGATCTGGACGGCCGAGCGCTGGTGAAGATCGCGCAGACCTTCCGTTCCGGTACGGCGGATGCCGATGCGCTCGACTACGTGGAGATGGCGCTCGACGACCAAGCTCAGGTGCGCGTGGAAGATCTGAACACGCAGTACGTGCTCGTGAACTTTCGCCCCACCGTCACCAAGGAGAACTGGCGCTTCGACTGCGGCGTGGCGGGCTACGACAACACCTTTGGCCTGCCGCCGTTCTTTCCCACGCGCTTGCGCTTCGAAGACTACATCTATCGGCTCTGGCTGCAGCAACCGGGTGTCGCCAGTGCGCACGTGGACGCAGCGCAGACTCACATCAAGAGCAACTACATGCGCAATCCCATGGCTGCCGAGCTGTTCAACGAAGAGGTCTGCAACCTGCTCAAGACCAACATACGCAGCACGGTGACGCGCATCGACGAGCTCGGCATCGAGTTCGACTACGACGGCAGCGTGGACATGGCGCAGACCGCGCTGATTCTCGAGCGCGCTGCCTCGTTGCACGCACGGGTGCTTGGCGCCACGCAGGCGAGCGCCAATCCGGAACGAACGGCGGCGCTGCAGGGCTTTGCCGCAAGCCTCGAAAAAACCTTCTACGGCTTCGAAGCCGACTTCTTCCAGCAGAACGTGGCGCGCATCGTGGACGACGTGATCAGTACCTTCAAGGGCTCGCTCGAGCTGTGGCCGACGCTCGTGGAGATCACGTACTTGAACAAGCGTCGCGCAGGCCTGCCGCTGGTGCGGGTGAACAACCCTCGTCGCCGGCCGACGCTCACGGGCGACAGCGCAGGCGTCTGAACGTCACGAGATGCACATGCACCCGCGCCTTCGCTCACAGCGAGGGCGCGGGTGCAGGGATGACAGCGTCTTGCTGCGTTTCAGTGGACCAACGCCTCAGCGCGGGTCCAGATCTGCTGCGCGGTCTCGAGATTGTCCGAGCTCACCTGGATGGCGAACCCGCCACGCTCTGCCGAGACACTGACGCGCTCGCCGCTGCGTACCACGGTGCCTTGTTGCTGGGCGTCGCAGACGACGACGCGTTCCAGCCACTCGGCGGTGACTCCGGGGGTGGCTCTGACGTACAACGTCGCGCCGGACGGACGCATTTTCGGCGCCTTGGCGCCCGGCGAAACGAGAATCTGGTCAGCTCCGGAGATGTTGCTCTTGATGGTCTCGAGCGCGGCGAGCCGCTCGGCATCAGAGAGGCCTGTGCAGGCGCTGTCGATCGGCGCGCGCGACGAACGCGTGACGGTCGACGAAGCGCGCGCGGTTGCCAACGACAACCATGCACAGCTAGCAACGAGAACAGTAACCTTGATTGAGTTGGTCATGCCGAATTCATAGCCAGGGCCAACTGAACGAGATCTTAAAAGACCGTCCAAGCAGGACAAGAAACTCTAAACATGTTGTTTCGAAGCAGATCGCATGTTCGTGAGCAGATCGCCAGTCCGAGGGCTGATGACGCGTTCGGCCGATACCCCATGTTTAGACAATATTGATGTCGCAAGCAGCCAGCTTTCGATCGTGTTTATACGGTCGTAAGTACGCTGCAAGACAAGCCGTATGAATACCCATGATCCCAGGGTGCTCATCATCGAAGACGAGCTCGAGATGCGTCGCTTTTTACGCGCCTCCCTGCTGGCCCACGGCTACGCGCCGATCGAGTCCAGCACCGGCGGACAGGGCATTGCCTATGCGTCGAGCGAAGCTGTGGATCTGGTGCTGCTCGACATGGGACTGCCGGACATCGACGGCGCCGAGGTCACGCGGCTGCTGCATGACTGGACCGACGCGCCGGTGATCGTGCTGTCCGCGCGCAGCGACGAGGAGACGAAGATTCGCGCGTTCGACGCCGGTGCGAGCGACTATCTGACCAAGCCGTTCGCCGTCGGTGAGTTGCTCGCAAGGATGCGAGCGGCGCGCCGGCACATCGCGCGACCGGCAGACGACCAGGCCGCTTCGGTCTTCACCACGGGGGTGCTGCGCGTCGATTTCTCCGCGGGGCTGGTGTTCGTGCGGGACCGCGAGGTCCGGCTCACGCCCACAGAATACAAGCTGTTGCAGCTGCTGGTCGAGAACGCTGGGCGGGTGATGACGCACCAACAACTGCTCAAAGGTGTGTGGGGCGCGCGCTGCATCTCGCGCGCACAGTACCTGCACGTCTACATGGGTCGCCTGCGCGCCAAGATCGAGGGCGACGCCGACCCCGATCAAGCCAAGCTGCTGGTCACGGTACCCGGCGTCGGCTATCGGCTGCGCGCGAGCGAGGCCGGCGCTGAGGCAGCGCAGGTTTGATCAGCGCGGGGTTACCCACCAGCGCCGCAGCGCCACCAGCACCCAAATCGCTTCGACCGCGCCCAAGGGCCAAGCGCCTTGCAGAAACCCGTAGGCCGAGCTCAGCGCGCAGGCCCCGGAAAACGCCAGCACATACCACCGGGAGCGATGCTCCAGGGTGTAAAACAGCAACATCAAGCTTACGGCCACGAGGCCAAACAGCGTCAACGCATCCACGGTCCTTCACCTCGTCGAAAGTGACAGCTGCTTCGCGATGGGACTCATCGCAAGCACCGGAAAGCACGTGGGCGAGCCGATGAGTAGCACGGTCCCCACCAACAAGCCCACAAACTGAGGCGTGTGTGTAGGAAGGCTTGCCTGTCTACATCCAGCCTTTTCGACGGAACCAAAAATAGATCGCCGTCGTCGACACGATCATCACGCCCCAAGCGATCGGGTAACCGAAGTGCCAGCTCAGCTCCGGCATGTGCGCGAAGTTCATGCCGTAGACGCCGGCGAACGCGGTGATCGGCAGGAAGAACACCGAGAACACGGTGAGCACGCGCATCACCTCGGTCGTGCCGTGCGCAGCCAGCGCGAGTTGCACCGTCAGCAGGTTGCGCAGGTCGTCGAGCAGGCTGTCGGCGAAGAAGGTCAGGCTGTCGATGCGCTCGCGCACGTCTTGCTGAATCGGCTGGTTGACGCTCGATTGCGGGACGAACTGCTGCACCGCGTTGAGCATGTGCCAGAGCATGCGCTTGCACACGAGCAGGCGCGTCTGTGCCAGAAACACGGCCGCGAAGTGCGCGGCATCGGCGCGGTCCTTGAGCACCGCGCGCTGGAAGGCGTGGACTTGCTGCTCGGCTTCTTCGAGCGGTGCCTGGTAGGTCTCGACGGCCGCCGCCAAGATCTCGAGCATCACGAGCTGGAGGTAGACGGGTGACAGGGCCTCGCGGTACTTCTCGCCGATCTCCCCCAGGAACGCGTGCTCCTTGCCGTGGACGGTGATGAGGAAGCGGTCACCGAGAAACAACGCGACTTTCCGGGTCAACGCCTGCACGCTGTCATCGGTGGCGCGTGCGGCGCCGTCGAAGGCGCGGACAATCATGAACGTCACGTTGCTCGAGCGCTGATGCTTTGGCAGGTGCATCGGCTGCAGACAGTCCGCGACCAGCGTGGGATGCAGGTGGTAGTCCCGCGCCAAGGCCTCGAGCTCGGGGCGGGTCGGCGCCGACGCGTCCAACCAGATCGGCTTCGGAGGATCGCCTTCGCTCAGGATCGTTTGAATCATCGCAGTCCAGACACACGGCTACTGAATGGGCCTGGCTGCAACCGCAGAGACATCCGTGCTGTAAGCGATGCCAGGGTAACGCGGCAGCAGGTGCTCTTCCACCCACGCCAGCACCCGATCCGACAGTGGCTCGGAGGCCAGGATCACGAACACGAGGTTCTCGGTCTCGACGAGCCCGGTGCGCTTCTCGCCGTGCACGCCGGTGCCCTCGACATTGTAGGTGCTGAACCCGCGCACACCCAGCGTCGTCAACGCCTCCAGCACGCGCTCGCGCGCCTCGAAGACCGTGATGATGGTGACCACTTTGGCGGTTACAGGCGGCATCGTCATTCTCCCTTTTCCTGATGGCTAGCAGGCGCGCCGAGCGTTTTCGCTCGCTCGCACGCCGTCTGCGAGCCCATGGCGCAGACCTTCCCGTAGAGCTCGCGTGCGCGTTCCAGATCTTTGGCGACGCCCTTGCCGGCTTCCAGCAGCACGGCGGCGTTGTAGCAGCCACCGGCGAACTTCCAGTCGCACGCCTGCGCGTAGAGCTGAAACGCCCGGGACGGATCGGCGGCCACGCCGTGGCCGAACTCGTAGAGACGACCGGCCGACACGCAGGCGTTGGGTTGTTGCACCTCACATTGACGAGTGCACTCGTCGAGGTCTTTGCAGCCGGCGATCATCGAAGCCACGTCGATGGGCTTGGTTGCGGCGCGTGCAGCGTCCGACGGGTCGTGCCCGCGGCACGCGCCGACGGACAGTGCGCCCAGCAGCAGGGCGATGCGAGTGGGATGCCGGTAGGACATGGCTTGCGCGCGCGCCGCGGTCGCATCACAGCAGACCCAGCAGCAGCACGCCCCCGTTGACCACGAGCCGCTCGTCGCGCGCGACGCCATTGCGGACAGGTACGTACGCACCATCGCTCATCTCGTCCACGGCGATGGGCCGGCGCTCGAAGCGCAGCAGGCCCTTGGGCGTGGTGCCAATCTGCGCAAACACCACCGGCTGCTCTCCGAGCAGCAGCAGGGCAGAGCGCTTGATCGCGAACTTCGTCTCGGGATTGACCGAGATGGCGGCGGTCCCGAACATCTCCGGTCGCAGCTTGCCGTCCGGATTTGCGACCGAGCAACGCACCTTGGCGGTGTGCGTGATCGGATCGAGCGCGCCCGACACCCACTCCACGGAGCCGGTGAAGGTGTCGTTGGGGGCCGCCAGCACGTTGATGGTGACTTCCGCGCCCTTCTTGATGCGAGCGAGGTCCATCTCGTAGACGTCTGCAACCACCCACACCCGGTCCAGCTCACCGATCGTGAACAGCTCGACGTTGGCTCCGCCCGAGTACTGGCCTTGCACCTCGAGCCCCGGATTGGCGCCGCGCATGATGACCTCGCCTTCGATGGGCGAGGGCAGCACGTATTCCTGCGTGACGGCATCCAGACCAGCATTGCGCAACAGCCTGGCCTTGCGCTCGGCGCGCTCCATCTCGGCCCTGGCGTTCAGGTACACGCTATGCGCCAGCTCGTAGTCACGCTCTGCGGCCGCATGCAGCTCGAGTAGATCCTTTTGACGCTTCCAGTCCTGCTCGGCCTGGAACAGCGAGGCCTGCGCCTTGGACATGTCGGAAATCGCGGTGCCCAGGTCAGGCGACTGGATCACGCACAGCGGCTGTCCTTTCTTCACCCGTTCACCGGGTTGAGCGAGGATCTTCGTGATGCGCCCCGTCACCGGGGAGAACACGTGCCCGACCCGAAGATCGTCGAAGGTGACGCGGCCCGCGGCCCGCACCAACCCACCGACAGGACGGTCCCCAGTCGGTTCGATCTCCAGACGAGCGTCTTTGACCTGCTGCGGCGTGAGCCAGACCTCTCCCGGAGGTGCCTCGTCGGGAGAGCGCTGCGCCGGCGATTGCGGCGTGCAACCCGAAGCGCAGAGCGCCACGAGCATCGTGAACAGGGCACTGAGGGTTTTCATGGTCGAGCTCCTTTCAAACGGCTTGCGCGAGATTGCAGTTCCGCGTCGGGACGTGTGACGGCCGACACGGTGATGGGGAGGCTAAAAGCCAAGGGATCTGCGTATCTCCAGAGCCGCGCGATCTTCCCGTCGTGCAGCTCCGCGATATCGACGAACTGGGTGTGCAACGGATGATTGGCGGTGAACCCGATCCGCGGGATGGGTGCGACCTGCAGACCGGTGATCGCGTACTCGAGGATCACGAACGAGTGCATGCCCCAGGCGTTCTGGACCACGGTATCGAGCAGGCGAATCGACTTGCGCGTGTTCCGGAAGTAGGCGCGCGCCGCGTCCTTGCCGTGAAGCGCTTCCGCGCTGTCGAGCGTGAAGACATCGACGTCGTCGGCCATGGTCGACAGGAACTCCGGTTCCTGGCCATCCTCGAGAGCCCGCAGCATCGAGCGCAGCGTCGCGACGTTGGTCGCCTCTTCCGGGCTTCCCGCGTGCTCCACGACCACGGTCGAGCCGGCGGCGGGCGCCGCGACCGGGACGCCCTGCAGCTCGGCGGGCCCGGCGCCCAGCTGGGCTTTGACCAGCTCTTCGTCGAAGTACACGTGCAGCTCCGAGATGACCCCGAGGTCGCTGGTCCACAGCAGCGTCAGCCCCTTGATCACGACGGGCTTGAGCGTGGCCGCGACGCCCAGGAAGGGGCCGGTGTGCACGCCGGTCATGGTCCACTCGATCGCCTGCGAGTCGAGCGGATGCGTGCTGTCGGTGAGCCACACGCGGGTCATGACGAAGTGTCGCTGCCCGAACGCACCGAAGAGATCTTCGTGGCCCTTGAGCACGCGTCCTCGCCCGTGCGTGGTTCGGGCGCCGAACGCGAACTGCGCCTCTTCATCGAGCATCGGCCCGAGCTCGACGAAGCCCTGCGACGTGAGCGCGCTCGTGTAGGCCGCTGCCAGGCTACGCTCGTGGTCGGTCGGCGTGACCGGGCTCGACGCGGACGACGCCTCGGGCAGCGGTTGCCAGTGCACCGGCGGCGCCGGCCACATTCCGACGGACGCGTCGCTGGCGCATCCAGACGCCAGCGCACCCAGCAGCACGCAAAGTGTCAGTCGACGATTCATAGCGCCCACCCCACCGACGCGAGCACACGTGGAAACAACACGCTGTTCGCGAATACCTTGGCCCAGAGCATCTGGTCGGGGATCGACTTGCTCTGCGTGGTGTACTGCAGACCGACGCCCAAGCTGATCGCCAGGTTGTCGACGACGAGCGCCTGATAGCCGAAGTCCGCAGCGCCGCCGAAATACAGATAGGACCTTGCTTGGCCGTTCTCCGCGGTGAGCTTGAACGCGCCGAAGATCAGCGACGGACCGAAGAACACGCCGCGCACGCCCTTGCGACCCATGTAATAGCGATAGCCGAGCTCGCTGCCGTACCCACGAAACGTTTGAATCGGCAGGCGCGTCGGATTCGCAGCGTCGTCGAAGACCGTGATCGGCGTCGTGCGGGTGAGCACGTAGAACGGGCTGAGGATCAGCGCGTGGTGCTCGACCGGGGAGAACACCACGTCGAAGCTGAGCTTGCCCAAGCCGTCCTGCGCCGCCTTGCGACCAGGCTCCAGGGCGCGCGTGCCGGTGTGCATGGTGAGGAAGGGAATCGGGTTCCAGGAGATGCTGAGCGAGCGCTGGGGCGGCTCGGCCTCGGGCAGCGTGACGTCGACCGGTCCGGCCGGGACGGCCTCCAGCGGCGTGGATTCGTCCGCCGCCGTCGTCGTCGACGGCGGTGGTGGCGGCGGTGGCGGTGGCGGTGGCGGCGGCGGTGTTTGCACGTGCGCGCCAGCCGCAACAGACGAACCCGCTTGCGTGGGTTGCACCTGTGCGCTTGCGCTCTGCTGCAGCGCAAGCGCCGCAACGCAGACCATGGTCGACAGCGACCGCGAAAGGATCGTGTTCATCGCGCGCGCTCCTTGGCGCGGCGCGCGCGAATCCGCAACGCGACGAGCGTAGCAGCGCCCAGGCAGACCGCCGCCGCCAGCAGTGCATGGGCTCTCATCGCGCCGAGGTCGCCGGCGATGCTGCACGCCGTGTTGCCGGGATCGGTCTTGCAAATGCCTCCACCGCAGCCGAGCGGGCCCTGGTCGTCTTGGTACCCGGCGTCTCCACCAGCATCGGCGGCCGCAGCATCAGGGGCCGCCGCGTCGGCCGTGCCGGCGTCGTCGGGACCGGACGCGAAGCTGCGGCTCGGGGCAAGCACTGCCAGCGAAACGACAACTGGAAACCAAATGTTGAACGGGCACTTCATCGCAGATCCTTCCCCACGGCGGCTTCGAGCTGATAGACGGCCGTCCAGTAGCTCGTCAGGTTCCCGAGGTACTCGTTCTTCGTTGCGATGTAGGTACGCAGCGCGTCGAGGTAATCCGTGAGTGTGGCGGCGCCCTTCTCGTATTGAGTGGCGACGATGTCGAACGCGCCCTTGGCGCTCTCCAGCAGCCCGCCGCTGTCGCGCCGTGGCCCCTCCATGCGCTGCACGAGCTTGCGCGACGCGGAGAGCGCAGAGAGCGCAGTCGTGACGTCGGTGACCACTTGCGCCGTCGTCTTCGCATGCTGCAGCACGCTCGTGTCGCGCTGCGCCTCCGCCTGACGCTGCTCGCCTTGCAGCTGATAGAACAGCGGCAGCGGCGCGGAGATCGAGAACGTCAGAAATGGGCTCACCACCGAATTGTCGACGGACCAACCGTTGAATCCGCCCCACGCGTAGTTGATGCCCAGCGTGACGTCCGGGAACTTCTGGCGCTTCACGAGCTCGATCTGCGCTTCGGCCGCGGCGCGCAGATAGCCCGCTGCGACGAGATCCGGCCGATGATCGAACGCGGTGTGCAGCACGTCGACGGGGGCTGCGCCGACAGTCCCCACCGGCTCGCGGTAGTCGAGCACCTTGCTGTCCACCTCGAAGTCCGGCGCGTCACCACGCACCCCGAGCAGAAACGCGAGCGCCGATCGCGCCTGTTCGAGCACCGCGCCTGCCGCATCGAGCGCCTGATCCGCCTCCAGCTTCGCGACCTCGATGCGTTGCAGGTCACCCTCGTTGATGGCGCCGGCGTGATAGCGATCCCGAAACTTCTTCAGGGTGATGGCCTCCGTCCCGGCGACGCTCTTGGTGAAGTCGCGCGCAAGCTGCGCCTGCGCGACCTGCACGTACGCCGCTTTCACCTGGAACGTGAGGGTGCGAACCGCATCGACGCGGGACATCTTCGCCGCCGCGAGCGCCTTGCGCGCGGCGTTCATCCGCAGTTCTCGCTTACCGGAGATCCAGTCCGCGAGCGCAGCGGAGTCGCTCAAACCAATCCCGTAACCCGAAGGGACGCACAACGCGCCGTAGGCGCTGCAGTCATGACCGCTCGCGTAGGTATAGGCCCAGGTCAGGGATTTGCCGACGTTCGCGTTCAACACGGGGTTTGCTATGGCGCCGGAGATCGTGACGCCGCCTTCGGCGCTTCTCACGGCCGCATCGGCGATCAAGATGTCGAGTCCGCGTGAGCGGAAGATGCGAAGCGCGTCTTCGAGCGTGAGTTGCTCGGGCAAATCGGTGCCGCTCGGTAGCGCGTCGGCACGCGCCGCTCTGCAGACGGTGAGCGAGGCACCGAAGACGCAGAACATCGCCAGCCACGCGCTCACCCGGCGCAGCGAGCGCCGAGAGATACTGTCGCGATTGCGGGGTTTCATTGCATGGTCCCTGACTGTCATCGTGGTCTACCCGTCGTGCCCATCACGTGGCTGCCGGTTGCGCCTGGCCGCCCCGTCGCTTCTCGAGCCAGCGATACGCGATCACGCACAGCGGCGGTTGCACGAGGCGCGTGAGAATCATCAGGTTGAGCGCACCGCCGATGACCACGATGGCCAGCGGCTTTTGTGACTCCGAGCCGATGCCGTTCGACAACGCTGCCGGCAGCAAGCCCAGGATGGCGGTCAACGTGGTCATGAGGACGGGGCGGAAACGCCGCTCGGACGCCAGGCGCGCCGCCTGTTCCACTGGCATCCCTTCCTGCAGATGCAGCTGCTGGAAGTAAGTCACCATCAGCAGCGCGTCCTGCACCGCGATGCCGAAGACCGACACGAAACCAATCGCGGCTGACTGGGAGAAGTGCATCCCAGTCACGAGCAGCGCGAGCACGCCACCCGTGCAGGCGAGCGGAATGTCGATCAGGACGATGAGCAGATTCACCCAGCCCTTTACTGCAAAGTAGATCAGGAACGCGATCGCCAG
>JADGRE010000154.1 GCA_017881185.1 Pseudomonadota bacterium | reverse complement strand
CCATCGACTACGCCTACGTGTCCATCGAGCAGCCTGGCGGCGGCTCGGCCATGCTGTTCGTGATGAAGTCCCTGCGCCTCGCGCAGTCGGGACAGCTTCACGTATCCGGCGGGGTTCCGGCCATCTTCTACGCGCAGGACACCATCAAGATCGACGGCGCCGTGAACGGAGTTCAGGCGGGACAAACACCAGCCGGCGCTTTCGAACAGGATTCGACCGGGCATGGTGGCGGTCCCGGAGGCGGAGCAGGCTCGCTCGGTTACAACTCTGCAGGGGGCGGCTCCTACTGTGGTCTGGGGGGCAAGGGGGGTAAGGGTGAGACCAATCCCGCCTCGAAGGGCGGCAAGGCATACGGATCGCCGGAGCTCTTGCCGCTCGTCGGCGGCTCGTCCGGTGGCGGCGGCGCGACGGTCAATAGCTCGGGTGGCACGGGCGGAGCCGCGATCGAATTTGCGGCGGGCCAGTCCATTTCGATCTCGATGACGGGCGTCATCAACGTGGGCGGCGTCGGCGGCCACGCCAACGGAGGTGGTGCCGGCAGCGGCGGCGCGCTTCTCCTCGAAGCGCCCGTCGTCGCCGTTCACGGAATCCTTGCGGCCAACGGCGGAGGCGGCGCCCTCAACAACGGCGGATCCTCGGGCCAGTCGGGACAACCCGGAGACACGGCGGCCCTCGGCAGCGGGATCACCGGGGGTGTGGGAAGCGCCGGCACCGTCGTGAACGGCGGAGACGGCTCACTCGACAACGGCAGCAATTCTTCCGGTGGTGGCGGTGGCGGTGCGGGTCGCATCCGCATCAACACGACCGCCGGCAAGGCAGATCTCTCGGGCGCCACCCTCTCTCCTGCGGCGACCACGCCGTGCACGACGCAGGGAACGCGCGCCTAGAAGACCTGCCGCGGTGACGCAGGGTCTTGCGTCTAACGCTGTCTGGCGGCGGGCTCTTCGAGGTCGGAGCGGACGGCGTTTTCCGTCGCGACTACCGCGCGTTCCTGCGTGCTCTCGTCGAGCTCCGTAAATCCCAGAAGGATGGCTTCTCGGTCGCCGAGTTTTCCAAACGCGTGGGGCTGCGCTCGCGGAGCTATCTCACGCTGGTGATCGCGGGTGAGCGCAACCTCAGCGCCGACGTCGCGCATCGCTTCGCCGAACCAGCGAGTTGCCGAAATCAACCGGCGACGGCATGCAACCGCAACTCACCAACGCCGCCTTCGCTCGCAAGGGCACGTCGTTCGTGCCTGCGTACCTCGATGTGCTTGCCAGCCAGTACGACGCTGGCATGTTCCTCGCCGACTTTGCCAACCACGCCGAGCGCGAGCGCTCGCGACAACGCGAGACTCGCGCGATCAAGGCCGCAGCGGCGGCGCGCGATGCCGCCGGACTCAGCGATGAAGAATTGATACGGGATATTTGTGGGCTACTGGAAAACCACGGCGTGAAGGTCCTTACCCGAGTAGTCGCGTCTGAAGGCTTCTTTGGCTTGTCTGGCGGCGAGCAAGACGGCGGGCCTGCGATCGTAGTGAACACGTGGGATCACGTGTCCGTCGAGCGCTGGATCTTCACCGCAGCGCACGAGCTTGGGCATTTGCTGTTGCATCTGGACGCCTTCGATGTGCAGCACAGCGAGGAAGACGACGGTGAAGAGCGCGAGGCCGGCAGCCATCGTGGAACGGATGGTCAAGCAGCTCGCCCACGGCTGAGCACCGAGCCCGGACCGCACGCGCTCGTGACAGCGGGCGGCGCGGCGACCACAATGGCTGTTCCTCATGCGAGTCGAGACAGCCCATGTGCCGCAACATCAAGACGCTGTTCAATTTCGAGCCGCCCGCCACCGAAGCCGAGATTCGCGCGGCTTCACTGCAGTTCGTGCGCAAGCTGAGCGGCTTTGGCAAACCCTCGCAGGCGAACCAGGCCGCGTTCGAGCGTGCGGTCGAGGAGACGACGGCGGTCGCGCAGCAGCTGATCGCCTCGCTCGTGACGAATGCGCCGCCGCGTGATCGCGACGTGGAAGCGGAGCGGGCGCGCGAGCGCTCGGCAAAGCGTTTCATGCGCGTGGACTGAGGGGTGTGTCGCGCCGCGCCACTGCAAGCGCCACCCAGTAGAACGCAGGCCCCGAGCCACGCAGGGCCGAACCTTCGCATCTGCCGCCCCCTTCACACCGGCTGCCTGCCGCCCACAGCTGCAGGCGTTGCGCGCTCAGAACCGCAGCGTGAACCCCGCCGAGCCGCCGTGTGGGCTCAGCAGCAAGCTTGGCGACAGCTCGGCACTCGGCTGCTGTAGCTCGCGAATGTGCCGACCGATGCGCCGGCGCTCGCCGATCCGTGAGATCAGCCACGACAGACTGCCGACCACGCCGACACCACCCACCAAGAGCATGGCCCAGCCGGCCGTGACGACACCGGCGTGGTCGCCGTTGCAGCTGCTTCCACCGACGCTGGATCCGGAGCAAAAGCCGTTAGAGAGGCTGCCCAATGCGACGACGTAGACGCCTACCAAAGCCACACTGCCGCTGGCGATGAGCAAGATGATGGGCGGCCCCAGACGTATGGCAGAGCGTTGTTGCTTGAGATCGCGCACGAGCAGATCTTGAGCGCCTTCGCTCTCGAAGTACTGCTCGGGCGCCATGGGAGGCGGACGACGGAACTGCGGAGCGGGCGCAGGCGCGGGTGGTGGCGCCACAGCCGCGGGCGGAGCTTCCGGCTGTGCACCGGCCGCCTCGGTCATGGGCGGTGCGTCGGGTGGCAACGGCGGCGGTGGAGGAGGTGGCAGCGCGTCTGGCCCGCTCGCGACAGCTGGAGCAACAGGTGCAGGCACAGCGGCGGGTGCAGGCTTGACTGCAGGTTTGACTGCAGCAGTGGGGGCTTGCACGGGTGCAGCTGGCGGCGGCGGAGCCGCATTCGCCTGCGCGTGCACGCGGCCTGTCAGCCCGAGCAGCAAGACGGTGCCGAGCGCCCCGACCCACACGCGCGCTGGCGCGGGCCACACGCTGGAGCGGACGCTGGCGCGGACCCTGGCGCGGGCCCGGGCACTGCAGGCACCTGTCGCGATTGGCATGTTCATGATCCCACCTTCACGCGCGAAGAGCTGCGCCGCTCCATGCCGGTAACACGTCTGTTTTCGGCCTGCAACGCCCCCGGGCCTGGCCACTTTTGCAGGCGCAGTTGCAGTTGCCCAAGACGCGCGCACGTTGCACCATGCGGACGCAAAGCGAGGTCGAATGTCATGACGCATGGAATACTCAAGCTCTCTTCATTGATGCTGCTCTTGGCTGCGCTCGCGCTCGGCGGCTGTGGCGCGAACATGGCGCCGGTGATGAACGTCAGCAACGCGCCCGTCGCGACCGGCACCGGAGCGCCGCCGTCGATCAGCCAGGTGCGCGGCGCCATCGTGCTCGCGCTCGCTGCCAGGGCCTGGACGATCCAGGCGGAGAACGGCACGCGCATCAGCGCCGCCGTCAGCGCGGGCGGACATTCGGCCAGCGTGAACATCGACTACACGGCCACGACCTATTCCATCAGCTACCTCAGCAGCTCGCCTGGTCTCTTGTACGACGGCAAAGAGATCCATCGGCGCTACAATCACTGGGTGGAACGCCTGCGACACGCCATCGGCGCAGAGCTGGCGAAGCTGGACGCTGGCCCGGTCGAGGCCGCACCGCCCGCGGCTGCGGCGGCCGATGAGCCACCCGCACCGCCACCTGCAACACCACCTGCACCGCCTGCGGCTGCGCCTGCCGTGCCAGCGGCCCAAAAGCCGCCCGCGCCACCGCCGGCTCACTGAGAGCGGCTCTGAAGTTGCGCGCCACGCACGGTGACTGGGCCGCGGGTTGCGTCGGCTGGGCCGACCGTATAACCACAGCGTTCCGATGCAGAGCCCTGCCCGCGCGACCGGCTACCCCATCACGGCGTACTCGGTGTGTTGCGCGCTCGGCACGACCAAAGCCGAAGTGCTGGCGAGCCTGCGCGCGGGTCGCTCGGGTTTGCGGCCGAGCAGCACGCTACCGCTTGCGACCTGCGTCGGTGCGGTGCCCGGCGAGCTGCCCGAGCTCGGTGGAGCGCTGCGCGATCACGACACGCGCACTGCCCGGCTGGCCGTGGCAGCGCTCGCGGAAATCGCCGCGCCGCTACGCGAGGCGCGCGCACGCTGGGGCGCCGAGCGCGTGGCCATGGTGATCGGCGGCTCGACCGCAGGCCTCGCCACCACCGAGCTGGCGTACCGCGAGTATGCGAGCGTTGGGCGCTTGCCGAGTTGGTGGTCGGCCACGACGCAGCACGACTTCAGCGCCGTGTTGCAGGTGTTGCGCGCGCTCAGCCAGCTCGCCGGGCCTGCGTACATCGTGTCCACGGCCTGCTCCTCGTCGGGCAAGGCGTTGGCGGCGGCACAGCGGTTGATCGCCAGCGGGCGCGTCGATGCCGTGCTGACGGGTGGGGTGGACTCGCTGTGCGAGCTGACGTTGCGCGGTTTTCAGAGCCTGGGCATTCTCGCGACCGAGCCGTGCAAGCCGTTCTGCAAGGATCGCGACGGCATCAGCATCGGTGAAGGCGCAGCGCTGCTCTTGCTCGAACGGCAGGGTGCTGCGCAGCACGCGCTCTTGGGCACCGGCGAAAGCGCCGACGCCTACCACATGACTGCGCCTCACCCCGAAGGCGCGGGCGCCGAAGCTGCGATGCGCGCCGCGCTTTGCGCCGCGGGTCTGACCCCGCAGCAGATCGGACACGTGAACGCGCACGGCACCGGCACCGAGCACAACGATCGCGCCGAAGCGCTGGCGATCGCACGCGTGCTGGGGCCGAGCGTGCCCACGCTCTCCACCAAGGGTTACACGGGTCATGCGCTCGGTGCGGCGGGCGCGATCGAAGCGGCGCTCTCACTGTTGTGCATGGAAGCGGGCTTTCTGCCTGCGAGCTTGGGCAGTGAGCCGATCGATGCTGGGCTCGGCATCGAGCTCGTGCACAAGCAACGCGCCATGCCGACTGGCCCCGTGCTGAGCAACTCGTTTGCGTTCGGTGGCAGCAACGTGAGCGTGATCTTGGGAGCCGCGCCATGACGCAAGCGATGTACGTGCGCGCGCTCGGGTTGTGGACTGTGACGACGCCGGATCTGCCTGCGTGGCTCGCGCCCTATGCCCACGCAGCCGGCAGCTCGCCCGCTGCGGCGCTGCTCGGCACGCGGGCGCGCGGGCGCGCGAGCTTGCTCACGCGCATGTTCGCGGAGGTCGTCGAGCAAGTCACCACCGGCGAGGCCGCAGCTGCGCGCAGCACGCTGCCGATGGTGTTCGGCTCGGGCAACGGTGAGCTGCAAACCACCAGTGTGCTCTTGCAGATGATGAACAGCGACGACCACGCGCTGTCGCCCGCACGCTTCCAGGCCAGCGTGCACAACACGGCGGCAGGGCAGCTGTCGATGGCGCTGCACAACCGCGGCTTCGCCACGGCGCTGGCAGCGGGCAGTGCCACCGCCGCAGCGTGTCTGGAAGAAGCAGCCGCGTACCTTGCGCAACACGGTGGCGAGGTGGTGGTGGCGATGGCCGACGAAGCTGCGCCCCAGTTCTTCGCGAACGTGGCGCCGTGCCATCCGCTGGCGCTGGCACTGCGGCTTTCGGCCAGCCCGGGTGACGCGGCATTCGCGCTGCGCCTGCAGCTGACGGCGGCAGATGAAGCAACCGAAGCAGACGCCTTACCACTCGTGAACCCCTGCGCAAGCGCGCTAGCGGTGTGGCAAGCCCTGCTGGAGCAGCGCGCGGCCAAGTTGAGCTTGACCCGCGACTGGGCCTGCACCGCGCTCGTGGAGCGGGTGCCAACATGAGCTTACCCAACATCGCCGAGCTCTTGCCGCACCGCGCGCCCATGTTGTTGCTCGACGCGCTGGTCGAGCACGGCGTGGAAGACGGCAACGCCTGGGCGGTATGCGAGCTGTGCCCCAAGGCCGATCAGCTCTTCGCCGACAACGGCAAGCTTCCGGCGCTGCTCACGCTCGAGTACATGGCGCAGGCTGTCGGCGCGCTCGCCGGGCTCGTGCACCACCAGCGCGGCGAGCCCGCGCGCGTGGGCTACTTGATCGCCGCCCGTACGCTGGTGCTACACGTGGATGAGCTACTCGCGGGGCAGCTCTTGCGGGTGCACGTGCGCAGCGCGTGGAGCGGCAGCGACGGCCGAGCCGGGCAATTTTCGTGCAAGGTGGAAAGCGGCACCACGCTGCTTGCGAACGCGGTGCTCACCGTCTATGAACCACCCGCCCCAGCTGCTGCGCCAGCTGCCGCCGCACCATGAAAGACCGAGCGCTCATCACCGGAGCCAGCCGCGGTATCGGCGCTGCCATCGCGCGCGCGCTCGCGGCTGCAGGGCACCCGGTGATCGTGAACTACCAGTCGAACCACGCGGCGGCCGAGCAGGTGGCGAGCGAGATCGTGCAAGCTGGCGGACAAGCCGAGCTGTGTGGCTTCGACGTGCGCGACGCTACCGCCACGCGCAGCGCGCTCGACCGCCTGCTGCAAGACGAGCGGCCCATCGGCGTGTGCGTCAACAATGCGGGCATCGCGCACGACGCGCCCTTCCCGGGCATGAGCCTCGCCGACTGGGAGAGCGTCACGCGCACCACGCTCGACGGCTTCTTCAACGTCACGCAACCGCTGATCATGCCCATGGTGCGGCGCAAGCGCGGGCGCATCGTCAACATCGCGTCGGTGTCGGGCGTCATCGGCAACCGCGGGCAGACCAACTACTCGGCGGCCAAGGCCGGGCTCATCGGCGCCACGCGCTCGCTCGCGCAAGAGCTGGCAAAACGGCGCGTCACGGTGAATGCCGTGGCCCCCGGGCTCATCGACACCGACATGTTGAAAGACGCGCCGGTCGAGGAGATGCTCAAGGTCATTCCCATGAAGCGGCTGGGCCGCGCAGCCGAGGTGGCGAGCTTGGTGCGATTTCTGGTGAGCGACGAAGCGGAGTACATCACCGGGCAGGTGATCGGCATCAACGGCGGTCTGGTGTGAGCGCGGGCGCACGCAGACGCGTGGTCATCACCGGCGTGGGCATGGCCAGCCCCATCGGGCACAGCCTCGACGCCGTATCGCTGGCGTTGCAGAAGAACCAGCACGGCATCGTGCACATGCCGCAGTGGGACTCCATCAACGAGATGGCCACGCGCCTGGCCGCACCGGCGCCGAACGTGGATCTCGCGCAGTATCCGCGCAAGAAGACCCGCACCATGGGCCGGGTCGCGTTGCTCGCGACCTTTGCGACCGATCGCGCCATCGCCGACGCCGGTTTGAGCGAAGACATCGTGCGCTCGCCACGCACGGGCTTGGCCTACGGCTCCACGCACGGTTCATCTTCCGCGCTGGAAGAGTTCTCGCGCAAGCTGTTCGCGAACAACGGCTTCGCCGGGCTCGCGAGCACGGCGTACCTCAAGATCATGAGCCACACCTGCGCGGCGAACCTGGCGCAGTGCTTCGGCATCACCGGCCGCATCGTGCCCAGCATCGCGGCCTGTGCGAGCGGCAGTCAGGGCGTGGGCTTCGGCTACGAGACCATCCGCCACGGGCTGCAAGACCTGATGCTGTGCGGCGGCGCCGAAGAGCTGCACTTCGTGCACGCCGGCGTGTTCGACGTGATGTACGCGACCTCGAGCAAGTTCAACGACCGGCCCGATCTCAGCCCGCGGCCGTTCGATGCCGCGCGCGATGGGCTGGTGGTGGGCGAAGGCGCCGGCACACTGGTGCTCGAAGAGTACGAGCACGCCAAGCGCCGCGGCGCGCGCATCTACGCCGAGGTCG
Organism: Pseudomonadota bacterium; assembly: GCA_017881185.1. GTDB lineage: Bacteria > Myxococcota_A > Polyangia > Polyangiales > JAFGIB01 > JADGRF01. The sequence continues at coordinate 5,842 of JADGRE010000154.1, read as the reverse complement.
TGGGCTTCGGCACCAACTGCGACGGCACGCACGTCACGTCACCTTCCGCCGTGGGCATGGGCGACGCCATGCGCCTGGCGCTGCAAGACGCGGGCGTGTCGGCCGAGCGCGTGGACTACGTGAACGCGCACGGCACCGCGACCGAGCTGGGCGACATCACCGAGACCATCGCCACCCGCGAGGTCATCGGCGAGCGCACCTGGTTCAGCTCCACCAAGGGCCACACGGCGCACACCCTGGGCGCGTGCGGCGCGCTCGAAGCCATCTTCGCATGCGCGAGCCTGCGCGACGGCTTTCTGCCCTGCACCCGCAACCTCGACGAGGTCGACAGCCGCTGCGCCCCGCTGCGCTACCTCAAGCACGAGCCGGTGGCCGTAAAACCCAACTTGATCATGAGCAACAACTTCGCCTTCGGCGGCATCAACACCTCGCTCTTGATCCAACGCTTCAGCTGACAAGGCCAAGGCATCACGATGAATTCGCAAGCGACGCAAGCAGAGGTCATCGTCATCGGGGGCGGCCCCGCAGGCAGCACCGCCGCGAACCTGCTGGCGAAAGCCGGCGTGTCGGTGCTCTTGCTGGAGAAAGAGACCTTCCCGCGCTTTCATATCGGCGAGTCGCTCTTGCCTTGCGGCTTGCCCATCTACGAGCGCCTCGGCGTCGACCTGCGCACCCAACACCTGCACAAGCGCGGCGCGGAATTCATCGACGAAGCGAGCGGTGAGTCGGCCGTGTACGACTTCGCCGATGCCTTGCCCGGCGGCAGCGGCTACGCCTACCAAGTGGACCGCTCTGCGTTCGACAACGAACTGTTGCAAGCGGCCAAGCGCGCAGGCGCCCGGGTGCAAGAAGCTGAGTGCGTGACGGCGTGCCTGATGGACGCGCAGGCCGTCACCGTGCACACCGAGCGCGGGCAGTACGGCGCGCGCTACGTGATCGACGCGACCGGCCAGGACGCCATGTTCTGCAAAGACCATCGCACGCGCGAGCCGCTGCAAGGCTTCGGCAAGGCCGCCGTGTTTTGTCACTTCGAGGGCCTGTCACCCGAAGCCACGCAGGAGCTGTTCGAGACCGGCAACATCAAGGTGCTGATGCTCGATCAAGGCTGGTCGTGGCTCATCCCGCTGCGTCGCGGCGCGCTCAGCGTGGGCCTGGTCAGTCGCAAGGCACCCATTCGCACCGAGCTGCTCGACGAGCTCATCGCCAGCTCACCCACCATCCAGCGCCTGACGCGCGGCGCCGCCCAGCGCACGAGCCCGCGCATCATCAGCAACTTCAGCTACCGCAACACGCGGCCCTACGGCGCGCGCTGGGTATGCATCGGTGACGCCGGCTGCTTCCTCGACCCGGTGTTCAGCTCGGGCGTGTCGCTCGCGGTGCTGGGCGGTGAACGCATGGCCGACTTGCTCGTGCCGGCGTTGGCGCAAGCGCGCGAGGCCGAAGCAGCATTGATGGAGCCGCTGTACACGCAGATGACGCGCGCGTACGAGAGCGTCGGCGCGCTGATCCACAGCTTCTACAACACCCGCATCGTGCACAATTTGTTCTTCGTACCCAAGCCCGACCCGGCACTGCGCTCGGGCCTCATCAGCTTGCTCGCCGGCGACGTGTGGCGCGATGACAACAGCTTCCAGAACATGCTCTTGCAGTCGAAGCGACGCACGAGCGGGCTCGGTTTTCAGACAGAGTCGTGATCGCCAGCGTGTAGCCGAACCAGCCTGATCGCGCGCTCGCTGCCCGGTGTCAGGCAGCGCGTCGCGGCAGCTCTGCGCGCCACCGACACGCCGCGCCTAGCGCAGCTCGTCGCGACTGATGCGTCCGGCGGCGCTCGGGATCGGCGTGGTTCTCGGCGCTGGGGCGCTGGGCGCGAGCGGTTCGTCCCAGTTGGCGGGTAGTGCGGCTTGGTTTTTGGCCGGCGTGGGCCCGGAACGTCTGCTGTGGTGGGTGCGCGTTGGCGCTGGCGCGTGCGGCGTTTCGGTCGGCGGCGCCAGCTGTGCAGGTGTCGGAGTGACGGGCGCGCCTTGCGCAGCTGTTGGCGGCAGAGCCGACAGCGCCGGCGACGGCTGCGTCGCTGTGTGCAGGGGCGCCGGCTGCACCAGGTGAGCGCCGCGCTCGAGCTGCGCGCTGCGAGCACGCCAGAGCAGCGCCACCCCGACGAGCAGGCCGACGACGACCCCAGCCATCAGCCACGGTCGCGCCCCAGCGCCAAAGCTGCCGTTCACGGAGAGTCGAGTGTGCATGGCAGGCACATCGGCCCTAGGCTTGGCCGGTTGCGCGGCAGCGAGCTCGCCCGGCACGAAGGACGGATGGTGAAAGCTGACGCCGCCCGCGAAGGGCTCGAGCGCCAGCGCCAGGGCTTCGATGCTACCGAAGCGTGCTTCGGGGGCTCGCGACATCGCGCGCTCGACCACCGCCGCGAGGCGCGGATCGAGCGCAGGATTCTGGCGCACGAGCGGCAGCGGATCTTCGGTGGCGATCTTCAGTATCAATTCGTTGTAGGTTTCGGCCTGGAAGGGCCGCTGGCCGGCCAGCATCTCGTAGAAGATCACGCCGAAGGCGTAGATGTCGCCGCGCTCGTCCAGCTCCTTGGTGCCGCGCACTTGTTCCGGCGACATGTAATAGGGCGTACCCATCACGACGCCGCTCTGCGTCAGACCGTGGTCGCGCGCCTGGCCGCTGTTGGAGATCTTCGAGATGCCGAAGTCGACGACCTTGGGCTCGCGCGGCTCGCCGTGCGGACCCTGGCACAGGAAGATGTTGTCGGGCTTCAGATCGCGATGGATCACGCCGTGTGCGTGTGCGGCCGCGACGCCGCGTAGCGCCGGCATCAGCAGCGCGATCGCCTGGGTCGCGGGCAACGCCGCGCGCGCCAGGCGATCGTGCAGCGTTTCGCCTTGTAGTAGCTCCATCACCAGGTAGAGGCAGGCCCCGTCGTTGCCCACGTCGTAGATGTCCACCACGTTGGGATGGTCGATGCGCGCGGTCGCGCGTGCTTCGCGCACGAAGCGCTCGGTCGCGTCCGGCAGTTGGCTGACGCTGGGCAGCATCCACTTGAGCGCCACGCGCTTGCCGCTGACCACGTGCGTGGCGGCATAGACAGCGCCCATGCCGCCCTGCGCAAGCAGGCGATCGATCTGGTACTTTGCGTCGACCAGGTGGCCCGGCAGCGGCAGCGCGCTACCGCTGCCCGCGGGCGCCGGCCTGCTGACGGTGCTGTCGTGCTGCCCACTCTTGCCCAAGCCGGGCGCAGCCTCGGAGCCCGGAGCCGACTTGGACTGTGTACCTGGGTCAGCCATGGCGATGCACAAAACTTGGCGTTGAAGCATCCCACGATCTAGCTGCCCATGGCGATTTTTTGCTATGACGCAACATGCGAGGTGGGCACGCTGCCGAAATCCGGTGGAACGGGGCGCTCCGCCACGCACTCCGCCGCTCGCGGGGAAGGCCAACTGATGCGTGCTGCAACGTTGAGCGTGGGGTTGTGGGCGTGCTTCGCATGCGCGTCGGTCGGCATGCTCGCGGTGGCGCCATCGGTCGCATGGGCCGAGCCGAGCGATTACGACCACTTCATCAACGATGCACTGCAAGCGTTCGACGCTGGCCGCTGGGCCGAGGCTCGCAGCTCGTTTCGGCGCGCGCACGAGCTTTCGCCCACCGCACGCACGCTGCGCACCATCGGCATGTGCTCGTTCAATCTGGGGGACTACGCTGATGCGCTGCGCAGCTTCGACGCCGCCCTGGCCGAGACGCGCAAGCCGCTGACCGTCGAGCAGCGCGGCCAGCTGCTGGAGTTGAGCGAGCGCAGCAGCCAGAAGCTCGGACGTTTCCGGCTACAACTCTCGCCCGAAACAGCCACGGTCAGGGTGGATACGGCCCAGGCCGTGCTGCTCACCAACCACGAGCTGCTGCTGGAGCCAGGCAAGCACGACGTGGCCGTCAGCGCAGAGGGCTACGCCACCGAGCACCGCGAAGTGGTGGTGGAAGCCGGAGACCACGCAACGTTGCAGCTACTCCTGCAGCCGTCAGCGGCGGTCGTCGCGGCCCAGCCGCTCGCGCAGGCTGCGGCGCAGGCCCCGGCAAGAGCCGCGCCCACGCAAACACCGGCGCAAACCAGTGCGCCCGCGCGCTCGCAAGCGCCGCTTGCGCTGGCGCCCTCCAAGAACCCGCACGGCAGCTCCGCACGCAAGACCATGGCGTACGTCGGCATCGCCGTGGGCGCGGTCGCCATGGCAGCCTTCGGCGTCACCGCGGGCCTTGCTGCGGCCGAGCAATCCAAGCTCGACGAGCGTTGCCCCGGCCGCCGCTGTGGTCCCGCCAACTACGGCACGCTCGACACCTACGATCAGCTCAAGGCCCTCTCGACCATCAGCTTGATCGCGGGTGGCGCGCTGCTCTCCCTGTCCACCGTGCTGCTGTTGACCGGCGGCGAGCCACCGTCTGCGGAACACGCTCACATCGAACCTGTGTTCGGATGGGGCGCGGCCGGCGTACGAGGTCAGCTGTGATGCGCGCTTGTTTCATCGCGTGGCTCGCGTTCAGCGCGGCCGGCTGCTTGCTGCCCGACTTCCAGAAAGTCGCCACCGACACGAACCGCGACGCTGGCGCGCAGGATGCGGCCGCTTCCAGCGAGCCGACCTGCGGTCTGTCCAACAAGCTTCCAAAGAGCTGCAATGCGTGCATCCGCCAGAGCTGTTGCGAGCTGGCCAAGGCCTGCGGCCAGGGCAGCGCGTGCGGCGCCGATCTACTCAAGCCCATCACGCCGGCGACCCAAGTGTCCACCGACTTCGATGCGCTGCTCGGGTGCATGCAGAGTCAATGCGACGACGCCTGCAACGTCACCTGGGGTTGCATCGACAAGTACACTTGGCCCGTGCCCGGCAAAGACTACGGCTTCCGCATCGACGTCATCGACTTCGCGGCCGAGCCGAGAATGCCGCTGCCAGGCGTCACGATCGACGCTTGCCAGAGCGTCGACCCCACGTGCCAGAGCGGTCGCACCAGCCGTGCCGTCACCGACAAGAGCGGCAGCGTCATGTTGAGCGTCCCGCGTGCGTTCGACGGCTTCTTCTCGTTTTCCGGCGCCGGTTACGCGCCCTCGACCACGCAGTGGACCGAGCCGATCTACCGCGTTTCCAATTTCACGCAGTTCCAGCTGACGAGCGCTGCGCTCGCCGGTCTGGCGGTGGCCACCGGCGTGCACAAGGCCTTCACCGACCCGTTCGACCCGACCACCGGGCACGTGATCTTTCGCGTGCAGGGCTGCTTGCCGATGCGCTACCTGGACAACACGGGCCTGCCACATGCAGAAGCCGCCGACGTCAAGGTCAGCCTCAGCCCGAACCCGGGCAGCAGCCGCGTGTTCTACACGGACAAGTCGGATGCCGTCGCGCTTGCGCTCGACATGACGAGCTCACGCGGCGTCGGCGGTGCGTTCTCGTTGCCCGCGACCAATCTCACGGTGAGCGCGGTCGACACCAAGAGCGGGCGCGAGGTCTCGACGGGGACGGTGCTGGTGCGGGCCGGTGGCGTGGCGTTCATGTACATGCTGCCGAGCTCGGCGCGCTGAGTCTGCATCGAGGGAGCCGAGCCATGAGCCGCTCCGTCGCACGGGCGGGCTCAATTTTCAGACAGCGTCGTGATCGTCAGCGTGTAACCGAACCAGCCGTTGCGCAGCGCGATCGGCGGGGGCGAGCGCAGGTCTCGCAGCCCGCCGGCGTAGCGGATGTCGATGCTGCCTGCGGGGTGCGCATCGAGGCGCCGATACGAGCGCTGCACGAGCAGACCGTGCTCGAAGCGCTCGCGGATCTCTTCTCCGTCGCGCGTCACGCTGCGCTCGCCGTCT
>JADGRE010000031.1 GCA_017881185.1 Pseudomonadota bacterium | reverse complement strand
CTTGCTACAGCCTGCGAGCAACGCCGCAGGTGCAATCGTGATAGCCACGGCGCAGGCCATCGCGGCCACGCCGAAGTGACGGAAGCTGTGCGAGCGCATGTTGCGAGCATAGCGCAAGCGCTGTCACGAGCCGACAGCTTGCACGCCACAAAACACCTCCGCCGCCGCGGTGGTAGACGCGCCCAGAAGGTAGGTTCTGCACGCAGCTTGGCACCTGCTGCTCGAGCGCTCACAAGCCAGCGCACGCGCACGTGCGCCTTTGCATGGCGCTCAGCGTGTGACAGCCTTAACTGGTTGGATGCGCGTCACGCGCGCGTCGGTACGTGCACAACACCATGCTCAAACACAGCCTTCTTCGCGCGTGCGTCGGTTGCCTGCTGCTGGCAGTAGGCGTCGGTTGCAGCAAGACCCGGCATCATGCGGGCCCAGTGCTCGACTCCGGAACCGGCGACGATTCAGGCGATTTCAGCTACGACGCAGACATCCCGTTGCCGCGCAAGCACGACGCCGGAACCGTGGCGCCCGGCAGACCCGAGCCCGGCTTGGTTGGCCCATGCGCCATCGACTCCAACAAGATCTTCACTGCCGTGACGACCGCGCGTCCGTTGATGCAGACGCCGATGGGCGTCGATCTCGAGGGCTCGCAGTTCGCGATTCCCTACGTCGACGTGAGCCCGGCGTGTCTCGACGGCGTGTATCTCACTTCGCTCGCCGGTGACAACACGGCCCCAGCACCGAAGTCGACGTTGGCGATCGACCAGTGCTCGCAGCCGCGGTTGCCGGTCATCACGTCTGCCGGTGGCCACTGGCTGGTCGCGTACGTCGACAACCACCTGCCGCCCTACGATCTGTGGGTGCAGCCGTACGACGCGAAGATGAAGAAGATGGGCACACCGCAGCGCATCACCAACACTGCGGTGACCGAGAGCGCGACCGCCATCGCCACCCTGCGCGACGGCAACGTGATGGTGGCGTGGGCCGACCAAGCCACGGACGGCACCAGCTCGTTGCACGTCCGACGCGTCGACCCGATGGGCAAGCCGCTCGGCGCAGAACACATCATCGAGGCGTGGAGCAGCAAGGCGGGTACCGACCCGAACAAGAATCCCAAGCTCTACTACGGCAGCCTCACGCTCGCGGGTCTCGGTGCCGACGCTGCAGCGTTCGCCTACTGGCGCTTCGATCCCATCTCGCTGGTCCGCTCCGACATCGTGTTCTACGCGCTCGACAAGAACGGCGTGGCGGTGGGCAAGGAGTGGGTGCTGTCGACCAGCGCCGGCCCCAACGCCACGGTCGATGTCGCGGTCAACGAAGAAGGCGGCGGCATCGTCTACACACAGAGCGAATCGGGCACCGGTCGTCAGCTGTGGTTCCAGGAGATCACCGACACGGGCGTGGCAGCACCGCTGCGCGCGGCGGCTGGCACGGCTGCACCCGTGCGCTTCTTGAACACGCCGTTCCGCGGCATCGACGTGTCGATCACCAAGATGCTCTCCAGCTATGCAGTCGTGTATCGCGCGCTGCCGTACGCGAATCTGCCGAAGCCGCAGATTCATCTCGCGTTCCTCAACCGCGTGGGCACGCTCGCGGGCGACTTGCCCGTCAGCTACACCAGCGACAGCGGTGGCAAGACCGCGGTCGAAGCCGCCTACGACGGTCGGACGGTCATCGCTTGGAGCGAGACCTCCGACACCGGCATGAGCGTAATCAAGGTCGGCCGCGTCCCCTGCATCGGCGGCCCTTAGCTGGCACGCGCAGGCGGTGAGGTCGGCGGTTCGCGTTGCTCTCTGCGTGCTGGCCACTGCCAAGGTAGCGTGTGTCGAGACGTGCTCGAGAGCGCGCGCGCCCGCAGAAACGCCGCTCGGAATACTCCCGTATTTCGAGCGACGTTTCGAGGACGTAAGCCGCTCTCGGGCGCGCCTCGACACACGCATGCTAGCGACTACGGTGAGCAGCCACCGTTCGTTAGGCCGTTGGCGGGAGTGGCGAAGCTGCTGCCGGTGCAGGGGCTGGCGCCGGTATAGGCGTTGGCGAAGCTGGTGTGGGCGCTCTGGTAGCTGGCGGCGTTGTACTGCGTGACCCCGGTGTTGTACTGGCCTTCGGCGTAGGTGATCGCGGCGGCGTCGACGCTGCGGAACCAGATGGTAGCGTCGTCGATGAACAGGCGCGTGTTGCGCATGATGGCGAACGCGATGGAGTTGCGGATGCCAGAGACGTCCGCCTTGGTGAAGGTGGACAAGTAGTTGTCCGCGCTCTTGCAAGCCGGGTAGGCGTTGCTGAACACCAGGTCGGGTGCCCACTCCACGCAGGTCAAGAGGCTGTTGCTGGCGTTGGTCAGCTTGGTGTCGCCCGGGTAGGTGACGAGCAGCGCCTGCACCGAGGCGCGTGCTGCGTTGATGCGGCATTCCCACGCCATGTAGATCTCGCTCACGGCCGCGGGGCAGTAACTGCCGACCGTGTAGGGCCCGTTGTCGAGGAAGCTGCGCAGCGCGATGGCGCCGTTGGCGGCTGTGGTGATGGCGGTGGAATACGTGGCCGCAGTGTATTGCGTTTGCGCGTTGGTGAGCGCGGTGTTGGCTGTGGTCACGGCCGTCGGGCTCGTGCCGACGATGGCTTGCGTGCGCGCGATGTACTGCGAGAAGAGCAGGATGCCATCGTAGCTGACCTCCTGCTCGAGGTGCGCGACGGAAGCCGCCGGATAGCCCGCCGTCTTGGCGGCTTCGATCGCGACCACCGCTTGGCGCAAGTAGTCCACCGCGGTGTGCGGGTTGCCTCGCAAGTAGCTGCGGTACACCTGGTCCATGTCGTCGCGCGCCGTCTTCAGGTTGGTCTGCTGCGTGCCCGAGGTGGCAGCCACCGCGTTGACCATCTCGTTCATGATTACGACGGTCGCCGTGGCCCCGTTGCTGCCGAGCAGGGCTTCAGGGCTGGCGACCGGTGCGGCGCCCGTGTGCCTGGCTGAGCCTTCGAACGTGGACCAGGAATACGCGCTCGTGTACGGCAGCGAGATCGAGACCAGCTGCTGCGGGTACCAGGCGCCGGTCACCATGTCGAGGGTGCCGTTGGCGTCGGTATCGGCGAACACCGGTGGCGGAAACAGCCCGCTGTTCGGGTTGTCGTAGCGGTCGATCTGCGCCAGCGTCTTGTCGAGAATGTACGTGGACGACAGCGTCGAGGTGACGACCTCCATGTTGCCGTCGAAGTTGGTGTCCACGAAGGCCGGGCTTGCCCAGCTGTTACTGCCCAGCGCCTTGGACGTGATCAAGGTTCCATCACTGGCTTTGAACTTGAATAACGTGCCGTTGTAGCCTTGCACGAAGATTTCGGGCAGGCCGTCGCCGTCGGTGTCCGCGGCCGCGGGGCTCGTGTACTGGAGCGGGTCGCTCGCCACCGTGGTGCGCCACTTGAAGGTGCCGTTGGTGTCGTAGGCGATCACCGCCGCAGGCCCCGGATAGCCTGCCATCGAAGCCACCACCTCGAGCGCCGGGTCGGCGTCGATGTTCATCAGAATCGGGCCGCTGCCCAGGAAGTAGTTCTGGTAGGTGCCGTAGAGGTTCGCCGCAACCCACTGCTCGGTGCCGTTTTCGGCGTTCAAGATGTAGATGCCGCCTTTTTGCGCGCCACCGATGGCGATCTCCAGCTTCTTGTCGCCGTCGATATCGGCGACCGAGACGTGGCCGAACGGGTAGTCGCCGCGGGTTGCGTAGAGGTCGTAGCTCCAGGCGAGTGTGCCGGTCGGTCCGTAGAACGCCTTCACCTCACCGGCCGAGCTCGCCACGATGAGATCTTGGTAACCGTCGCCATTGATGTCCGCGGCGACGGGCCCGCCGTTGGTCATCGCCGGGTAGTAGAGCGCCGGTGTGGCGAACAACATGCTGCCGTTGCCGTCGTAGACGTAGCACTTGCCCGTGTCCGAGACCTCGCAGAACGCGACCTCGTCGAAGCTGTCGCCGTCGAAGTCCGCGAAGGTCGGAAAGCCTGCCAGTTGCTTCGTGCTGCTCACCTGGAAGCGCACGCTGCCGTCCTTGCCGTTGAGCACCGCCATGCTGCCGGTGTTCGGCGTGTACACGCCCGCGTTGAACGCGCCGCCGCGCAGCACGACAGCGATCTCCTTGTAGCCATCGCCATCGACATCGCCGATCGCGGTGCCGTCTGGGCTTCCGCCCGGTGTCTTGATCCATTTCTCGATCAAGATGGCCGCGTGCGCGGGCACGACCGCGAGCCACAGCGCACACAGAACCAACAGCGCGCGCCTCATGGGCGACCTCCGCGCACGTAGTCGCGCAGCACCTGGCCGTCGAGCAGGCCGATGGGCGGCGCGGGCCGACCGTTGGGGGCCGCGCGCGGCACCGCGAAGCCCGTGTTCGGCGTGCACTGAGACATGCCCGGGGCGACCGCGAGGCAGACGTTGTGTCCGGTGCAGTCGGCCTGGGTCTCGCAGCGACCGCCGCTCATGGCGGCGGACAGCGTTTGTGGTGCGAGCTCGGCGCGAGCGCGCGCTTGCAACGCGGCAGTCTGCGGGTCGGCCACCTGCAACACTGCGTTGTGGAAGTCGTCGGGCACGCGGCTGCGGGTGCTGGCTGCGGCGTTCGCATCGCTGCCGCAGGCGCCCACGCAGAGCAAGCTGAGCACGCATAGGGCCGAGAGCGGCTGCTGACGCTGGCCATTTCCCAAGCGAGAATACATACAAGTGCACTGTAATATGATTATGTTCATGGAACAAGTTGAGTTGGGCTAGCCGTTCCGGCGTAGGGTGCGAGGCCCCAGCAATAGCCATTGTGGGCCGTTCCGACCGCGCAGCTGCCCAGGGCGCCGGCGCTGAGCCCCGTCCAGGCGCCGTCCAGGTTCTTCGGTGTCGTTACCGACATGTCGGACAATCCAAGCTGCGCGTTCTCGTTGTCGCCGAAGCAGGCAAGGTGGTGGTCGCTGCGCAGCGCGCAGCTGTGCGTGCGGCCCGTGCTGATGGCTGCGAAGGTTCCCGCGACGCGGGTCGGAGCGCTCTTGTCGAGCTTGTCGCCCGAGCCCAGCTGACCCGCATCGTTGGCCCCGAAGCAGTAGAGCAGGCCTGCTGCGTCGAGACCGCAGCTGTGGCTGCCGCCGACCGCAATCTGTGTCCAGCTGACGGACCCGGAAACCAGCCTGGGTGCAAGCTCGCAGGCAGAGCTCGCTCCGTTGAGCGAACAGCTGCGGCTGCCCTCGAACCCCAGCTGCCCTCGGTCGTCCAAGCCGAAGCAATACAGCGCCCCGCCTTGCCGAATCGCGCAGCTGTGGGCTTCACCCGCGTCGACTGCCAGGTAGCTTGCGCCCACATCGATGGCGAGTGGCGCCGTGACGGACATGGCCGGGTCGCTCTGGTCGCCCAGCCCGTGCCCATCGCCCAGGCGCCCGAGCAAGTTGTACCCCCAGCAGTACAGTTGTCCCGTGCTGTCGATGGCGCAGGTGTGCCAGTCGCCAGCGCTGACACTGTTCCAGCTGACGGAAGGCGTGCTGACTTGGGCGGGAGCGTCGAGCTCGGTGGCCTGCGCGCCGGCGGCCTGCCCGAAATCGTTGCTGCCCCAGCAGTACAGGGCGCCCGCGGCGATGGCGCAGGTGTGGAAGCGGCCGGCACTGACGCTGGTCCAGTCCTTGCGCGTGCCCACGGCAACTGGACCCCCCTGCGGGAGTATGTCGCCCGTGCCGAGCTGGCCGAAGTCGTTCTGGCCCCAGCAATAGAGCACGCCGCTCGCTGCGATCGCGCAGGCGTGCTCGTAGCCCACGCTGATGGCGCGCAGGGGCAGCGGCTTGGGTGCCTCATGCGTGCCGCCGTCAGGCTTCGGTTTGCTGGCGTCTCTGGCAGACGCGTCCGGCAGTGGCGCTGCGCCGTCGGTGTGCGATCTTCCAGCATCGCCTGGTGCAGCGTCGCCCACCTGTGTCGCGGCGTCGCTGGGGTTGGCAGCGCCTGCGTCTGCCGATGTTGCATCGGGCTTGCCCGCGCTCGGGTGTGGGTGACTGGTGCAGGCGCATAGCGCGAGCACCACGGCTGCTAGGCGCGTGTGTTGTGGCAAGCTTCTCACCACCAGGCTCAGCTGCACGCGGCGCATCGTCCCTCGATTGTGCGCTGGCCGCCGCCGGATTTCCGCGCGCTGTTGCGTTCTTCCCGCAGATCGCGGCGACGATGTGCGCGTGGGAGCGAGCGTCACGTACCCGAGAGCATGCTCACTGCGCTGTTGCCGATTTGGCCTTGGTCGAGCATCACGTGGCGATCGGCGAGGTGGAAGTAGCGGTCGTCGTGCGTCACCACCACCACGGTCTTGCCACGCGCCTTGAGCTCCGGAACCAGCTCTTTGTAGAAGACCTCTTTGAAGCTCGGGTCTTGATCGGCGGCCCACTCGTCGAACACGTAGATCGGTCGGTCTTCCAGATACGCAGTGAGCAACGCCAAGCGTTTGCGCTGGCCCTGCGACAATCGCGTCGACGACAGCTCGCCAGCATTGATCTCGACGTGGCCATCGAGCTCGAGCCGCTGCACGAGCAGCTCTGCGCGCTCGTCGACATCGCCATCGCCGAGACCGAGCAAGGTGTCGAACAGGTAGTAGTCGGGGAAGATCACCGAGAAGAGCTGGCGGTAGGAGTCGCGCGTTTCGTCGGTGACCGCGGCGCCATCCCAGAGCAGCGCGCCCTGCTCGGGCTCGTACAAGCCGACCAGGACCTTCGCGAGCGTCGACTTGCCGCTGCCGTTTTGGCCGGTGAGGAAGATGATCTGCCCCGGGTGCACATCGAGCGTGATCGGCCCGAGCGTGAAGCCGCCGCCGCGTTCGTCGTGGTACGCGTGCACCACGCCGCGCAGGGCGATGCTGCGGAAGGTGGGGCGGTCTGCGGGCGCAGCAGCGCGCTCGCGTGCGGCGCTGCCGAGCTCGACGCCCAAGAGCTCGATACGCCCAAGCGCGATCTCCGCCGATGTGTAGAGCGGCAAGATACGCAGCGCGGCGCTGAGCGGACCCATCAAGTAGAGCGAGGTGAGCACGTAGCCCGACATCACGCCGCTGGGCAGGTGGTGCCAGCGTGGCGCGATGAACAACACCAGCGCCAGACCCACGAGCGAGACCAAGCTGCTGGCGCCCTGCGAGAGCTGGTAGCGCGCGTGGCCGAGCATGTGCTGCTCCATCAACGCTTCGCTGGTCTCGAGCACGTGGTCGTCGAGGAAGGCTTCGCGCCGGGCGGCGTGTTGCTTCAGCTCCTTGGTGCCTTCGGTCAGTGCGCGGAAGTGACCGAACAGGCGGTCGTGTTGGTCGCGGGCCCGTTCGAGGTAGGGTCGCGCACTGCGGCTGATGGGGCGGTAGGCGAGGGTGCCGAGCACGCCAACGCTGGCCAACGCGATGAAGGTGGGCCACGACAGGTACGCCAAGTAGGCGCTGCTGCCTGCGACCACCGCAACATTCACCAACAAGCCGGGCGCCGACTGCAACGCAGCGTTGACGGTGGCCACGTCTTCGGTCAGCGCCGCGAACACTTTCTCGCGGCCCATGCGCTCGAAGCGCAGGTACGGGAACGCCAAGAGCTTCTCGATGAGCTCTTTGCGCAGCTCGGTGATGGACTCGTACGAGTACTCGGTGAGCATCACCCCCGAGAAGTACGAAGACACCAGCTTGCCGAGGCCCATGCCCACGAACGCGAGCAAGAGCGCCGTGGAAGCGCCGTGCTGCAGCGTCTGGTGGATGGCAGCGATGAGGCCCGCGTTGAAGGCGCCACTGGCAGTGCTGAGCACGGCCATCACGACGGCCATCGGGCCGGCGGAGCGCAGCAAAAAACGCAGGAGTTTCATGGGTACTGCTCGTGCACGGGGAGCGTTGCCGGCCAGCAGCTTAGCGGGTAATAGACGGCGGGTCGAACCGGCCAACGCGGTTGAACGTCGCCCGAGCCACGAGTTTTGCTCTACCGCCGCCACCCAGCGCATCAGTTGCGCGCGCGCACGAAATCGATCACTTCGTAGAGCGAGTGGATGACCGTAGCGCCGCTGCCCGACAGGCGCTCCAGCGTCTGGTGGCCGCAGGCAAAGAGCAGACAGTGCGCGCCCATTGCGGTGGCGGTCTCGAGATCGTGCAGGGTATCGCCCACGAAGAGCACGTCATTCGGTGTCGCCCCCAGCGTGCGCATGAGCTCCACGCCGAGCGCCACCTTGGACGAGGCTTGCTGGTCGTTCAGGCCGCGCACATGCGTGAGCAGGTCGATGAGCCCGTGATCGCTGAGCATCTGCCTCAGCATGTTGATCTCCATCGCGGAGAGCACTGACTGCGCGATGCCTTGCTGCGCCAGCTGCCCCATCACGTCGCGCGCTTCGGTGTGCGTGGTCGCGCTGGCGGCAACTTGCCGGTAGTGATTGATGTAGGTCTCTGAGAGCGCGGCGAAGTCTTCTCGCTCGATGTCGAAGCCGAGCTCCGTGTAGAAACCGCTCACCGGGAAACCAAAGCGTGTTCGGTAGCCGTCGCGATCGATGGGCGGCAGCTTGCGCGCGCGCAGCAGTGCGTTGACGGCGTGTAGCGCGTGCTCGACGTCGTCGAGCAAGGTGCCGTTCCAGTCCCAGATCACGTGCTTGGTCATGCGATTTCCACTGGCGTCAGCTGTGCCGGCTTGGCTGCGAAACGAGCGCCGAAACGCCACACCAAGAAGGCGAGCAAGAGACCGAGCGCGCTGAGCGCAGTGCTGGGGATGAGCGTTGGGGGCAGGTACACCACGTCGAGGTCGTGCGTGCCGGCGGGCAGGTCGATCGCCAGGCGACCGGCGTCATCCACCGCGGTGCCCAGGTTGCTGGTCCAGCCGGGCGCCATGTGTTGGTTGAGCAGCACGCGCCCTTGGTCGCTCATCACTACACGCAAGAACACGTGGCGGGTGCTGCGTCGGAAGGAGCTGACCTTGCCGTGGCCGCGGGTGACGCGCGCCTGCGGTTTGTCGCCCGTCCACATCCCGGGAACTACCTGGAAGTTCATGGCCTCGTAACAACCGAGCGAGCCGAGGTTCATGCGTGGGAAGCTCGCGTACCAGCGACCGTAGGGCAGCGGTGAGTTGTAGAAGCGTGGGGACACGCGGTCGGTCGTGACGGGAGGATCGTGCCAGCGGTTGAGCGTGGGGTAGTGCACGATGAACAGGTCGCTCGCAATGCCGGCGATGAGCAAGAGTGGCACGGCACCGGTCAGCACCACCGACAGCTTGCCGGAAGCGCGGCTGACGCGGGCGAGCGCAAGGGTGAGCAGCTGCAATGCCGCGCCTGCCAAGAGCGCCAGGTACAAGGTGAAGAACACCGCGAAGCGAGAGGGCACGCGCAGCGAGTCGTAGATGGGCAAGCGGTGCACGAGCGGCCACAGTGACCATTCCCCGTGATCGCCCATGGTCAGCGCCAGAAACACGCACAAGCCGACGGCGATGCGCCGCGCGATGATCGGCGTGTGCGGCGCCAAGCTGGCCAACAGGCCGAGGGTTCCCAGAGAAACGATGCCCCAGCCGACGTAGGTCACGTATTCGGGCCACACGAACTGGTGGCTGCCGTAGTGCCAGCCGTGGCTGCGGGCGGTCAGCATCTCGAGGATCTCGGGCAGTGAAACGCCATCGTGGCTCGGCATGGTGCGAGGGTGACGACTGAGCTCATCGAGAATGGGCAGCAAGCGAATCGCGCCGACCAAGGGCACCACGGGCGCGGACAGCGCGGCCGCCACCAGCACGCCACGCACGTTCTGTCGCAGCACGAGCTGCACGACCGCATCGAACGCGAGCAGCAGCAACAAGTACGGGAACGGATACACGCCGCCTTCGAGCAGTACGAGCAGCAAGAGCAGCGACAGCGGCGCTACGTAGCGAGGGTCGCGCACGGCGGCGCGCCAAGTCAGCAGCACCCACGGTGCCAAGTAGAAGGGCAAGAACGCGCTGTGCCCGCCCGAGCCGTGCGACACGAAGAAGCCCGAAGCCGCCCACGCCAGGGTCGCGAGCAGCGCGCCTGGCAGCTGCAACCCTTCGCTGCGCGAAAGCCGGTACATGCCGGAGAAGCCCGCCCACGCATGCAGCACCAAGAACAGCTTCTGCCCGATCGTGGGCCCGAAGAGCAGCGCCAGCGCGAAGAACGGCGACAGGTGCTGGCTCTGCGGATTGCCGAAGATGGTGATGCCACCGCAGTGGTACGGGTCCCACAGCGGCCACTCACCGTAGCGGGTGATCGCCACGTAGCCCGATTCCCAGAAGTGCAAGAACTGTTGCCAGTCACCGAAGCCGGTCGCGTCGAGCGACTGGAACGCAGGCGACCACAGCGCGAGGGCCGCGGCGAGCGACCCGAGCGTGATGGCGAGCGCGTGGCGTGACGGCCGGGTCATGACGTTTCGCTCGATCCTCCAGCAGGGTGTGTGCGTGCTCGCTCAGGGCAAAAGCGGAAACAATCGGTTGTCGCTGACCAGAAAACGGCTGGCGCGCGCGAGACGGTCGCCCCGATCCAGCATGTTTCGGCTCACGCTGTCTGGCACTGTTTGTGTGCGGCCCGGAAACTCGGTCGCTGGGTCGAGCAGATCGCCGCGGGCGCTGAAGCACGCGTGGCCTGACGCGTTGGCGTGCTGGCCAGGCGCGCAGCGAGGCACGCCGCCGACCACGCAGTCGGTGCCGATCGGGTAACAGTAGTCGTCGCCCTGGCGCACGCTCCACTCGTTGGTGGTGGCGAAGAACGCGACGCGCTGCTCGGGAGCAAGCTGCGCCAGCATGCTCACGCCCATGAACGCGTTGCTCGCTCTAACCCCGAGTAGATCCAGCACGGTGGGCGCGATGTCGACCTGGCTCGTGACGGCGTCCAGTCGTTGGTGCTTGCGCTCGGGCAAGAGCATCAGGAAGGGCACACGGAAGAACATCTCGTTCATGCGCGCCGGGGTGGACTGGCGGTCGACGCCGCGTGGGTAGGCGTGTGCGCCGTGATCGCCGGTGATGATGAACAGCGTGTTGTCAAACCACGGCTCGTGCGCGGCCATCTCGAAGAACTTGCCGATGGCGTAGTCGGTGTAGTGAATGCCGCGCAGGTAGTCGCGGTACATCGGGTCCTGGTGCACGTCGCGCGCCGCGTCAGGCTGGGCGATGCCGTAGTTGTGCGAGAACGGATGGTGATTGGAGAGCGTCATGATCTCCGCGAAGAACGGCTTGCGCTCGTGGCGCAGCACGTCGATCGCGTGCGAGAAGATGTCCACGTCGGACGGGCCCCAGCCCACGATCGGAGTCTTCAGCATGCGCCGCGGCACCTGACTCATGTCGTCGATGTGCGCGACACCGTGGCGCGTGAGGAACTCCTTCTTGTTGAAATAGGTCGAGCGAAAGCCGCTGATCCAGTAGGTGCTGTAGCCCTGGTCCTGCAAGATCTCCGGCAAGCATGGCGTGCGCACTTCCGGATGGCGCACATAGGTCGGCGCTCCGCCCACGTCCGACAACATGCTGCAGAGCACGGCACCTTCGCCTCGCACGGTCTGGTGACCGACCGCGTAGAAGTTGGGGGCTTCGATGGCGCTCTGCGCGAGCTGTTTCAGGTTCGGCGTGACCTGGATCGGGCCTTCGTACGCGAGCCCCGTCTCGTAGGCGCGCACCGATTCCATCAAGATCAACACGACGTTGCGCGGTGTCGTGGCGTGGCGCGTGGGCGCGACGGGCACGCGCAGCAGTGGGAAGTCGGGTCGGGTGTGCTCGCGGTAGGCGTTGCCCGGCCATGCCACGAACGCGGGTGCGCCTGCCGAGATCTCCTCGACCAGCTCCGCCACGCCCTTGCCGCCGAACACCGCCTCGGAGACCTCGCGCAACACCAGCGCTACCGGATTGTTGTACGCAGGTCCGCTCTGTCCGTGCGCGAGTGTGGCGTGACCCAGCGACGCCGCCCACGCGAGCACAGGCCACGTCAGCAGCAGCGGCGACAGCCGGCGTCGACGCAGATGCCAGGTGGTGCGCACGCTCCAGCCGAGCAAGACGAGCGGCACACCCACACCCGCGATCAGCACACCCGGTGTGATGAGGCTCTTGACGGAAGTGCCGAGCGCGCCGACTTCCTCGGTGAGAAAGATGTCATCGGCATTCACGAAGGTGCCGAAGTACTTGTAGTGAATGGCGTCCGCCAGCACGGCGAGGATCGCGAGCAAGCCCCACCACAGCACGAGTGCGACGCGCACCCCGCGCGGCCACAGCTCGAAGAGCTGCACGAGCGCGACGAAACCGCCCACGAACACCGCGTCGTCGAGCAGGCCGACCGAGCTTGCCCCGGTGGTGAGCGTCAGACGCACGCCGGCAGCGAGCCACAGCATGAGCAACGCCCACGGCAGGCTCGCACGCTGCTCGCGCCAGAAGCGCACCCAGTCTGCGTGCTCAAGGCGCACAACGCGCCTCAGCGTTCACGATGGTGGGTGGATCGAACGCAGCGTCTTCGACCGGTGCGCCGCTGCCGCGCGTGACCTTGAACACCACCATCGCATCGCCCGCGCGCTCGTAGTACTCGACGCGCACGGCATGCATGCCTGCCGGCAGCCGGCTGATCGCGGAGTTCCATTCGCCGGCCTGAGAATGCCAGGCGTTGACCAGCAGCTTGCCATCCACGAACACGCGCGAGCCGTCGTCGGAGCCGACGCGGAACTCGAGCGTGTCAGGTTCTTTGAGCCGCAGGCAGGTGTCCCAGCGGACCGAGAAGGTGTCGCGGCCCAAGCCAAGCATGGGCTCGCCGCTCAACCAGTCGAAGTCGATGCGCTTGTCCGCGCGCACCACGGGTGTGCCGGTCAGCATGATGCCCTTGTAGTAGCGTCCGTAGA
Organism: Pseudomonadota bacterium; assembly: GCA_017881185.1. Lineage (GTDB taxonomy): Bacteria > Myxococcota_A > Polyangia > Polyangiales > JAFGIB01 > JADGRF01. The sequence goes on along the minus strand of JADGRE010000031.1, from coordinate 23,831 downwards.
ACGCCGGTTGCGGCGCGAGCACGTGCCAGCTGACGACCGCCGCGCTCACGAGCACGGCGGCAACTGCCGCGGTGCGCCGGTAGCTCCGCAAACGAGCCTGCCGTGTGGCTACGCGGTGCAAGCGACCGACGGCCCGATGCGCCAGCACGAACGCGCGTCGCACCTCGGGCATGGCGAGGGCCGCATGCCCGCGCGAACCTGCAATGTACGCCTCGCAGGCCGGAGCGATGCGCTCGAGCAAGATCGCGAGCGCTGTCGCCTCCTCTGGCTTGAAGCCACGCTCCGGCTGCACTAGACGCGAACCAAGTGCGCCGGGCGCGGGTAGCGTAGGCTCGTCAGCGTCTGCCAGCACCTGACGCAGCGCGAAGACCACGTGCAGCGCAACGGTCATCGCCGCGCCCTCGCGCTCGATGAGCAGACAGTGCGCCGCGTCGAGCTCGGCCTTGGCCGCAGACCAGCGCGCGTCCGGCACTGTGGATTTCGGGTCGCTCATCGTCTCACGCAGCCACGCTGCGCGCCGCGGTGTGTAGCATGCAGGCCGGTGGGGGCCAAGGCTGGGCGGAGCGCCGCACGGACTACTCCGGGCTCGCCTTCAAGTAGCCCGCGATGCGCCCCTCGATCGCTCGCACCGCGTCGGCGCTGTCCCACGATTCGGTGAGCGAGTACTTCTTGTCCTGCAGGTCGAGATAGCCCTCCTCCTTGAATGCTTGCAGTGCGTTCTCCAGGAGCGGGCGGCTCACGGCTTCGTGCCGTTCGATCTCGCCAGACAGGTACATGCGGTGGCCGACGCCCAGCGTGCGTTTGACCCAGTCCTTCTCGCTCAGCGGGCCCTTCACCAGCGCAGCCAGACCGCGCGCCGCGATGCGATAGCCCTCGACGAAATTGCGCAGGATGGCCGCATAGGTGCGCAGCCAGACCTGTCCGGTCCATTCGTCGTGTCCGGGACCCGTGTCGATGTGGTCGCCTGCAACGCGCTCGAGCTCGCCGCACGCCACCATGGCGGCAATCGTCTCGTCGAAGATCGCATCGAAGTTGCCGTCTGCGCGGAAGCGGAACTCGTACTTGAACAAGCCCGAGATTTCCTTCACCCGCTGGCGCAGCGTGTCCATCGGCAAGTTGGGTCCGGGTGGGATCAGCATCGCGGTAGCCACCAGCGCCCGCTCCACTACGAAGTGGATCAGGATGTTCTTGCTGACATCGAGCTCGATGCGCTTGCGCTCGGGCACGCGGTACAAGCAGCCACTGCCGGGCTCCACGCGACGCTCGCGGTCGCGGTCGCGGTCCACCACCGGCTCGTTCGGTGAGTGCGTCTCGAGCATCTCGCCCTCGACGAACATCTGCACGGCCTCGTACACCGCTTCTTCGCGCAGCGTGTCGCCATCGACGGTGCGCGGCGTGATGCGGGCGCCTGCGCTGCGCAACACGCTGAGCAAGCGCTCGCAGCGCAGCACGAGCTCCTCGTGCGAGGTGCCGCGACGCTCGTCGGACAAGAGTGCCAGCGCCGTGAGCGAGCCGGGAGTCACCGCGGTGACGCGGTTGATCTCGTCCATGGAACGGTTGGCCAGCCGATTGACCACCGCGCGCCGCTTGGGCGGAGAGTGCAGCGCGCCGTCGGCGTACCCGAGCTCGTCGCTCATGCGCTTGATGGTGAGGTGCTGGCCGAATTGCACGTTGATGCGACCGTAGCGGTGGCGCAGCACCTCGGTGCTCTTGAGCAAGCCGGCTGCGTCTTCCTTCTTTTTGTCGCCGCCGAGCAGCTCCTTGCCGTAGCTGCTGCTCTCCACGATGCGCTCGTAGCCGATGCTGATCGGCACGAACACCACCTCGCGGTTGGGCACGGCCAGCGCGGCATCGACCAGCATGCTGAGCAAGCCCACGCGCGGCTTGAGTAGCTTGCCGGTGCGGCTGCGACCGCCTTCGAGAAACAGCTCCATGGTGTGGCCGTCGCGAATCAAGCGGCGCACGTAGGCTTCCACGGCCGCCGAGTACAAACGGTCGCCACCAAACTGGCGCCGGATGAAGAACCCGCCTGCCCGCCGCAGGATGGGCCCGAGCGGAAAGAACGAGAGGTTGTCGCCCGCCGCGATCATCGGCAGCGACAAGTTCTCGTAGTTGAACACGTACGAGAGCACCAAGTAGTCCACGTGGCTCTTGTGGCTGGGCAGCAAGATGATGGTGGATTCCTTGCTCTTCTCGCGGATGGCCTCGATGCCCGCGCGGTCGACGTCGATGCCGGCATAGACGCGGTGGAATACGCGATCGAGCAGCACCTCGAGGCCCTTGATGGTGTTGGCATCGGGCGTCGCCTGCATCTGCTTGAGCATGTCCATCGTCTTGCGCGTGAGCGTGTAACGATCTTCCTGCTTGTCACCGGCCATGTGCGCGATGACCTTCTGCAGCTTCGGCGAATGCAACACCTGGTTACGCTGCCGGTCGGGCGGCGTAAACGCGGGGCCTGTCACCGCGCGCCGCTCGCGCTCCAGGCGCCGCAGCATCACGTAGATTACGCGGCGTACGTGGTTGTCGTCGGTCGTGCCGGTGTGCTCTTGCAGGTACTGCGCGAGATCGAGCGGCTCGCCGGCGCGCAGGCGCACGTGTTTGTAGTTGTAGAGAAACTGCATGATGGTGCGCACGGGGCTCGGCCACTCGCGCGGACCAAAGAAGGCGTCGACCCACTGCGCACCGTGCGTGTCCGGTCGGTTGGTCCACAGAAACACCTGAGGCACCAGCAGCACCGGCCGATCGCTCTTGTGCTGCAGGTCGATCAGCGTGCGGATCAGCTCGTCGCCCTCGCGCATGCCGCGGCCGCGGCTCTGTCCGGAGGCGACATCGAGCACCGTCGGCGGCCGCTTGAGGAAGAGCGCTGCCGAGCTGCCGTGCTCGACTGCGTCTTGTAGCTCTTGCGCCGGCGTCGCCTTGTGACGCGTGGCGATCGCCTGCAAGAGGTTGCGCGGAATCGGGCTGAGCAGGCCCAGGCGCAAGTCGTTCACGAAGCGGATCTGCGGCAAATCGTAGCGCTTGGTGAGGTAGTCGAGCGCCAGGAAGTCGACCGGGTTCAGGTTGCGCAGCACGTACACGACGCGGCCGCGTTGCGACAGCTCGCGCACTTCGCGCACCCAAGACTCGTCGACCTGGATGGCGTCGAAGAACCAGTTGTAGAGCACGCGCAGTGCAGGATTGGGCTCGTGGCCCTTGGGTGGCGAGCTGGGTGTCATGACATTCCCTCTCGCTCAGCTCGGATCGCGCTGGCCCAAGTAGTCCTTGAAGTACTTGATGGTGTTGCCCAGGCCCTCTTCGATGCTGACCTTGGGTTCCCAGCCGAGCAGTGCGCGGGCCTTGCCGATGTCGGGGCAGCGACGCGTCGGGTCGTCGACCGGTAGCGCCTCGAAGCGCAGCTGCGACTTCGAGTTGGTCATCTTGATGGTCATCTCGGCGAGCTCGCGGATGGTGCGCTCGCTCGGGTTGCCGATGTTCACTGGGCCCGGGTCGTCGGGGGTCGCGAGCAAGCGCACGAAGCCCTCGAGCAAGTCGCTGACGTAGCAGAACGAGCGCGTCTGCTCGCCCTCGCCGTACACGGTGATGGGCTCGTTCTTGAGTGCCTGCAACACGAAGTTAGACACCACGCGCCCGTCGTTCTCGTGCATGCGCGGGCCGTAGGTGTTGAAGATGCGCACGATGCGGCTGGCGACGCCGTACTGGCGCGCATACGAGACCGTGAGCGACTCGGCGCAGCGCTTGCCTTCGTCGTAGCAGGCGCGTGGGCCGATCGGGTTCACGTGACCCCAGTACGACTCGCGCTGCGGGTGCTCCTTTGGGTCGCCGTACACTTCGCTGGTGGAAGCGATCATGATGCGCGCTTTCACCTCGCGCGCCATGTCGAGCATGTTGAGCGTGCCGTGCACGGCCGTCTGGATCGTGCGCACGGGGTTGCGCTGGTAGTGCACCGGCGAGGCAGGGCAAGCGAGGTGGTAGATCTCGTCGACTTCGATGATGATCGGCTCGGTGACGTCGTGACGCAGCAGCTCGAAGCGGTGGTCGTCGAGCAGGTGCTCCACGTTACGGCGCGCCGAGGTGAAGAAATTGTCGAGACAGACCACCTCGTGCCCCAACCCAAGGAGCTTCTCGCAGAGGTGCGACCCAAGAAAGCCGGCACCGCCGGAGACCAAAATTCGCTTTCGCATCGCGCTTCTATAACAAGCCAAATGAAATTGGGGCAAGCAGGCTGTAGGTGCGTGTGCGCCTACACGGTGCGGCGGGCGGTTTTGGGCATGCACAGTGCGGCGGTTGCGCTAGAAAGGCGGGCATGTCGAACGACCTAGAGTGGATCGAGGGTGGCGGAATCACGTCGCCGCTCGGGTTTGCGGCCGGCGGCGTATATGCCGGCATCAAGAGCCACGGCCCCGAAGACCGCCTCGACCTCGGCCTGCTCGTGGCCGATCGCCCGTGCACGGTAGCGGGCATCTTCACCAAGAACCGCGTGTGCGGCGCGCCTGTGACGCTCTGCCGCGAGCGCGTGGCGCGCGGCAGCGCCCAGGCGCTGGTGGTGAACTCGGGTTGCTCGAATGTGGCTATGGGCGAGCGCGGTCTCGCGGACGCGCGCACCATGACCGAGCTCGCGGCCAAGCACCTGGGCCTCGATGCGCAGCAAGTGCTGGTCGGCTCGACGGGCGTCATCGGTCGGCCGTTGCCCATGGAGAAGATTCGAGCGGGTCTCGCGCGCATCAGCACCAAGCGCGAGAGCGGGCTCGACTTCGCGCGTGCGATCATGACGACCGACACCGTGCACAAGGCGCGTGCGCTGCGCGTGCGCGTTGGCGGGCAGACTTACACCGTGGGCGGCGTGGCCAAGGGCGCCGGCATGGTGCATCCGGACATGGCCACCGTGTTCGGCTTTTTCACGACCGACGCCGCGGTGCCTGCAGCGCTACTGCAAGACATGCTGCGCAAGGCCGGCGACGTCTCGTTCAACATGGTCGACGTCGACATGGACACCTCCACGAGCGACACCATGTTGCTGTTCGCCAGCGGTGCAGCCGGCGGCGGCACGATCGCGGCGGGCAGCCCCGAGGCGGCTGCTCTGCAGGCTGCCATCGAGAAGCTCGCGATCGAGCTGGCCCGCGATCTCGCGCGTGATGGCGAAGGCGCACGCACGCTGATCGAGATGGTGGTGCAGGGTGCGGCGAGCCGGCAAGACGCGCGCATCGCGGCGCGCACGGTGGTGTCGTCGCCGCTGGTGAAGACCATGATCACCGGGCGCGACCCGAACCTGGGCCGCGTGATGATGGCGCTCGGACGCTCGGGCGCGCAGATCGAAGTGGAGCGCACCAGCGTGTGGATCGGCGAGCACTGCGCCTTCGAGCGCGGCGCCGCCACACAGCTCGACTACGCGCTGATCTCGAAGGCCATGGACGCCCCCGAGGTGCAGCTGCGCGCAGACCTTGGTCTCGGCACGCATAGCGCCACGGCCTGGGGCTGCGATCTCACCGAAGACTACGTGCGCATCAACGCGGACTACACCACTTGAGCGCGTGAGTCGCTTGGCTTGGGTCGCGCCGGGTGGCGGCCGCCATCAGCTGCAGGTGGCTCAGTGTGCTGCGTGCTCGGCGGCGACCGGCTTGAGGTTGACCTGGATGGTGTCGGGGCTCGTGGGTCCGATCCGCACGAGCTGCGAATCGTAGCCGGGCAGCCGAACCAGATAGTCGACCTCGTAGGTAGGCCGCGCCAGGCGTGCCGGTGTGTTGGCGATGATTGCACCGCCCATCACGATCTCGGCGCCTGCGGGCACCGACACGATCTGCGACGCATTGGCCGCGGCTGCTGTCGGCTGCACCGGGTCGGCGCCCTGCGCTCGGGGGCTGCTCGCGCTGTTGGCAGAGGCGGCGGCGACGACCGGCGCCGGCGCCACCACGTGCTCTTCGGGTGTCATCGAGCTTTCAGGCGCGGTACCCGTGCCTGCATCGCTGTCGTCGGAGCCGAGGTCGAAGTACACCATGAGCAGCGCACCGGCGAACGCCCCGAGCACGAGGCCCGCCGCCAACAGCTGCCGTTTGCTGCTGTTCCACAGCGGTGCGGGTGGACGCCAGGTAATGCGCTGCGGCGTCTCGTAAACCTGGGCGCTGGGTGCAAAGTTGTCCGAGCCGTGCGCCGAAGCGGATCGCGTCGATGGTGGCATGCGCGCTGGCACCGGCTCGGCCTTGAAATGCACGGTGTCGCTGCCGTCGACCGCGGTGGCGTGGCGTGCCCGCTCGGGCGCCACGTTGTCGACCACGTTGTCGACCACGTTGTCGACCACGTTGTCGACCAGACGGCCGAAGGGATCGGTCGGGCGGCCGGACGCAGGGCGAGTGGCCTCGGAATCGCTGGCGTCGTCGCCCGCGACGCTGCCGACCGGCTGCACGGAGCTGGCGAGCACACTGCCGAGGTCGCGCGTGGCTGGCGCGCGGTTGCCGGCCGCCGGGGGTGGCACCGACAGGGGAGGCGGCTCGAGCGTGTCGCGCGGCTCGTTGCGCGGTCCGAACGACGTTGCAGCTGACGGCTTCGAGACCGGCAAGCTCAGCTCCATGCGCAGGGTGCGTCCGAGCGCTGCGCGCGTGTCCGTTTGCGTGGCAGCCGCGGTCGCGCCTTGCGTTGGCGAAGGCCCGATGGACGGCAGGGTGGCCTGGCGTTGACGCTCTGCTTCGTGGGGAGCGGCAGCCGGCTCGCCCGCCGCTTGAGGCAGGTCGAGCTTGCGTACGCCCGACTCGCCCGGAGCCGCGAGCGCTTGTGCGGCGCTGGGACGCCACGCTGGCAGCTTCCAAGTGGCCTGGAAGGCGGCACCTGTAGGCAGCGTGTGCGACAGGTTGATGGTCATGGGCGCCGTGGGCACCGTGTCGCGCGGCTGTGCGTGCTCGTCGCTCGCGGCCGTGTCGGCGTCGGCATCGGCGTCGGTCGCGGCAGCGGTATTCGCGCGCGGATCCGGCAATGTCCCGGGTTTGTCGTTCTTATAGCCCACGTTGGTCTACCCCCAAGATTTGTCTTACATGGCACTGCGCGGCGGACTTCGCAAGTGCACGGACCATGCCGGTGCGCGCAGGCGCACTTCGAGCGTCTTCAGCCGGCCCAACGCCGAAGCGCTCTGCCACAGCGCTGGCATTTGTGCGTGCAGCTGCACAGGCTGATACGTTAAGGACGATTGGCTCGCGCGCCTTCCGCCGTGAGCCCCGGTTTGGTCATGCGTCCCAGCTTCCTCCCAGCCACGTCGAGCGACGCGCTTGCACCGGCGCGGGTGGTCACGGCGGCGTCGCTCTTCGATGGCCACGACGCGGCGATCAACATCGTGAGGCGCCTGCTTCAGGTGTTCGGCGCCGAAGTGATTCACCTGGGTCATGACCGTTCGGTCGTGGAGATCGTCGACGCGGCGATCCAAGAGGACGCCCATGCGGTCGCCGTCTCTTCGTACCAGGGCGGGCACATGGAGTTCTTCAAGTACCTGGTCGACGAGCTGCGTGCGCGCGGCGTGGGCCACGTGCGCGTGTACGGCGGCGGCGGCGGGACCATCTCGCCCGCGGAGATCGCCGAGCTGACCGCGTATGGAGTCGCGCATATCTTCACCCCCGAAGAAGGCCGCAAGCTCGGGCTGCCGGCGATCGTGCAGAGTGTGCTCGCCGAGCTCGACGCACAGACCGCACCGGTGCTCGGTGATGCGCTCAGCCGTCTTTCGGTGTCACAGCCACAGGCCGTGGCCCGGGTGATCTCGTGCTTCGAGCACGCGGCGAGCCACGACCCCGCGCAGCTGCCGCGGCTGCGCACGCAGCTGTCGGCTGCAGCGCTGCAACATGCGACCGTGGTGCTCGGGGTCACCGGCACGGGTGGCGCTGGCAAGTCCAGCGTCGTCGACGAGCTGCTGTTGCGTTTGCGCCGTGACTTCCCCGAGCTGGCCGTTGGTCTGCTCTTGGTCGACCCGAGCAAGCGTCGCAGTGGTGGTGCGCTGCTGGGCGATCGCATCCGCATGAATGCGCTGTCGCTGTCGGCTGCGCGCAGCTATGCGCGCTCGCTCGCCACGCGCAGTGCCCACGCGGCCCTTTCCACCGCCATGCACGACGCGCTGAGCGTGCTGCAGGCGGCGGCGTTCGATCTCGTGATCGTAGAGACCGCGGGTATCGGTCAGAGCGACTCGAGCATCGTCGATTTGGCGCAGCTGTCGATGTACGTGATGACGCCCGAGTACGGCGCCCCCTCGCAGCTCGAGAAGATCGACATGCTGGAGCTCGCTGACCTGATCGTGCTCAACAAGGCCGATCGACGGGGCGCCCAGGACGCGTTGCGCGACGTGCGCAAACAATGGAAGCGCAATCACGATCGGCACGCGGTGCCGGACGGCGATGTCCCGGTGTACCTCACTTGCGCCAGTCGCTTCGGAGATCCGGGCATGGATGGCCTGTACGCCGCATTGCTCGGCAAGCTGCGGGAGCGTGCGCCGCAGCACTTCGCCGCGCAGGCGTCTGCTGCGCCGAGCGCCGTCGCCGACGCGGACGGCTACGTGCCGCTGATCCCCGCCGCGCGCGAGCGTCACCTGGCTGAGGTCAGCGGCGCGCTGCGAGCCTACCGCGCGCAGACCGAACAGCTGGCCGCGGTAGCGCGGCAAGTGCAGGCGCTCCAGCTGGCCTTGCGCACGCTCGGCGATTCACCACCGCCGCTGACGGCGGCCGATGCGCCCGTGTGGTCGCCAAGCGCAGAGCCGGCCGTCGCGGCTGTGCGTGAGCGCTACGAGCGGGCGGTGTCTGCGTTGCCCGTGGCGCTGCGTGGCGCGCTCGCCCAGTGGCCTGCCACGCGCGCTGCCTACGCCGCGGCCGAGCAGCGCTACGTGGTGCGCGGGCGGGAGATCGTGGCCGAGAACCACGTGCACACTCTGGCGGGCACTGTCGTGCCGCGCGTGGCCTTACCGCGCAGCGAGGACTGGGGTGAGCTGGTCAGATACCTGCGCGAAGAGGGCTTGCCCGGCAGCTTTCCATTCACGGCCGGCGTGTTTCCGTTCAAGCAGCGCGACGAAGATCCGACCCGCATGTTTGCGGGCGAAGGCGGCCCCGAGCGCACCAATGCGCGCTTCCACATGCTGGCCGCGGGGCAGCGCTCGGTGCGGCTGTCGACGGCGTTCGACAGCGTCACGCTGTACGGACGCGATCCGGCGCCCGCGCCCGACGTCTACGGCAAGGTTGGCAATTCGGGCGTGTCGGTATGCACGCTCGATGACGTTAAGAAGCTCTATTCGGGCTTCGACCTGTGCGACCCCGCGACCTCGGTGTCGATGACCATCAATGGTCCGGCGCCGGTCGTGCTCGCCTTCTTCTTGAACACGGCCATCGACCAACAGGTCGAGGCGCACTTGCGTGCGAACGGCACGCTCGATGCCGCGCGCGCCGGGCGCGGGCAGCTACCCAGCTATCGCGGGCCGTTGCCGCCCGGCCACACGGGCCTCGGGCTCGGACTGCTCGGCATCGCGGGCCACGAGCTGGTTTCGCCCGAGGTCTACGCAGGCATTCGCGCCGAGGTGTTGCAGCGCGTGCGTGGCACCGTGCAGGCCGACATCTTGAAAGAGGATCAAGCGCAGAACACCTGCATCTTCTCGATCGACTTCGCGCTGCGCCTGATGGGCGACGTGCAGGCGTACTTCATCGATCAGCGCGTGCAGAATTTCTACTCGGTTTCGGTCTCCGGCTACCACATCGCCGAAGCCGGTGCGAACCCCATCACTCAGCTCGCGTTCACGCTGGCCAACGCCTTCACCTACGTGGAGCACTACCGCGCGCGCGGCATGCGCGTGGACGACTTCGCCCGCAACTTCTCCTTCTTCTTCAGCCACGGGCTCGACGCGGAGTACAGCGTGCTCGGGCGCGTGGCCCGGCGCATCTGGGCGGTGGCCATGCGCGAGCTCTACGGCGCTTCGCAGCGCAGTCAGAAGCTCAAGTACCACATCCAGACCTCGGGCCGCTCGCTGCACGCCCAGGAGATGGCCTGGAACGACATCCGCACCACGCTGCAAGCGTTCTGTGCGCTCGCCGACAGCTGCAACAGTCTGCACACCAACGCCTTCGACGAGGCCATCACCACGCCCACTGCGGCCTCCGTGCGCACTGCGGTGGCGATCCAGCTCATCCTCACGCGCGAGCTGGGGCTCTTGCACAACGACAACCCGCTGCAGGGCTCGTACCTGATCGAAGAGCTCACCGAGCGCGTGCAGGCGGCCGTGCTGGAAGAGCTCGAGCGCCTCTCGGAGCGCGGTGGTGTGCTTGGCAGCATGGAGACGCTGTACCAGCGCACGAAGATCCAGGAAGAGAGTCTGCTGTACGAGACGCGCAAGCACACGGGCGAGCTACCGATCGTCGGCGTGAACACCTTCCTGCGGCCCGCCGAGCAGGAGGCCACCGTGGCAGCAGCGCAGACGGTGCGCGCCAGCGACGAGGACAAGCGCGCGCAGCTTTCGGGTGTGCGTGCGTTCCAGCTGCAGCACGCTGCCCACCGCGCCGAGGCTCTGGCTCGCTTGCAGGCAGTCGCCCGTGCGCGCGGCAACGTGTTCGCAGAGCTGATGCACACGGTGCGCCACGCCAGCCTCGGGCAGATCACCGATGCGCTCTTCGCCGTGGGCGGACGCTACCGGCGCTCGATGTAGCTCGAGCTTACTGCGTCACTCCACCAGGGTCAGACGCTGCAGCGTGGCGGCCCAGACCTGTTCGCTCGGCTTTAGGTGGCTCGGCAGCTGCGTCGTGAATGCAGCGAGCGCACCGATCACGCAGCGCGTGGCCAGGCGCGCGGCCCGCGCGGCCGTGGGTTGCCCGCTGTGGATCATCGAGAACCGCAGCTCCGCGCCGATGCCGAGAATCATGCGCGCAAGGCTCTCGTGGTCGCGGGTGTCGGTGATGCCAGCGTTGCGTAGGTGGTCGGCCAGCGCGGCGGTGCTGCGCTCGTTCATCTTCCACAGGTGGTCGCGCGCCGGGTCGACCACACCGCTGTGCAACAAGCAGCGGTAGAGGGCGGCTTGGGCCAGCACGCGTTCGAAGTGTGCTTCGTAGTACTGCACCATGCTGGTCACGGTGCTGGCGAAGTCGGCTGCGGTCGAGAACAGCACGTGCGTCTTCTTCGCTTCTTGCAGCTCGTGGTCGGCGAGCTTCTGCGCGATGGCGAAGAAGATGGCCTGCTTGTCTTCGAAGTAGCGGTAGAAGGTGCCCGCGCTGACGTGCGCCTTGCTGACGATGTCCATCACCTGCGTGCCGTGGTAGCCGCTCTGGCTGAACAGCTCGGTGGCCGAGTCGAGCAGTCGCTGCCGCGTTCCGTCGCGGCGCTGGGCTTGGGTCGGGCGTTCGCGCGTGGGTTCGGCCATCTGCAGTGAGTCGGCGCGCGAGGCGGGCCCGCCGCTCAGATCCCAGTGTAGTAATGAGTTTTCGCCATGGCTAGCTCGATCCCCTGAGATCCAGCTTCAGATAGCGCTGTCCGGTGTCGGGCGGTGGCCGGCGGGTCAAGGTCGGCAGGTCCTGGAAGAAGAGCGTTTGGCGTTGCTGCGCGCCTTGCGGCAGTTGAATGAGCAGCGTGCTGGCGCTGCGGTGCCCTGCCACCTTGGTGATGCCGATGACCCAGACTTGTGGCGCGCCGGCGCGCTGCAGCGTGTCGAGCATGGTTTGTAGTCGTGGCGTGGCTACGCCCTCGAGCTGATCGCCGGCCTGCGTCAGGTAGTGCGTTGCGTCGTCGTAGTCGCCGCAGTCGATGCCTTCCGCGTGCCACTGTGCCTCGCGGACGCTGGGTTCGGTTTGCAGCCAGTGGTGTTGGTGGCCGATGTAGCCGACAGCTGCAAACACGCAGCACAGCGCGAGCACCTGCGCGCGACTCAGCTGCAGCCCCCAGCCACGCCGGGTGCTCATGGGCGCTGGTAGGCTCGGACGCGCCGACACGTACGCCACGCCCATGATCTCTGCGTTGGCCGGCCGCACGCTCATGGCGCTGCGCGACCCATGCGCCACCTGCGCCAGCTCCGGCGTCGGACCGGAATCCGCGGGGCGCAGCACGCCTGCACTGCGCGCATCATCCACCCCGGGCAGTGGCTTCGTCGCTGCGAGCCCGGTCAGCAGACGGTTCGAAGCGGTCTCGTCGGTGAGCAGCCAATCGGAGCCCTGGGCGTCGACAAGCTCGCTCGGCACGCGCGGCGCGCGCGGGATCTGTAGCGTGTCGGCAGCTCCCGTGGGGCTCGCGCTCGAGCTCGGCAACGACGCGGGCGCAGGCAGTGAGGTCAGCGCACGGCTTGCCGCGTCTGCAGCTGATGGCGGCACGGTCGCGCGGCTCGGCCGACACTCCACCACGGCACCCACCGAACGCAACACTTGTGCGTAGCGCTGCGCCGCATCCTGCGGCTGTCGACGTTTGCCCATGCGTGGCACCGAGCGTACGAAGTTGCGCGCCGCGGACTCAGACAGGCCGAACACCTGCATGAGCCCGCGGATCGCGCGTTCCTCGCTGACCTCGAAGCCCGCGACGAAGACGTCGAAGTGCTCCATGTGTCTGCAATCTGCGGTCCGGCCCGTCAGGCGGCGGGTTCGGTCCCCGTCCCCGTCCCCGTCCCCGTGATGTCGCGTGCCATCACCGTCTTGCGGCCGTCCGCCTTGGCACGTTCGACCGCGCGGTCGCAGGCGGCGCGCACCACGTCGGAGACGGCGGCAGAGACGGCGTCGGCAGTGTTCATCCCGGCGCGCGCTTTGATGTACGCCTTGACCTTGGAGACGACGACCAGCACCTCTTCGTTCGACATGAGTGGCTCCTCGAGTTCCGCATGCGTTGGGTCCGTGGCGGTTGCGGTGCGCCGCACGACGGACGGGGCCTTGCCAGGGGAGGCAGACCCCTTCTCGCGAGCGGCACCCAATGGCCGCTCTTGATCGGTTGTATCGGCTGCTCGCTGGGCCAGCCAAGCTGCGCGGCTCGGCGCGCGCTGTTCCTCGGCCCACGCCTCGCGGTGCCGCAGGGTGGGCACGTGCGCTTGAAAGCAGGGGACGGAGCAGAAGGTCAGGGTCATCTTCGGTCGATTGCAGGTCGTGACCGAGCAGGTGTAGTAGCTCGCGCCGAAGGCCAGCGGGCGCTTGCAGCTGGAGCACAACCGAAAGTGCGCCGGCTCGTCGGTGATCGCGCTGGTCATGGAGCTGGTCTGCGTTGGCTTGTGGAGCGAGCTCATGCGAGGTCACGCGGGCGCCTCACCCGAGCGCCGCGTGCCTGTTGCCGCCCACGGCGGCAGAGAGCCCAGCCTGGCGGAAAGTTGGCGGTGAGGATGCGGCAGAGCACGGCTGGGGGCAAGAGGCAGCAAAGCCCTGGCTGGCGCCGGGTTGCCCCGGTTCGATTCACGGTGTAATTCAACCCAAATTGCGAGTCCCCGGTGGTGTCGGGATGTCCCATGTCGCGGCCTTTGTGGGCCCGGTGTGTGGGCCCGGTGTGTGGGCCCGGTGTGTGGGCCCGGTGTGTGGGCTCTGTGGGCCTTCCTTGATTCCGTGACCGGGGCGGCGTAAAGGGAGTGCCGTGTCTTTCAAGCAAGCTCCGCCCACCCGCGAGCCATCGACGTATGCGACTACCCGGGTGAACGCTGCCCAACCGAGTGAGCTCCGTGACACGGCGCGCGACTTGGTTGCCGAGTTGCCGCTGCACGAGTGGGTGCTGCTGGGCTACTTGGCGTGTTTGTTCCTGCTCGCGGCCACCTCCACGGCGCTGCACCACGACGCCGCCATGGTCCGGACGGCCACGAATCTGGGCGTGGGGCTCTTGGCGGTCGGTCTGGTGCGCAGTCGGGTGTTGGGCCAGCCGGTGCTCGAGGCGTTCATCTCGCGCAGCGTCATCGTCGTGTGCCTGGGCCTCTCGTTCGTGCAGCTCACGGAGCTCTTCGCCCTGCGCGGCAGCGCCAACCTGGACGAGAGCCTGCTGCGCTTCGATCTGTCGGTCTTCGGCTTCGAGCCGGCCGTCTATGCCGATCGCTGGGTGACACCGAGCGCCGTCGAATGGTTCTCGTTTTTCTACTTCGGCTACTATTTTCTTTTGGCAGTGCACATTTTTCCGATCGGCTATTTCGGTCGGGACACGCAGATGGTGCACGAGTTCGCCCTGGGCATCGTGATGACCTTCTGCGCCGGGCACCTCTTGTACTTCGCGGTGCCGGGCCTCGGGCCCTTCTCGCTGCCGGTGTTCGCGCATCGCCTGCAGGGTGGCTATTGGTGGAGCCTGGTGTCCACCACCGTACAGTCCGCGGGTGCGCGCAAAGACATCTTCCCCAGCCTGCACACAGCGGTGCCCACCTTCATCGCGCTGTTCTCTTTCCGGCGCCGGCACAGCGCGCCGTTCCGTTACACCTTCGTGCCGGTGGCGCTGTTCACCTCGCAGATCATCTTGGCGACCATGTTCCTGCGTTGGCACTACGTCATCGATGTGGTCGCAGGGCTCACGCTTGCCACCGCCAGCTCGATCGTCGCGGCACGCGTTTCGCGCTGGGAGTCGGCGCGGCGCGCGGGCTCTGGCCTGTCGGCCGCGATGCCCGCGTTCAGCATGCACGCCAGCGGACGAAGCTCGACCTGAGCGCTTCGCAGGTCTGGTAGTCTTGGCATCCATCCGGAGGATCGGCCTGTGGACATCATCTTGGCACCCGACGTCTACGTGAACGCTTCAGTCGCGCTCGGCAGCCCACCCGAACAAGTGGTGCAGCGCGTGCTCGGCAAGCACAAGGGCGAGAGCAAGACCACCGAGTGGATCTTGTCGCGCGTGCGTCAGATGCTGCGCGCGATCCCCGCGTTCAAGGGTGACGCGGTCGACGCGCAGCTCGACGTGATCAAGAGCTTCGTGCAGCTGGTGAAGACCGAAAGCGAATTCGGCGCCGACCACTGGGAAGAGGCGTTGGTGGCTGCCGCGAAGGCTGCAGGCGCGACGCGCGTCGTCACCGATCATCCGGACTTGTTGCAGGTGGACAGCTCGGATGGGGTCGAGTTCATGTCGACCGAGGCGTGGATGATCGAGGCGACCACGCCGCCGCCTGCACCGCCGGGCAAGAAGTAACGGCAAGCTCGTGCGCTCACTGCGCGAGCAACACCACCACGCAGATCGCATTCGGAAAGCCGTCGGGGCGGCTGCCCTGCGAGAGCCCGATGCTGATGGCGCGCACGGCCGGGTCGAGCAGCGCGGGTAGCGCGGCGACGTCGTCGAGGCCACCCGCGATGGCGAGCAGCGCGCCGAGCTTGCGTGGGTGATCGCTCGGCGTGCGTGCCAGCTCGCCGCGAACCCCGGCCATGAGTTGCTCGTCGCTCAAGCTGGGCTCACGGAAGTAGCGCTGCGCGGCGCGCTCGGCGATGACGCGCAGGCCGGCGTCGTCGTGCAGCGCCGCGTGACCGCGCGCGGCGCGCGCCTGGTTGATGCTGGACAAGAGCAGGGCGCTGGCGTCGCTCGGCAGTGGCTCGCTGACGCGGATGAACACCTGCGTGATCAGGTAGATCTTACCCAGGCCTTCGCCGCGCGTCTGCACGTCGATGCCCAC
Source organism: Pseudomonadota bacterium (assembly GCA_017881185.1). GTDB lineage: Bacteria > Myxococcota_A > Polyangia > Polyangiales > JAFGIB01 > JADGRF01. The sequence goes on along the minus strand of JADGRE010000031.1, from coordinate 8,314 downwards.
GTGCGTGGCCTGCGGATGCAGGATGTTGCCGCGGTGGCCGGGGCTGTTCATGAGGCCGGCATGCACGGACTCCACGCTGCTGTCGCGCCCGATGTTCTCGAGCACCAGGCTCGAGCGGATGCCGGCGCGGGTCACGCGATCGACCGTGGTGCCGGTGATCGGTGAGGTGTGTCCGAGGAAGCCGTGCTCGAGCATGTCCAGGTTGTGAAGCCTGGCGAGCTCGCAGAGCGGAGCGTCGAGCGCGAGCGGACGCAGGCGCGCGAGCTGCCGTTCGTGGTTGATCAGCTCGAGGCTGGCTTGCGCTGCATCGCCCGCGGTCGTGAGCGCCTTGCCCGGAGCGTACGCAGGTGAAGCGATCTCGCTGGGTGCTGCAACGCCGACATACACGGGAAAGTTCGCGACCACTTCCACGCCGAGCTTCGCCTGCGCGAGCAGCTCGACCTGATACACGCCGGGCAGGCGCGTGGGCACGCGCAGCGCAAAGTGTGTGCTCGGCGCAGGCGCGCCGCGCGTGACTTGACCGTCGGGTGCAGTGACGGCGAGCTCGGGTGAGCCGAAGCCATGCGTGAGCTCGCCTTCGAGGACCACGTCAGTGCCGAGTGCCAGCTCCCGCGGCACGGGCACGAGCGTGAGCCAACGCCAGGTCAGCGCGACCACGTACAGGTATTGCCCGCCCAGCTCGCGCACGCTACCGCCGTAGTGGCTGTACTCGTGCTCGGCGAATGCGTGGCGGGTTTCGCGCAGCAGGTGATCGAGCACGGCCGCGCGGGCGTTGGTGGTGAGACCGATGAAGTGCGGTGTTGGCTCCACGAGGCCCAGGTGACGCGCTGCCGCGTCGATCGCAGCTTCGGGTGGGAGCTGGCCTTCGGCGGTCGCGTGCGCTGCGGTCCAAGCTGCGAGCGCTCCAAGCCGCGGATCGGCCACGGGCTCTAGGCCGTGCTCGTGCGCCGCGTTGCTCACCGCCTCGTCGATCGCGCTCGCGTCTTCGCCGAGCACGCCGGGGCCTGCCGGAACCTGCGTGTCGTAGTGCGCTGCAGCTTCGCCGGGCGCAGGCAAGAGCGCGGCGCCCACGGGCATCTGCACGCGCGTCTGCGTGTGACAGGCCGCGAGCAGGCACACGACACCCAGCAAGCATGTGCGCGCGCCGACTGGCATGCGCCTAGAACACACTCGAGAGAATCTTGGCGCTGCCGATCCAGACGCCGACCAAGCCGCCGATGCTGCTGAGCACGAAGACCAGCAGCACACGCAGCAGGCGGCTGCGCCACCAGTTCGACAGCACGGCGATGTCGTCGCTTACGGTGCTGAACTCGTGCACGCGCGGTGGGTGCACGTACGCTTGCACGAATGCCGTGACGTGACCTGCGCCGATCAGCGGCGACAGACTGGTGAACGGCGCCGCGAGAAACGCCGCGAGCACAGTGAGCGGGTGCGCGAAGGCCAGAGCGCTGGCGATCGCGCACGGGATGCTGTTCGCGAGCACCCAGAACAACGCGTTGTTGCCGGCCGCCGCCAGGCCCTTGGTGAGCCCGATGAACACGATCGACGCGACGATCACTGCCGGGATGCTCCAGCCGGCCAGCTTCCAGCCGAGCGGCACCGGCGGGATGCGCATGACCTCGTCCATGTCGATGCTGCTGCCGGAAGTCAGCGCCTCGCGCATACCCGCCACGTGGCCGGCCCCGACCACGGCCACGATCTTGTCGCCCTTGGTCGCGCGGATCTTGTTGGCGAGGTAGCCGTCGCGCTCGTCGATGAGCACGCGCTTGAGCGTGGGCATGGCTTCGCCCAGCTCGCGCATCAGCTCGGAGAGCACGTCTTTTTGGCGGATGCGCCGCAGCTCTTCTTCGCTGAGCTGCGGCGGCTCGAACGCTGCGGTGAGTACGGTCGCCAGCAGCTTGCTCTTGTCCCACAGCGACAGCGTGGCCCAGGCACGCCGCAGCGTGATGCGCACGTCGCGATCGCACAGCTCGACCGGAATGCCGAGCTCTTGTGCGACGCGCGTGGCCTCGAGCAGCTCGCTGCCGGGCATCACGCCCAGCTGTCCACCCAAGCGGCGCTGGTACGACGACAACAGGAAGTTGAGCAGCAGCGTGGCCAGCTGGCGATTCTTGATGACCTCGCGCAGGTCGAGGCCTTCCCAGCGCGTCTTCTGCGAGAGCGCTGCGAAGCGCCGCTCGTCGAGCTCGACGCACACGCATTGCGGTCGCTCGTGCTCGATCACCTGACGCACCAGCTCGACCGACTCGGCCGAGATGTGCGCAGTGCCGACCAGCAGCACCTCGCGATCTCCGAGCTTCACCCGTTCGACGTCGTTCGAATACGGCGCGCTCTCGGGCTGCGAGGGCGAGTCATGGGCAGGTGCTTCGTGGGTGCTCAAGCGAGTGCCTTCGGGCCGGGCTGCGGTCGGTTGCGCCGATCTCGCGTCCGTTCAAGGGCTCGGCAGACTTGCGGGTGCGCGGGGCATCCGCGAGCGCCGAGCTTAAGTTGTAGTCTTGGCTCGTGGCTTGTCGAGGCTGGCTGGGTTTTGCATGTAGCGCAGGGCCTCGGCTTTGTCGATCGCGCCGCGGCGCAGAAGCTCCTCGAGCGATTGGTCCATGGTCACCATTCCGGCCGCGCGACCGGTCTGAATGACGCCCAGCGCCTGATGCATCTTGCCTTCGCGCACCAGCGTGCGGATGGCGTGGTTGGCGACCATGACCTCGAACGCTGCGAGCCGGCCTTGGCCATCGGCGCGAGGCAGCAGGCGCTGCGACACCACGCCGATCAGCGCGGCGGCCAGCTGCGAGCGGGTCTGGGCCTGCTGGTGCGGAGGGAACACGTCGATGATGCGATCGATGGTCTGCACGGCGTCGTTGGTGTGCAGCGTGGCCAGCACCAGGTGCCCGGTCTCGGCTGCGGTGAGGGCCGCCGACACGGTCTCGAGATCGCGCAGCTCACCGATCAGCACCACGTCGGGGTCCTGGCGCAGGATGTACTTGAGCGCAGCCGCGAAGCTCTCGGTATCGCTGCCGACCTCGCGCTGATGGATGGTCGCCCGATCGCTCTTGTGCAGGTACTCGATCGGGTCTTCGACGGTGATGATGTGACAGGGCCTCGTGTGGTTGATGCGATCGAGCAGGCAGGCGAGGGTGGTCGTCTTGCCGGCGCCGGTCGGGCCGACCACGAGCAAGAGGCCGTGCGGTTCGTCGCCCATCTGCAGCACCGCCGGTGGCAGACCGAGCTTGGAAGCATCGGGAATGTCCGCGCTGATGGTGCGGAACGCGAGCGCCGGTTGGCCACGCTCGTGGTAGGCGTTGGCGCGGAAGCGCCGTCCGTCGGGCAAGCTGAGCGCGAAGTCCAGCTCCTTCTCGGTCGCGTACGCCTCGCGCTGGCGCGCCGACATCAGCGAGTTGATGACGTTGTCCACGTCGGCACGAGTGAGCGGCGGGATCTGCTCGACGAACAGATCTCCGTGCACGCGCAAGATCGGCGGGCGCCCGACAGACAGATGCAAGTCCGAAGCGTTGCGCTGCAGGATCACGCGCAACAGGCTCTGGATGTCGATCGTGATCAAGCCGGCGAGCTCGGCCTGCCCGCTTTCGTTGCTGCGTAGCTTGCGCGTGAGCCCCTCGGGACTGGCGGCGTAGCCGAGCGCGACCTCGCCGCTGATCGCAGCGCGCCGGTACAGTGCTTCGATCGCGGCGTCCTGGGTGGTCACGCCCGGAACGCCGTCTTGTTGAGCATGCTCGGCCAGCTCGCTCCAGCGCTGCTCGCGCAACAGCTGCGTGAGCAGCGGAGTTGCCGTCACGGTTTCGACCGCCGCGACGCGCCCCTGGCCGTCCGCGCGCGGTAAGAGCCGAAGCGCGGCCACGCCGATCAGCGCAAGCGAGAGATCGTGCGCGATCGCAGCACGTTCCGATTCTGCATGGCAACCCACCACTTGCTCGAGCGCGCGTGAGGCGTTGGTCGCTGCGATGCCAGCCAGCACCAGCTGTCCGCGCAGCGCGGCGTCGAGCGCAGCGCGGACCACTTCCGGCGAGGTCAGGTCGCCGACCATCACGACGTCTGCACTGGCGCGCGCCGTCTGCTGCAACGCCGCCACATAGCTCGGTGTGTCGCTGCCGACCTCGCGCTGCGTGATGCGCGCGCGCTGGTCGGTGTGCACGAGCTCGACGGGATCTTCGATGGTGACGATGTGCGCCGCGCGCCGCCCGTTGATGTAGTTCACCAGCGCCGCCAGCGTGGTCGAACGTCCGGAGCCGCCGCCGCCGGCGACCAGCAGCAGGCCCTGGGTGCGTTCGGTGAGCGTCGCCAGCGTAGCCGGCAGACCGAGCTCCTCGAGCGTGCGATCGGCTTTGGGCAACGCGCGTGCGAACACGCTGGGCACGCCGAGCTGCTGCACGATGCTCAAGCGAAAGCGTGTGCTGTGACCCGTGCTGTGACCTAGGCTGTAGCCGAGGTCGACTCCGCCGTGCGTCGCCAGCCGTTGGTGTTGCGGCTCGCGCAGCGCGCTCGTGAGGAAGCGCTGCACCTCCGCGGCCGTGGTGGCAGGCACTTCGAGGGCCACCACGGCGCCGTGCAGTCGCACAGCGGGAACCTTGCCTGGGGTGACGAACAAGTCGGAGGCGTTCCACTTGTCCATCGCCGACAGCAGCTGCTCGATCGTGGGAGCGCCCTTGGCTTCGCTGCCGGACATACGCCAAAGTGTACAGGCGCTCGGGCGAAATCCCACGCGTTGTCTGCTTGCGTGGGCGCCGACGTCGCGCTCAGATAGGCGCGCGATGTCGGTTGTCCGTACACATCACGTCCGCGTGCATCCATTGCCTCACTGGCTGGACGCCCACCGCCTGCTCGGCGTGCCGGGTTTCGTCCTCGAGCCGCTGGGCGACGGGTTCGTGAGTGCGCAGGCGCAGCTGCCACGTGCGCAAGCGGCCGATGTCGCCGCGCGCCTGCGCGGGCTCGGCTTCGGCGGCCGCAGGTTGTGCTGCGAGCTGACGCCTGCGCTCGATCGCAGCGTGGTGCGGGGCGCGCGCACGGCCGACGCGCGTCGTCGTCGTGACACGAGCGTGGGGTTCAGTCGTGCCGGCACGCGACTCGACGCCGAAGGCCGTTACTCGCTTACGCCCGAGGGGTTGGCGCTGTGGCTGGGCGAGCAAGCCGCGGGTCGCAGCGTGCTCGACTGTGGTTGCGGCGCCGGTGGCAACGCGATTGGCTTCGCGCGCGCGGGTTGTCGCGTGATCGCCGTCGAGCAGGACGCCGCGCGCCTGGCGCTCGCCAAGCACAATGCGCTCGTCTACGGCGTCGCCGAGCGCATCGAGTTCGTACATGGCGACGCGCTCAGGGTCGCCGCCGAGCAAGTGGCGGATCTGCTGTTCGTCGACCCGCCCTGGGGTGGCGACTACGATCACCTGAGCACGATGCTGCAACAGCTGCCGTTGCTCGAGCAGCTGTTGCCATTGCGTCAACGCTTCGCCGAGCTGTGGGCGAAAGTGCCGCCCTCGTTCGACCCGAGCTCGGTGCCAGACGCGAGCGCGCGCGCCGTCTTCGGCATGGCCGAAGGCGACGCGTCACGCGTCAAGTTCCTGTGGTTGCAGACGGTCCGGCGCAGCGGCTAAGCGTGCGTGTGGTCGTCGCTCAGTGCTGCGCTTCGGCGGCCTGCACGCGTGCGGCTGCTGCGGCGGGTCCCGCAGCCGTGGGCTTCGGAGCGGGCACGGGCGCCGCCGGCTGCGCAGTGGGTGCAGCTGTCGCAAGTCTTTCTGCTGCACGGGATGCGGGCGTGCCTGGCGCCGCGGGCGCCGGTGCGGCAGCTGCGGGCGCTGCAGGTGTAGGCGTTGCAGCTGCGGGCGCTGCACCAGGGGTTGCGCTTGCTGGAGCTGGCGCAGGTTGCGCCGCCGGTTCGGTAGCCGCGGCAGCAGCTGCCTTGGCCTTCGCATCGTTGGCGGACGCGGCAGCCGCCGCCGCGGCGGCCTTCAGCGCCGCATGGATCTCTGCCTTGCGTTTTTCGACAGCAGCTTTGATCTCCGCCTTGCTGCGCTCCACGGCTTCGCGGATGGCGACCTTCTTCTTCTCCGCAGCGGCCCTGATCTCCTCGGCCTGCTTGTCGATGGCGGCTTGGATCTCAGCCTTGTGCTTCTCCGCAGCGGCCTTGATCTCCGCCTTCTGCTTTTCCAGCTCTGCTGCGAGCTCGGCGGCGTGCTGCTCGGCCGCGGCCTTGATCTCGGCCTTCTTTGCGACCAGCGCCGCGGCGGCCTCGGCGACGGCGTCAGCGCTTGCGGCCGCAGTTGCCGGTGCGGCTGCCGGCGCAGTCGCCGCCGGTGCTGCCGTGGCGCTGGCTGGGGCGCTGGCTGGAGTGCCTGCTGCCGCCGTGCCGGGCGCTGCCGCTGCAGGCGCGGGCTTGGCGCTCGCGGCCTTGGCTTCGGCTGCCTTTTGGTCGGCTGCCTTCTTCGCTTCTGCCTTCTGCTCGGCTGCCTTTTGGTCGGCCGCCTTCTTGGCCGCCGCCTTCTGCTCGGCCGCCGCCTTGTCAGCCGCCTTCTGCTCTTCGGCCGCCTTCTGCTCGGCTTCCTTCTTCTTCTGGGCGCCGAGCTTCTCTGCTGCCTTTTGGTCGGCCGCGGCCTTCGCGTCAGCTGCCTTGCGATCGGCTTCGGCCTTCTGCACGGCAACCTTGTGCTCGCGCGCCGCTTGTTGCTCGGCCGCTAGCTCTTGCTTGGCGGCTTCCGCCTCGGCCTTCTTCGCGTCTCGCTCGGCCTTCTGTTCAGCCGCCTTGCGGTCTGCTTCTGCCTTCTTCTGGGCCTCTTCGCACTTGCTCTGGGCCTTCTTGTCCCCGGACTCGCAGGCTACCGGCGTGTCGTACTCTGGCGCGGGCGCGGCCTTGGCTTCGGGCGCAGGTGCAGGCGCAGCTGCAGGCGCCGGCTGCGAACCGGTTTGCGTCTGCGAACTGGTGCTCATGCTGGCTCGCGTGTGCACTGTGCAGCTGCTGATGCCTAGCGCGAGCGAGAGCCATGGCGACGCGACCCAGAATTTACGTTGCATCAGGTATCTCCGTTGGTCAGTGGACGCAGCTGTCGGCTGCGCGATTCATGGTGCGCAAGTCAGCGTGCTTCAGCCACCACCTCACCCAGGCGGTGCAGGGCTTCCTGCACGCGCCCAAGCTCCGGGCCGAACGAGAAACGCATGTGGTGCCGGAAGCGCGATGGGCGTCCATGCCGGCGTTGCCCGGGATCCACGTCGAAGAAGGTCCCGGGCACGGTGATCACTTTCTTCTTCAATGCAGCACGGAAGAACGTTTCGCCCGTGTTGATCGACGCGGGTAAAGCGCTGAGGTCGCCCCAACCGTAGAAGGTGCCTTCTGGCTCGGCATCGAACTTCACGCCGAGCTTGCGTAGTCCCGACACGAGCAGGTCGCGCTTTTGCCGGAACGCGGTGTGGATGGCGGCGGTCTCACGCTCGACGTAGTCGACGCTCAGCAGCTCCGCCGCCGCCCGCTGCATGGGAGCGGAACCGCCGCCGTCCAGGAACGAGCCCGCCGAGGTGATGGCTTCGATCACGCGGCGCGGTCCTACGGTCCAGGTGACGCGCCAGCCCGGGTAGCGCCAGTTCTTGGTCAGGCCGTCGAAGATCACGATGGGGTCGCGCTCCACGTCTTCGACATACGCGGCTGCGCTCACGATGCGCTGCTCGCCTTCCCAGATGTAGTGCGAGTAGAACTCGTCGAGCAGCATCGTGCAGTCGAGATTGCGCGCGAGCGCGACCCAGCGTGCCAGCTCGGCGCCGTGCACCAGCTTGCCCGTAGGGTTGCACGGGTTGCTCATGAGTATGGCGCCGAGGCCTCGACCGAGGATCTCCCTCTCGAGTTGCTCGGCGGTGAAGCGGTAGCCGGACTCCGGGTCGAGCAGGATGGGGATGGGCGTGAAGCGCCGGAAAATGTCGAGCAGCTCTGCGTACGCGGTGTAGTCGGGCAAGAAGTGCCCGAGGTTGATCTGTGAGATCGCAGCGCAGGCGCGCATCAGCGAGACGCGGCCGCCGCCCGAGACGGCGATGTTCTCTGCGCTGTATTGCGACGGCATGCCGCGGCGCAGTAGCTTGTTGTAGAGGCCGGCGATGGCCTCGCGCAGCTCCCACAGACCGGCAACTGGCGCGTAGTCTTGATCGAAGCGCTCAATGCCCACGCCCTCGCGGCGGGCCGGGGCTCCGGGTAGCTCGCCCGTGTCGGGCTGACCCTGCCCCAAGTTGCACCAGTCGGGGTGATGCATGCGGAAGCCGAGGCGCTCGGCCTCGGTCATGACGTAGATCACGCCCGTGCGGGGTACCGGACGAAACGCGCCCGGGTCGTTCG
>JADGRE010000153.1 GCA_017881185.1 Pseudomonadota bacterium | reverse complement strand
GCCGTCACGTCGAGGCCTTCCACGCTGCGTCCGAGGAAGCGTGCGGCGACTTCCGAGAATTTACCGGGCATGTCGGTCACCAGAATGCGCAATGCACCCATCGCCCTGCTGCGCGTCCCAAGTTGGCGCTCGGTGAGCATGCGATCGAGCTCGCTCGCGGTGGCTTGGGCGCTGTCGACGACGGGTACGTTCTGTCCACGCAAGCTCGCCAGCTCGCTCGTGATGAGCTCGCGCAAGAGCGGGTAGTGCGTGCAACCGAGCACCAAGGTGTCGATCTGTTGCGCGACCAGCGGCGCGAGATACTTGCGTATCGCCAAACGCGGTACCTCGCCCTCCGTCCAGCCTTCTTCCACCAGCGGCACGAGCAGCGGTGCCGCATTCATGAAAGTCTCGGCGCGCGTGCTCACTGCGGCCATTTCGCGTGGATACGCGCCCGACAACACGGTGCCCGCGGTGGCGATCACGCCCACGCGCCCCGCCTGACTCGCCGCGACGCCCGCGCGCGCGCCCGGGCCGATGACGCCGAGCACGGGAATATCGAGCTCCACGCTCAGCATGTCGAGCGCGACGGCGCTCACCGTGTTGCAGGCCACGCACAGCAACTTGATGTCGTGCTCGCACAGCTTGCGTGCGCAAGCGCGCGCGTAGTTCAGCACCGTCTGCGGACTGCGGGTGCCGTAGGGCACGCGCGCCGTGTCGCCCAGGTAGACGATGTCTTCGTGGGGCAGGTGGCTTTGGATGGCGCGCACCACCGTCAGGCCGCCCAGGCCAGAGTCGAAAACGCCGATCGGGGCTGCTGGGTTCACCTGCGGCACGAATTGTTCCGATTTTAATGGGGCTGAGCGCCGCGCAGAGCGGCTTTTGCGTGTTGCGGGACCGGGTGCGGCCCGTGGGGAGGCTTGGTCGGGACGGCCGTTGTGGCGTAGGATCGCAGCCAGTGCAAGCCGTTGCCAAGGCCAGGGCATGAGTGAGGCCCAGCGCATTCTGGTGGTCGACGCCAAGCCCGAAACCCGGGGGCTGTTCGATGCCGCGCTCGGCTCGTTGGGGTGCGAGATCGTCTACCGCGACAAGAGCGTGCAGGCCGTCGTCGCGGAAGAACGCTTCGAGGTCGCCGTGCTCGACCTGGGCAGCGAGTGGGCGCGGGTGCCCGAGGTGTTGCGCACCCTGCGTGCCAATCCGGGCACGGCCGCCACGTCGTTCGTGGTGATCGCCGACAGTAGCCGCGCCGAGGAGATCGCGCTCGCGCTCGACGCGGGCATCGACGACTTCCTGCTCACTCCGCTCAACGCCGCCGACCTGCGCGGGCGCATGATGATGCACTTGCACGCACGCCACTCTGCGGCGCGCACCGCCCGTCGCCAGCATGCGCTCAGCGCGATGATCGACATCACGCAGGCGTTGGTGTCGTCGCTCGACATCCAGGAGATCTTGTTCACCGTCGTGCGTCGCATCGCCAACCTCGTGCGCGTCGCGCGCGTGTCGATCGTGCTCGTGCCCGACGACGGTGGCAACGCGGGCTACGTGGTCGCCGCCAGCGACGACGTGGCCGTCTCGAACCTGCGACTCGATCTGCAGAAGTATCCCGAGATCCGCCATGTGCTCTGCTCCAAGCAGCCGCTGACCATCGGCGACGTCGACACGCATCCGGTGCTCGACGGCGTACGCGGCACGCTGCCCACCGGGGGGCTGTCGTCACTCACGTTGATCCCGATGGTGTTCGAAGGCAACGTGCTGGGCGTGCTGTTCATCCGCGCGCAGACCCGCAAGGGTGCGCTCGACGAACAGCAAGTCGGCCTCTGCCAGGTGCTTGCCAACGCCACGGCCATCGCGCTGCGCAACGCGCGCATCTTGACCACGCTGCGCGCCGAGACGCAGCGCGACACCAGCGCCCGCGTCGAGGCCGAGAACCGGCTTGCCGCGCTCAAACGCTACGCCGACGTGTTCGAGTCCGCGGCCGACGGCATCGCAGCGCTCGACAACGACGCCTGCTTGCTCTACGCGAACCCGGCCGCGTACACCTTGCTCGGCTACGAGGCCTCCGAGCTACGCCTGGGGTTCCCGGTCTACGACCTGATCAGCGTCGAGGACCGTCGCAAGCTGCTCGCGTTGCGCATGCGCTTCGCCGAGGGCGAGTACCCTCGGAACGTCGACCTGCGCATCAAGCGCAAGGACGGCGCGATGGTCATCATCTCTTGCACCTTCTCTCCGCTGCACGGTGAAGAGGCGACCGTGCTCTTGTCGTTTCGCGACGTCACCGACGCGCGCCAGACCCAAGAAGAGCTGGTGCAGACCCGCAACTTCTTGCAATCGCTGATCGACGCCAGCGTCGACGCGATCGTCGCCGCCGACATGCGCGGCACGATCATCCTGTTCAACGAGGGAGCGCAGCGCCTGTACGGGCACCGCGCCGAAGACGCCCTGAACAAGATGAGCGCCAAGGAGCTGTATCCCCGCGACGGAGCGCGCGAAGTGGGTCGCATGCTGCGCTCGAAGGGCCACGGCGGTGTCGGGCGTCTCGAGCCCGTGCGTATCGAGGCCATCGACAAACACGGCAACATTTTTCCAATCTCGCTCACGGCCGCTACCATCTACCAGAAGGGCAAGGCGGTGGCCACCTTCGGCATCTTCTCCGACTTGCGCGATCGCGTGAGGGTGGAAGAGCAGCTGGCCCAGGCGCAGGAGAAGTTGGCGTTGAGCGAGAAGCAGTCGCTGGTGGCCGAGCTGGCGGGCGCAACCGCGCATGAGCTGAACCAACCACTGACCAGCGTGATGGGTTACGCCGAGTTGTTGATGCGCAAGGTGGGTGAGCAATCCCCGGCGCATCATGCCGCGAAGGTAATTCTCAGCGAAGCGCAGCGCATGGCGGAGATCGTTCGCAAGATCGGCAAGCTCACGCGCTACGAGACCAAGTCGTATGTCGGCGAGCAGCGCATCCTCGATCTGGATCGCGGCTCGCAGGACGACACGGAGCCCAAGTCATGAGCCCGCGTCGCACAGCGGCCAAGCGCACCGCACTCAAGCCCGCCCCCGCGCGTGCTCGGCCTGCGGCTCGCCCCAAGCAGCGCACGGCGCGCGAGCCCGCGCCGCGCAAGTCTCGTGCCCGCAAGAACGGTGCACGCAAGAACGCCGCACGCAAGAGCTCGCCCACGCTGGTGCCCGATTCGCTGACCGTGCTCGACACGGTGCTCGAGCTCAGCCGCAGCGTGTCGGTGGACCTGCACGAGGACGAGATCGTGCACGCCTACGTGGCGGGCTTTCATCGCTTGTTCCCGCGCCGCATGCTGTGCGTGCGCCTGTTCGCGCAGGAAGAAGGCGCGCTCAGCATGGTGTATGCCACCGGCCGGCTGCGTGCCGACAAGCGTGACAGCGTGGAGCTCTCGCAAGAGGCGGTGTTGCGTCACGGCGTGGAGCTCGATGCGCCGCGCCGCACGCAGGTGGTGGTGGTGCCAAACTATTCTCCGATATTCGCGCGCGGCGTCACCGGCTTCGACATTCCCATGATGGACGGCAACGAGCTCGCCGGCATCTTGTCGGTGGAATATCCTGCCGGCCAGCGCGTGCCTGACGAAGATCGCGCGCTCCTGGTGCAGCTGACGCTATTGTTCGGATCGGCGCTCAAGAACGCGCGTTCGCACCGGCGCTCGGTGTATCTGCGCGACTACCTCGGCAAGCTGCTCGATCACGCCAACGCCCCCATCATGGTCATGGGCAAGCTTGGCGAGGTTCGCTTGGCCAACCGCGCCTTCCTCGCCATCACTTCGTTCCAGCGCGAAGAGCTGCTCGGCAAGGAATGGATGGGCTTTCTGCCCGACACCGAGCAGCGCAGGCTGTGGCCCATCTACATCAACGCGTTGCGCGGCGAGCCGACCACCAATGTGGAGGTGCGCTTGCCGCGGCGTGACGGCAGCTTCGCGCAGGTCGCCGTGAACGCGGCGTCGATCTTGGGCCCCGACGGCGACGTCGAGGGCGTCATCTACATCTATCGCGACATCACCGAGCTGCGCGAGCTGCAAGAGCAGATCATCCACGCCGAGAAGCTCGCCACCCTGGGGCAGCTGGCGGCTGGCGTGGTGCACGAGCTGAACAATCCGCTCACCAGCATCTCGGTGTACAGCGAGTACCTGCTGAAGAAGGCCAGCTCGACCGTGGCCGACGAGGCCGACGTCGAGAAGCTGCGGCGCATCGTGTCGAGCGCCGATCGCATCTTGAAGTTCACGCGTGACCTCGTCAGCTACGCCAGGCCCTCGGCCGAGCGGCCCGTCGCGCTCGACATCACGCAGGTCATCGATCAAGCCATCGTCTTCTGTTCGCACCTCGTCGACGAGACCGGCGCCACCGTGGAGCGCGAGTACGAAGACGGCCTGCCTGCCGTGTATGGCGTGAAGGGCCAGCTCGTGCAGGTGCTCGTGAACTTGATCACCAACGCGTGTCATGCGATGCCGATGGGTGCAGGCAAGCTGCGCATCGAAGCGCGCGCGGCAGGCGAGGGGCGTTTGCGCTTGCGCGTGTCCGACACGGGCCGCGGCATCCAGGAAGAGAACTTGAAGCGTATCTTCGAGCCCTTCTTCACCACCAAGGGCGAAGGCCAGGGCACGGGCCTCGGCTTGTCGATCGTACGCAACATCGTGGAGCAGCACCGCGGAGAAATTCGCGTCAGCTCCGAGGTCGGCCGTGGCACCACCTTCGAGCTGATCCTCGCGTGTCGCCCCGATCCCCCGGACCTGTCGGGCGGCCCGGCCTGAGCGCGACCCGGCCTGAGCGCGACCCGGCCTGAGCGCGGCTCGGTTCGCGCGCGCTGGCCGCCACAGAAAGATCGGCAGCGCGGAATGCTTCCGGCGCATCGCGCGTTCATGACCACGGGCGCCGGCGTAGTGCCGCCCAGAAGGACTTCTGCATGTACCCGACCCAGCAGAAATACTCACTGACGCGACGGTCTCGGCTCTTTGGCGTGGCGCTCCTCGGCTGGGTAGCGCTCGCTGGGATGCTGACCTATTCGTACGCCGGCGCCTCCCCTATTCAAGCGCCTGGGGCGGCAGCTGCGGCAGCGGCCGCGCTGCCCGCGACACCCGTGCCCAGCGTAGGCCGCAGCTCCGCGCAGCAACTGTCGGACACCTTCGCGGATGTCGCGGCGCGCGTCTCGCCTTCGGTCGTCACGATCAAGGTCGAGGTCAAGCGCGAGCTGCAGGCGCCGCAGGGCATGTTCGGCATGCCGTTCTTTCATGGGCAGGGCCAAGGCCAGGGACAAGACGAACAGCAGCGCGTGAAGGGTTCCGGTTCGGGCGTGATCTTCCGTGCGGATGGCGCCGTGCTCACCAACAACCACGTCGTGGAGCACGCGACTCGCATCGACGTGGTGCTCAAAGACGGCCGCAGCTTCCGCGCCAAGGTGACGGGCACCGACCCCGCGGTGGACCTCGCCGTGTTGAAGATCGACGCCACGGGTCTGCCTGCACTGTCGTTCGCCGATTCGAGCAAGGCGCGCGTCGGCGAATGGGTGCTCGCCATCGGTGCGCCCTTCGGCCTCGATTACACGCTCACCGCGGGCGTGCTCAGCGCCAAGGGCCGCGGCATGGGCGCCAACGAGATCGAGGACTACCTGCAGACCGACGCCAGCATCAACCCGGGCAACTCGGGCGGACCGCTGGTCGATCTCGACGGGCACGTGCTCGGCATCAACACCATGATCATCGGTGGCTCGGGCATCGGCTTCGCGATCCCCGGCAACCTGGCGCGTCAGGTGGGCGAGCAGCTGTGGAGCAGCGGCACCGTGCATCGCGCCTGGCTCGGCGTCAGCTTTCAAGAGCTCTCGCCGGAGCTGGCCGATTCGCTCGGCAAGCACGACACGCACGGTGCGCTCGTGGGCAGCGTGGTCGACAAGGGCCCCGCCGCGCGTGCCGGCCTTCGCCCGGGCGACATCATCGAGCGCGTGGATCAGGACGACGTGGTGCAAGGCAAAGACCTGCTGCGCGACGTGCTCAAGAAGCCGGTGGGCAGCGAGGTGGCGTTGCTGGTGCGCCGCGACGGTAAGCTGCAAACCCTCAAGGTGAAGACCGACGAGCGCCCCAGCGATGCGCGCCATGCCGGCAACGCAGCCGCGGGCGAGAATGGCGGCTCCGAAGCCCACTTCGGTCTGAGCCTGCAAGCGCTGACGCCCGAGATTGCCAGCCAGCTGGGCTACCAAGGCCCAGGCAAGGTGGTGATCAGCGCCGTACAACCGGGCTCACCTGCCGAAGAAGCCGGCCTGCACGCCGGTGACGTGGTGGTCGATGCCGATCACCACTCGGTGCAGACGCCCGACGATTTGGTCAAAGCCCTGGCCGACGGCAAAGCCTTGCTTCGCGTCGAGCGCCGAGACGGCTCGTTCTTCACGGTGCTCAGCAAGGAGTGAAGCCGAAAGTGCCTGGCGAGGCTGGTGCGTTCACGGCCCGAGCAAGACTTCGAGCTCGGCACCATGTGCGCTCACCCGGTAGATCGGGTGCTTGCCGTCCACGAAGCGGATCGTCAGCTCCGAGTGGTCGCCCTTGTTGAGCACGGCAGCGCGCGCCACGGACTTGTGGCTGGCCTTGATCGGGCCTGCGCGATCCACGGCCAGGGCACCGGTGACGTTGACCGTGAAGCCGTCGCGCTCCGCTTTGCCTTCGAGCGCCTTCACGGGTGCGTTCATGCGCAGCACGAAACGCCGCGCGCCGCTCACGCTCTTGGCGCCGAAGCTTGCCGTAGAGCTGCTCGCAACAGGCTTGCTGCGGGCAGCGTCTGCCTTCGCGCTCGGCGCGCTGTTGTGCACGTCGACTGCGTAGGGTGAGCCGGCCGGCACGCCGCGTGCGCCTGCAACCGTGCTCGGCGTGGTGGGGCGAGCTTCCGGCGCGGCCGCCGGCTCGACAGCGCTCGCCGTCGGCGCGTGGTTCGTCATGCTCTGCGCGTATGCGGGGTTCATCGTCGCCTGTGCAACTGGAGCTGGGATGGCGGTGGTTGTGGCCCCCGGGGCCGTTGCAGCTGCGCTTGTGGCTGTTGTGGCTGTTGTGGTCGTCGTCGCCGTCGTCGCGGAGCCGCTGTTGGCGGCGGCCGTGTTTGCAGCTGCCGGCGGCACCGACACCGAGCGGTGCACGGGGATCATGTCGTCGTCGGCACTCGGGGCGAGCGCATAGGCACCGACGCCGAGCGCCGCGAGACCGAGCGCGACCATCACGGCGCTGCGCACCACGTTGCGGTCGGACTGTTGCGTCTTGCGTAGCGCCGCCGGCGCCGCGGTGACTCTGCGTGGACGCGCCATCAGCTTGGCGAGCAGCTCGGTGCCCATGTGGTGGGCCTTGCGCGGCCAGCCGGCATTGCGCCAGCGCTGGGCCACGGCGACGCTCGCGGCGAGCGAGCGAGCACCGGTCGGCCCGAGCGCAGTCTTCGCCCAGCCGAACCCGCGCTGCAGCGTCGCGACGATGGCCGCGAAGATCCGCAGGAAGCGCACCAGCACCGAAGCGCGCGCAGAATCCGGCAGCGGATGCGCCCATTGCTCGGTCTCGTCGTGCGAGTCGAGATGCAGGACGGGCTGCGCCTCGGCGCGTGCAGCGCTGGCAGCTCTGACGATCGTCGGTCGGTCTTCGTCGCTTGCCTCGTCCGCGTACAGCGCGCGTCGTTCGTCGTCGTCGTCCGCGCTGGGCTCGTGCTGTGCGGCACCGCCCATCAGTGCTGCGGGCACGTCGTCCAGCTCAGCGCTGGTCTGCGCGTCGGCATCGTCAGCGTCGTCCGCTGTGTGCTCGCGCTCGTCCTGCGCGCTGGCCCGCGCGTCGACCACCCGCGGCTCGCCCAAGCTCGAGCGGAACTCCGTCATCGTGACGGACGAGGCGCGCCGCGGCTCGCTGCTGGCGGCTGCATCGAGCGTCGTTAGGTCGCTCGGCGCGGCCGTGTCAGCGGGCGTCGAGCGGCGCGCGAGCGCCGGCGCATCGAGATCGCGCGCGGTATCGCTGCCGTTGTCCTGTGCGACCTTGGCGTCCCAGTCGAACTCTCCGAACAGCGACTGTCCGCCTTCGAAGCTCACCGTCACCGACAACACCGGCACGTCGCCGCGCATGTAGAGCGCCACATCCGAGATGTTGCCGCGTCCGAGCGCTGCGCCCGCATGGGCGACCACGCCGCGTCCGAGCTCGAGCAGATCCAGGCGCTGCTCGAACACCGCCGCACCACCGCCGGCGTACATCAAGCGCGTGTCGAGCGGCGCACCCACGCCGTCCAGATCCAGCTTCGCTGCGGGCGCGCCGGGCGTTTGCCCGGCTGTGCGCGGCTTGCCCGTGCTGCTGCGCTCGGCCACCATCTCGTCGATCAACGCACGCGTATCCGGCTCGATATCCAGGAAGCGCAGGCCGAACTCGCCGCTGCGCTCGCCCGTCAGCTGGGTCCAGACCACCTCGCCGCGGCTCGACACCCGGGTGCCTCCGGGCACGGTCTCGAAGCTGCAGAGCAGCTGCGCACCGACCTCGGGTAGGCAGGCCGAGCGCAGCGACAACCCGCCGGGGCTCAGATCCACGGCGTCCGCTTCGAACGCGTCGTCGTGGTCGGGGTCGTGCTGGTGATCGTCGTGCGCGTGGCTGAGCGCCACGAGGATGCCGAAGGGAATACGTGCGCTTTGTGCCTGACGTCGTTCGAGGGTGCTGAGCATGGTTGGGACCTCGCCGCTTTGGGGGCTGCTTCGACAGGTCGCAAAAGCAGCAGCAAACGTCCAATTTTCTACAGGCGCTCGCTCGGCCGCTTGGGCTACCCAAATCCTTGACCCCACGGCTGCGCCAGCTAGCTTCGGGTGTCTGATGGGAGTTCGCTTCGTAGTGCGCTCGCGCCGAGGGCAACCTGTACCCGGCGACATCGAGTTGGTGTTCGACCAGAGCCGCGTCGTAATCGGCCGTGGCGCTGCGGCCGACGTGCGTCTGCCCGATGGCACGATCTCCGACACGCACGCCACCGTGCTGCTGCGCGACGACGCCTGGTGGCTGGTGGACGCGGGCTCGACCAACGGCACCAAGCTCAACGGGCAGCGCTTGAGCGGCGATCGCGGGCGCAAGCTGCGCGACGCCGACAGCCTGGAGCTCGGCGCGTACCAGCTGTCGTTCCATCTGCAGCCGCTCGTCATCGAGCCGATGAGCGCCGAGCGCACGGCCGAGCTGGCGCGGCGTTTGTTGCGGCAGACGCCAGCGCCGAACGGTCCGCGCATCGCGTCGCCACGCTTGTGTGTTCTCAGCGGTGCTGGGAGCGGCAGCAGCTTCGAGATCCCCGCGTCGCCCTCGCGCAGTCTCATCGGTCAGGCCGAGTCCTGTCAGCTGGTGCTCGCCGATCCCGAGCTTGCACGCGAACATGCCGAGGTCGTGCACGATCTCGATGGCATCTTGATCAAGAGCCTGGGCGCTGGCCACACCATCGTGCACGGCGGTCAAGCGGTGCAGTCGCGGCGCTTGCGTGACGGCGACGAGCTGGTGCTCGGCAGCACGCGCTTGCTCTTCGAAGACCCGGCGCAGGCCTCGCTCGATGCGCTCGCTTGTGAGCCCGACGTGCCCTACACGCCACCGGCGCCTGCACCCGTGCCGGAGAAGACCGAGCCGCTTGCGCCCGCTGCGTCAGTCGCACCCTCACGACCCGCGCCCGACAAGCCTGCGCGCGCAGATGCAGACGTCATGATCTACCTGCTCGCAGGCACGGTGCTGGCGGTCAGCGTCGCGGCGCTGGTCATGTTGCTGCGCGCGTACTGAAGCACTGCCGACAGCCGCGTTCTACTTCTGGCGCTCGAACAAGATGCGCAGGCCATCGAGCGTGAGATGCGGATCGATCTCGTCGATGGTCTTCGACTCCGAACGAATGAGCTGGGCTTCGCCGCCGGTCGCGAGCACCGCGCACGGGTAACCCATCTCGGCGCGCAGCCGCTCGATCATGCCGTCGACCAAGCCTGCATAGCCGAACACCAGGCCCGACTGCATGGAGTGCACGGTGTTGCGCCCGAGCACGTGCGGCGGTCGCGTGATCTCGACCTTGGGCAAGCGTGCCGCGCGCGCGAACAACGCCTCGGCGCTGAGCGAGATGCCCGGAGCGATGGCGCCGCCCAGATACTCGCCGCGGTTGGACACGCAGTCGAAGGTGGTGGCCGTGCCGAAGTCGACCACGATCACGCCGCCATGCACGCGCTCGTAGGCCGCGATGGCGTTCACGATGCGGTCGGCGCCGACCTCGCGCGGGTTCTCGTACAAGATGGGCATGCCGGTCTTGATGCCGGGGCCCACCACCACGATGTCGTGGCCGAAGGCGCGGCGCACGGCACGCACGATCGACTCGGTCAGTGGCGGCACCACCGACGCGAGGATGCTGGAGTTGATCATCCCGGTCTGCACGCCCGCCAGCTGCACGAGCGTGGCGAAGATGACGTGGTATTCGTCTTCGGTGCGCCCGCGCTCCGATTGGATGCGGAAGTGGTGGATGAGCTTCTTGCCCTCGTAGAGACCGAGGACGGTGTGGGTGTTTCCGACGTCGACGACGAGCAACATGTGGGCGGTCTCTGGTTCAGTGCGGTCGCAGCGAGAGCGAGCGCTTGAGCATGGCGCCGAAGGTGGCGTCGAGCTGCGGAGCATGCTTGCTCACGACTTGCGCGATCGGCCGCTGCGGTTCGATGACGGGCTGCGGCTCGAGGGTGAGTGGCATCTCGAGATCGGCTTCGGCGGCGTCGTATTGGCCGGAATCCGAGCTGGCAGCCGAGACCGCGGGCATGAGGCGCTCGGTGGCCGAGGTGGTCGCGCGCGATGCAGGGCGCGGCGCTGCCGCGGGCTCGGCGGTGGGGCGATTGAGCTCGCCTTCCACGGCCATCTCGGCGGTGGGGCGATTGAGCTCGCCTTCCACGGCCATCTCGAGCGGCGTGGCCGTGCGATCGCGTGCGGGCCTGCTGCGCGCAGCATCTTGCGACATCGACTCGCGCGCCACTGGCTGCGTCGCGGGTCGCGCGGCTGTTGCCGGGCGCTGCGGCAAGCTCACGCGATCGGGGATGTTCACGCGTTCTTCCACCACGCCACCGCTCTCGCCGCGCGGCAAGGCTGCGGCGGGCGAAGGCTCGCGCACGGGGGGGTGTGCCGCCATCGGGCTGGCAGCCATGGGCGCCGCAGCTGTTGGCGGCGGCACGGCGGCGCGCAAAACGGCGGCCACGGGGGCAGCTGTGGTCTGTGCGGGCGCACGCACGGCGCGCGGCTTGTCGCGGTTGGCTTGCACGCGCGAGAGCAGTGCTTGCAGACGCTCTACTTGGCCGGCGCTCATGCGGTCTCCGTGGGGGTGAGCTTGCTGGCGATGGTGGCCAGGTTGTCGCCGCTCTTGGACCACGCCCAGACCTGCTCGGCGATGCGCGGGTCGACCATGATGTACTTGGTGGTGCGCGCGATGGGCACGCACGCGACCTCGGCGCTGCACAGCGTGGAGAACATGCCGCCCAGCAGCGCGGCCACGGCGAGGTTGTCTTCGTCCAGTGGAGGCAGGCCTTCGACCACCAGCACCAGCGCTCCGCCCCACTGCTCGAGCTTCAAGCGACCCCAGCCGTACAGCGACATCACTGCGCCGGCGTGAGTGAGCACGATCTGAGGGCTCAGCGTGTTGGCCTGGCCAGGCAGGGACTGCCCCACGATCGAGCCCAGCTGGCTGCCCAGCGTGCGGATCGCGGTGAGGTCGCCATTCTGCACGGCGGTCATGATCAGCGGCGCGAGCACGTTCTCGGCCAGCACGATCACGCGCGCCCCACCGCGCGTCCTCACCCGCCCATGCGCAAGATCGAATTGAAAGAATCCACCCGGGTCGAAGTGGGAATCGGTCATGTACGCTCCATCGGCGTTTACGAGGATAGCGCTTCTCGTGTCCAATCCTCCAGATTCTTCGAAAGGTTGCGCCAGCCGGCGGCGCCCGGGACCTGCATGACCCGTCTGTCAGCACACATGTCGGTAGGTCTTGTCCTCAGCGTGGCCCTCAGCGCGGCCCTCGCATGTGCGCGGGTGCGGGCCGACGGCGCGATCGACGCCTGGGCCAGGTGGGCGCTCGCACCCAAGGTCTGGCGCGGTCAGGTGGTGCCCGAGCCCGACCCGGTGAGGCGGCCTTCGGGCCCGGAGATTCGCCTGGATTCCTGGCGTTGGCCGCTGCACGTGCACGCGCCCCGCGACCTGCCGCTGCGACCTGTGCGCGCTGCGCTGCGTGCGCTCGAAGCGGCGTACGACGGTTTGCGTGCGCGGGGTTGGCCGCTGCCGTATCCGGATGGCGGCTATGGCGGCACGCTCGGCTTCGACCTGTACCTCGAGCATCACCCGCGCGCTGCGGCGTTTGCCGAGGTCGATGCCCCCATCGCGATCTCCGACTTCGACGCCGCTCAGACCTACGCGGTGGTGGATGCGTCCCTGCCGCCTGCGTCCCTGCCGGCGTGCGTAGTGAGCGCCTTTGCGCAAGCCGCGTTGCGTGGCCAGGACCCCGCGGAGGCCAGCAGCTGGCTGCGCGCGACGGGCGACTTCGCCGCCTGGCTCTTGCTCGACGAGCCGGGCTGCGAGCAGAGCATGGTGCAAGCCCAACGCGCACCCGATGCAGGCATGCTCGACCACGACCCGCGCAGCGCGGGCGCAGGAGCGCTGGCCCTCGCGCTCTTGTCGGAGCGGCACGACGGCGGCAGTGGGCGCTTCGTGCAGGCACTGTGGGAGCTCACGCGTCAGCGCAGTCGCGGCCTCGTCGACCCTGGCGTGCTGCGCAGCTCGCCCGATCTGTGGGAGGTGCTGGCGCAAGTGCTGAAAGACTCGAGCCACGAGCAGTGGCAAGACACGCTCGAGGAGCTGGCTGCGGCGCGCTTCTTCTCGGGGCCGCGGCCGCGCGCGCAGGCGGCGGCCTACCGCACGCTCGGAGGGCTGCCGTCGGACGCCGAGATCCCCCTGCTCGCAGACCTGACGCCCGCGCAGTTGCCCGCGCACCTGCGCAGCGCCAGTGAAGGTCTGCCTCTGCTGGGCAGCGCCTACGTGCGCTTGACCACCAGCGGCCTCGCCGCCACCAATGGCGTACAGGTGTGGTTGCGCGGCGAGCTTGGCCCGCGGTGGTCGGTGGTCGCCATCCGGCTCGATCAGGCCGGTCGTGAGCTGGGTCGCGTGAAGGCGGCCGAGCGGCGCTTGCCCCACAGCTACATTCCTGTCGCGCTAACGCCTGACACAGCGGCGATTGTGCTGGTGGTGACTCAGCTTTCCGAGAAGGTGCCGGACGCCGATCGTGCGCTGTCGCCTGCGCACGGCTTCGAGCTGATCATCGATAGCACGGGCTCACGCTGAGCAGCGGTGCAGTTGCAGGCGAGCCGCCGAGCTCAACTGCTTCTTGGCCTCTAGACGAGCAGCTGCAACCTCACTATGGTGCGTGCTGCATGCCAGGCACCATCGACTTTCGGCGCGTCTTCGAGGCCACCGCCGAGTCGCAGTTGCTGCTCGACGACCAGAACCGGGTGGTGGTCGTCAGCGATGGCTACCTGCGCGCCGTAGGCCTACCGCGCGACGCGGTGGCGCAGCGCTCGCTATTCGAGCTTCCACCCTACGCGGGCAATGCCGCCGCCATGCAGCACGTCGCCGACGGCATCGCGACCTCCCGCCGCACACGCACCCCCATTCCACACGACCTGCGCG
>JADGRE010000152.1 GCA_017881185.1 Pseudomonadota bacterium | reverse complement strand
AGTCGAAAACACCTTCGTGGCAGCTGCGGTCAGCGAGAAGCCGGTGATGTAGGTGGCAGCTGCGGGGCTGACACCGATGTCGCCTGTGATCGCTGACTTTGGCACCGTCGAGATCCCGCTCTTGGCGAGGATCACAAAGTTGCCCGCGGTTGCGAGGTTCACAACGCCGGCACCGTTCGTCGGGATCGCAGGGTCTCCTGCGTCTGCAGCGTTTCCTGCAGCACCGGTTCCACTGCTGCCTGCGCCGCTTGCAGCGTTTCCTGCAGCACTAGTTCCACTGCTGCCTGTGCCGCTTGCAGCGTTTCCTGCGCCACTGGTTCCTGCGCCACTGGTTCCACTGCTACCTGTGCCGCTCGCACCCGTTCCTGCGCCACTGGTTCCGCTACCCCCACCGTCAGTGGCTGCGCTTCCGGCATCCATTCCCGCATTCTTCGAATGCGGGGGTGCGCAAGCGGCTGCCAGCGAGAGCAGCAGGAGAGCGCCTGTGCGCTTGCAGAGATACAGCTTCATCTTTTGCGTCCAGGTTATTTCCAGTCCTCATGCAAGATACTCACCAAGCGGGAACCGAGCCCCGTGCGCACGCAGTGCCAGGCTCCGGCCCGATCGGCCGCTCCAATATTGTCCCGCGGGACAAGTTTGCGCGGGACCGAATCTGCGGCGCAGCCAAACTGGACCGAGCACAGCGCGGGGCGTCGCTCTGGCATGCCCACGCTGATCGTGCTCCAACAGCTGACGCGTGGAGCGCCAAGGCCCAATAACCCTCGAGTTTCCTCCCGGGTCTGTCAAGCGGCACCGATCGCGATGGGTCCGGGTGGTGCCGGGCAGCCTCGCATGGCTCGCTGTGAGTCGCTGCCAGAGCGCGGTTGGCGTGCTGCTGTCCTGGAGCGCTGCCGAGCGTATGCGCGGCAGAGCCTGCCCCGGCCGCTCGCGGTGGTGACGCAACACCTCACGGACCGCGAGGGTCTGCTGGGTGCGGGCTTCAGCGTTGCGGACGCGTACCTGTGGTGGGCGCTCACGCTCTTGCGCTACGCGGAGGTCTCGCTCGAGCCGTATCCGAGTCTGCGCGCGTTCTACAAACGGCATCGCGCGCGGCCTGCCGTGCAGGAGGCGCTGCGCTTCGAGTTCGAACAGCACGCGCGAGCATTTCAGCCGAGCGTGGCAGCTGTACACGCGACTCCCTGAGGTCGCAAAGCGCGCTCGGCGAAGAGCAACAACTTTACGGCGCGGGCCGCGGCACCGAGACGATTCGATTGTTCCCGGTGTCCGCGACGAGCAGGCTGGTCGCCGTCAGAGCAACGCCGCGAGGTAGGTGAAGCAGCGGAGCGTGTGCCGACTCTTCTCCGACGAAGGTTGCAACCAGGGGCGTCTTGCCGAGACTCAAGGTCCGCAGCTTGTAGTTTCCGCTGTCCGAGAACACCAACTTGCCGCCGTCCACGACGATGCCGTCGGCCGGGCGCAACTGCGCTGCGCCCGCTGGTCCGTCGCGGTCTCCGAAGGTGCCGGCGTGATTCGCGATCACGACGACCTGGCCGCGGTGCACGGCGTAGAGGCGTGCCGCGTCGTCCGACACGGCATAGAGCGTGCCCACGTGGTCGACCGCAACACCGGACACGTTGGGCAGCCCCGACGCGACGGTAGTCACGCCGAAGGCGTCGATTCGCCGCACCAGCGCATTGCCGCTGTCGGCGACGTACAACGCGCCGTCGGGACCGAACGCCAGACCGCGCGGGTAGTTGAAGCGCGCTGCCGCATGCGTGCTCGCGTCCGAGCGACCGGACACGGTACATGCACCGGCGAAGGTGGTGACGTCACCGCCGGGGGTCAGCGCGCGGATGCAGTGGTTGCCCGTGTCGCTCACGTAGATCACGCCATCGTGGCCGACCACGATGCCACTGGGCGCGTTGAAGCACGCCGCGCCGCCGTGCCCATCGGCGTACGAGCCTTCCATCGTGTCCGTCGACCCGCAGCCGGCGAGTGTGGAGACGACGCCTTGGGTGGAGATCTCGCGAATGCGGTGGTTGCGTTGATCGCTGACATACACCGTGCCGCCGCCATCCGCTGCCACACCCGCAGGCGCGTTGAACAGCGCGTCCGTCGCGGGACCGTCGCGGTATCCAGGTGCCAGCGATCCTGCGAGCACGTGCAGCGCTGGCGCGGGTGTGGTCGGCGCCAGCGAAGGAGCTGCGACCACTTCAGTAAAATGCAGAGGCGCGACGCCGGCGCGCGCGAACACGTTCTCCATCATGCGTTGGACGCGGGCGTCGACGAAGCCATTGCGAGCGAGACCCCAAGCCCAGTGGATCGAGCCTGCCGCGAACACCAAGCTGTGGTCCGTTGGGTAGTGGACGCTGACATCGCCGGCAACCGCAAACCCCTGGGTGCGAATACCCATGGCGTGCGCCACGATCTCGACATCCGGTGGCGTCGTCGAGTCGTAGTACACGTGATCCCACTCTTGTCCCATGATGTTGGGCAGCACTTCACCCGCATGCACGCCGGTTGCGTCGTAGATCCAGTGCGAAGGATCCGCGACGACCTGCGGATAGCCGTCGAGCTCGTTCAAGCCTTCGTACATCTCCCCGATCAATGCATCCTCGGGCCGTGCGTGTGGTGCGTCGCGAAAGCGCACGGTCGTATCGATGGCGTCGTGCACCGGGTCGAGTGTCGCATCGCGGTAGCAGGTCATGGTGCGCCGCGCCGCGCCGGACGCAGACGCGCCGTAACGCACCCGCCAGTAGCCACTGTTGCCGACCACGAATGCCATCGATACGCCCGCAGCCGCAGCGGTGTCGAGAGTCGCGCGCTCATTGGTCGACCAGTATTCGTCGTGCCCCATCGACACGAACAGTTTCCGATGCTGGAGCAAGTTGGGCTCGGCGTCGATGTCGACGTTCGTGACGTACGCGAGGTCGAAGCCTTCTTGTTCGAGCCACTCGATCATGAAGAGCTCGGAAATGAGCAGATCTCCCGCACCACGGCCGCTGAACGGCCGATCGAAGCTCACCGTGACCGCCTCGCTCTTCTGGTACGCCGCGCCCGCTGGCGGCTGATGACCATGATACAAGCTGAGTCCGCCCCAGGCGTTGTAGGCTTGCCAGGTATTCACGCTCGACTGCACGAGCACCGGCGCACGCGGCCGCGCCTCGCGCACCAAGAGCGGTACGTAGCTCTGGTACTGCTCGTCGGCGATCAATTTGAAGAGATACTGTCCGCTGAGATAGTCAGCTGCAATCGGAACTGCGAACGTGCTCTGCCAGTGGCACGCGACCATGCCGGTGAGCGCATCGGTCGGGCACCTCGGCTGGCGGTTGACGGAAACTGCGGGGCCCTGCGCGATCAGCCGTCCGCCGAGACCTTGGTAGAAGCCCAGGCGATACAGCTCCCAACGTACGACGCGTGGCCGATCGGTGCTGACGTAGAGCTGGACCGTCTCTTTGGGCGCGGCCGACGTCGTCGACGCATAACCCTCCACTTGATGCTTCGCCGACGCGGATCCGGAAATCTCCCACGCCGTTGTCCCGGGCAGTGCGTTCTCCAGTGCGATCGGGGAAAGCTGGGGACCGCTGCCGGCGTCTGGATACCCAGCGTCGACCACGGCAACCCCGCCATCGTGCTCCACGCCAGCGTCGCGCTCGACGCTGGTGGCGTCCTCGTCACGCTGCGTACTGCAGCCATGGATGCAGAGCGCCGCCACAATCACGAACACGACTCGTGCCGTATTGCGCCAGTGACTCAGCCGAGACTGCGTACTTCTGCCCCGAACGGGCGGAAGTACGCAGCGCCAATGGTAGATTCGCAGCCGCATCGTCGTTAGCTGCAAGCGAATAGCAAGCATCGAGCCAGCATGTCAGCTGCGTCGGAACGCCGCAGGTTGTGCCATGTGTGAGCGACAGCTCTACTGGCTGCCAGGCGCAAGCACAGTCGTTTCGATGCACAGCAAGTTCGGGGCAACCAGGCTCTCGTGGGTGCCTGTATTGCCTGTGAGCCGCGATCGAATTTGAGACGGGCTCAGCCGCCTGTGCACACGCCGTTGACGCAAACGTCGTTGCTGGTAACCCCGTTGGCGTCGTCGCAGGCCGTGCCATCGGCCTTGTTTGGGTTGCTGCACAGGGCCGTGCTCGGGGCGCAGGTGCCTGCGTTGTGGCATTGGTCGAGCGCCGCGCAGGGCACGCCGACGCAGAGATTGAGCGTGCTCGCGCACACGCCGCTCGCATTGCACGCGTCGGGCGAGGTGTTGGCGTTGGCGTCGCTGCAGCTACTCCCCGAGCTCTTGTAGCCGGTGCTGGCCGCGGGACACGTGGTCGAGCTGCCGCTGCACTTGACGTCCGAGATGCAAGCGTCGCCGGACTTGCCGCACAGCGTGCTCGACGGCGCGGCGGTCGTGTGTACACACGCGCCCGCCGAATAGGCGTCGATGCTGCACGGATTGCCGTCGTCTTTGCACGAGGTTCCGTCGGCCACGGGCGTCCCGTGCAGGCAGCCGATGAAGCCTGGGCTGCAGGTGTCGGCAGTCGATGCCTTCGCGTCGTCGCAGATCGGCGCCACGGTGTTCGCGGCATGCGCCGCGCCGATCACGATTCGCCCACCGCCACCACCACCGCCTGCGCCACCTTCCCAGTGTTCGCCGTCTTGGCCCGCGCTCACGGCCGAGGTCGTCGTGTAGCCGTTGCCGCCGGCGCCGGCATTGAGGCATGGCGTCGTCGCGTTCGAGACGCAGCTGCTGGTGTTGGCCGTGGCTGCGCCGTGGCCTCCAGCGGCCAGTGTGGTGTTGGCACTGCCGGTGCTGCCTGCAGTGCCCACGGTCACGCAACTCACAACGCTGCCGGTGCCCTTCTTGCCTGCACCACCACCACCACCACCGCCGCCGTTCGCGAAGACGTTCGCGTTGCCGGTCACGCTCGCGCCTTCGAGCAACACCGCACCGCCGCTACCACCGCCACCGCCGCCGCCGCCCGACCATGCATTGCTGTTCGCCGGGATTGCGGCAAAGCCACCGCCACCACCGCCTGCATTGATTGCGCCGGTGATCGTGATGGTGCCACTGGCGCTGATCTGAATCGCCCCGCCACCGTAACCGCCGGCGCCTGCCGCGCTGGTCGGGCTGCTTGCATCTTTCTGATGACCGATACCGCCGCTGCCGCCGCTGCAGCCGCCACGCAGCGGAACCAGACTCGTGCTCGTCGCCACGACGGCGCCCGCGCCGCCGCGCGTGCCTTGACCGTAATCGCCCAGGCCGCCCTGCGCGCCCGCGGTTTGGAAACCACCACCGCCGCCACCGCTCGACCCTGCGTTCGTCGAGAGGAATGCTCCGGCGCCCGCCGCGCACGAAACGCCTGGCGCGCCGGCGCCCGCCACGCTGTTTGTCGTGGAGCTGGCGCCGAGCTGGCCCGCGATGCTGACCGCGCCATCGACGATGAACACGACCGGCTTGTTGCCGATCAGCGAAAGGCTGAAGCCCGAGCTGACCGTCAGGCTCTTGAGCCAGAACACCACCACGCTCGGACCGCCGCTGGTGCTTTGCGTGCGCACACCATAAGGCAGATTCGTGCCGCACACGCCGAGCGTGCTCGACGCGGCGCTCAGCGTGCTCGTGTCGATGGTCTGGTTGCAGCCGAGCGTGGCCGCGGGCGCACTCGCGAGATTGCTCGAATTGATGCACGTGCTCGCGGTGGTGTCGGTGCATGCGCTGCTGATGCCGATGTTGCTGGTGCTCCAGCCGGCGTACAGGCACGACCCACAAGCGCTGCTCGTGCACGCACCCGTCATGCACTGGTTGGGTGCCGTGCACGCGGCTGCGCTGCTGCCCTTGGCCAGGCAGGAGCCGCTGCCCGTGGCGCAGTACTCGCTGTTGCCGCAATTGGAATCCACCGTGCACGGCGCCGTGCCCCGGCACGTGCCGTTGCTGCAAGCGTCGTTGACGGTACCTGCGTTGCCGTCGTTGCATGCCGTGTTGTTGGCCTTCTGGCCCGTGTTCGCACAAACGCCCGTCGTTGGATTGCAAGCCCCGGTGGTATGGCATTGCGGGTCCGCGTTGGGACAAGTCACGGCAGCGCCTGAAATGCACGCGCCGGCCTGGCAGGTGTCCGTTTGCGTGCACATGTCGCCGTCGCTGCAAGCTGCGCCGTTCGCTTTGGTCGGGTTGCTACACACGCCCATCAACGGATCGCAGACGCCCGAGTTGTGGCATTGATCGAGCGCGCTGCACGTCACGCCCGTGCAGGGGTTGCTCGTGCCGCACGGACCGGTGGCGGCAGTGTTGCGTTCGCAGCCGTTCTTGTAATCGCCGTCGCAGTCGTCGTGATAGGCGTCGCACGCGATGCCGCAGCCCTGGGGCGTGCACGACAGCGTGCCGTACGGATGTACGCCCGAGTTGAACGCGCAGACGTTGCCGCACGCGTTGCAGTTGGCCGTGTTCGAGGCGAGGTCGGTCTCGCAGCCGGTCTTGTAGTCGTGGTCGCAGTCGCCGAAGCCCGTGGCGCAGGCCATGCCGCAGCCAGCCACGTCGCAGGAGAGCGAGCCGTGGCCCGTGACGCCCATGTTCAAGGCACATGCGACGTTGCACGCGTTGCAGTGATCGATGTTGCCCGTGAGCGTGGTCTCGCAACCGGTGCTGTCGAGCAAATCGCAGTTGCCGAAGCCGGTCTTGCAGCTACCGACCTTGCAGCTCGAGCTTGCCGCATCGCAGCTCGTAGTCTGCGTGTTGGCGAGCATCGCGCAGGCGTTACCGCAACTACCGCAGTTCTGCACGGTGTTCACGGGCGTCTCGCAGCCCGGCGCCACGGTGCAATTGCCATAGCCCGGCTGACACGCGCTGATGCCACACGCGCCGCCGGAGCACGTGGCCGTCATCACGGCGGGCAACGCACTGCAATTGCTGCCACAGGTGCCGCAGTTCGCGACGTCCGTGCGTGAGTCCACCTCGCAGCCGTTGCCCGCGACGCCATCACAGTTCTTGTAATAGGTCTGGGTGCAGCCGCTCACCGTGCAGACACGAGCCCCGCCCGAGCCGCCGCAGCTGGCGATGGCGTTGGGCAGACTGCACTGCGTCCCGCATGCGCCGCAGTGTGCCGGCGTGTCAAGCGCGGTCTCGCAGCTCTTCTGGTCGCCGTCACAATCGGCGTAGTCCGCGTTGCACGTGGCGACCTTGCAGCTACCCGTGGCGCAGGTCGCGCTGGCGTTTGCAATGGCGCAGCCCTGCCCGCACCCGCCACAGTTGACCAGCGTGTTCAGCGCAGTCTCGCAGCCGTTCTTGTAGTTGCCGTCGCAATCGCCGAAGCCGGCGTTGCAGCTCACGCCACAGCGCTGCGAGTTGCAGACCTTGGTGCCGTGCGGGGTCACGCTCCCGTCGAACTGACAGACGTTGTTGCAAGCCCCGCAGTTGTTCAGGTCCGTGCCGAGGTTGGTCTCGCAAGTCACGCCGTCGCCGTTGCAGTCTGCGAGGCCCGGCATGGAGCTGCAGTCGATCGCGCTGCAGTTTCCGCCGCCGCATGCGGCCTTGTTGCAGGCGACACCGCAGCTGCCGCAGTTCTGCAGCGTGTCGAGCGACGTCTCGCAGCCGTTGGCAGCGCCGCCGCTGCAGTGCCCGAAGCCTTGGTTGCAACCCGCGAGGCCGCACACGCCGCTGACGCAGCTCGGAAGGCCGTTTTGCGGCGTGGGGCAAGCGGCGCACGTTCCGCAGTGGGTGATGGTGTCGAGGCGCGCTTCGCAGCC
Source organism: Pseudomonadota bacterium (assembly GCA_017881185.1). Classification (GTDB taxonomy): domain Bacteria; phylum Myxococcota_A; class Polyangia; order Polyangiales; family JAFGIB01; genus JADGRF01. Next base: position 5,933 of record JADGRE010000152.1, on the reverse strand, counting down.
CGTCTGCGCATCGCCATCGCAATCGCCCCAGCCCGGGGCGCACGCGATCACGCAGCCGCTGCTGCTGCCGCAGCTCGCGCTGGTCACGTGCTGCAGCGCGCTGACCGAACAAGCCTTGCCGCACTGTTTGCAGTTGATCGCCGTGGCGAGTGACTCGCAGCCGTTCTGCGCGTCGCCGTCGCAATCGCCCCAGCCCAGATCGCAACCGGTCGACGTGCAGACCTGCGCGCTGTTGTCGCACGTCGCCTGCGTGCCGGAGAGCTGGCATGGCGTGTCGCACGCGCCGCAGTGGTCGAGCGTGTTCAGCACCTGCTCGCAGCCGTTGCTGCCGTCGTGATCGCAGTCGCCGTAGCCGGCGTTGCACTTGTCGACACCGCAGGTCCCGCTCGCACAACTCGGCGAGGCATTCGCCACGGTCTTGCACTGGACATCACAGCCGCCGCAGTCCGTCAGCGTGTTGCTCGGCGTCTCGCAAGTCAGCGGCTCGCTGTCGCAGTCGAGAAAGCCTTTGTCACAGCCCAGCACGACGCACTTGTGCTTCGAGCAGCCAGCGATTGCGTTCAGCACGCCGCAGCTGTGGCCACACGAGCCGCAGTTGTTCGGTTCGTTCCACTCGCTCTCGCAGCCGTTCACCGACGACCCGTCGCAGTCGTGAAAGCCGACCGAACATCCCATCACGACGCATTCGTGCGCGGCGCGGTCGCAGGTGGCAGTCGCATGAGCCAACTTGCAGTTGTCGCTGGCCTCACCCTCGTCGATCTGCCGATCGCAGTCGTCGTCGAGACCGTTGCACTGCTCGGGACAAACCACCGAGCAAACCTCGTTGTTGATGTCGGGATTGGGATGGCAGCCAACGGCGCCGCTTCCAGCGCTGCCACCCGTACCCGCAGCCCCGGAATCGCCGTGGCTCCCCGCGCTGCCACCGACACCGGCTGCGCCCCGGCCCGCGTTGCCGACGAGCACAGAGCCGCCATCTCGCTCATCGGGCCCGGCATCACTGCGCTGATGCAGCAGGCCGGCGTCGTAGGAAGAGCAGCCCGCGAGCATCGCGAGCACCACGCGCGCCGCGCAAACCGTCGACTTTCGATCACGAAACGAGGTCGTGGACATCACCTTCCCGCAACATTGCCCTCCATCCAGGGTACGGATAGCCAGCGACACACGCAACCGAACGCACTCACCCACCCGTAGATAGCAGCCATTTCGCCGTGGCTTCGGGTAAGCCAATGTGTTCTGGCGGCGCGGCCGCGGCGATTGGCGTTCCGACCGGGCACCACCGAAAAGGGAGATCTGGACTGCTACACGTTGCGCCAAGGCCGAATGACCCGCGAGTTTCCTGCCGGGGCTGACGCGGCTGCGGGCGGTCGCACAGCCCTGGCCCACGATCGGAGGCGCGCCATGATGTTGATAGACTCCATCGAAAACTATCTCGCCGTGCTGGTGCTGAAGGTGTTCGGCACGATGGGCCTGCGGCATTACGACGGCACGCCCAAGGTCATGCACCCGCGTTGCGGAAACTGCTTGCCTCGGAGCCACATGGTCACTAGATTATGACCATGGACTCGTCCAAGTCACCCAAGACCATCGCCGCCGGCGATTTCAAGGCCAAGTGCCTGCGCATCATGGACGACGTGGCCGCCACACGACGGGCCGTGATCATCACGAAGAAGGGTCGACCAGTGGTCAAAGTCGGTCCGCTCGACGCCGAGCCCGCTCGGAACATCTTCGGCTGTCTCTCAGATCGGCTCGAGATCACCGGCGACATCGAGTCCCCCATCGTGCCGAGCAAGACCTGGGAAGCGCTGCGGTGATCTTGCTCGACACGCACGTGCTGGTGTGGCTGGTGGCCGAGCCGCGCAAGCTCTCGCGCGAGGCCGCCGGCGCGATTAGGCGCGCCGCTGCACGCGGCGAGCTTGCGATCGCCTCGATCACGCTGTGGGAGCTGGCGGCGTTGTTCCATGCGGGTCGGTTGCGCGCCGCGGGCACGGTCGAGGCGTCGGTGGCAGAGATCGTGGATGGTGCGGGCGTCACGGTGGCGGAGATCACGCCGGAGATCGCGGCGCTGTCGCTGCAGCTGCCTGCCGCGGTCCCCGCGGATCCTGCCGATCGCCTGATCGTGGCTACAGCGATGGCGCGGTCGGTACCGCTAGTCACGCGCGATGCGCGCATCCGCGAGAGCGAGGCGTGTCGGACGATCTGGTGAGGGTGGTGGCTGAGGGCAAGCGGGCACAGCATGCCGCGGAACATGAAGCCGCGCGGGTCGGGCCAGCTGCGGCGCGCTCCTCAAGTGCCATCGCTGCTGCAGGTCAGCGCTGTTCATCGCGCCTCTGGGCTGGAAAGATCGCCTGCGCCGAGCGAACGACAGCGAGCGTGACAGGGGTCGACGGTCAGATTTCAACGGATTCCGCTGGCCGTCTACAGCAGCGGTTGGCCTGTTCGGGGCACTGCCGCAGCTGACACAACTTGAATTCTGTATCGACGTACAAATCCAGCATCAGAGCCTCCTTGCGCTCGGTGGCACGGCGCGGCGAGCACGGTGGCAGGTAATGTTCACCATGGGCGCGCCGACGCTCCGGTGCGGTGCAGCGCATGGCAGCCAGCGCGGCGCTTGACATCGCTGTCCGTGGCAGCTAGGCAGCCAACAAGGCTTGTGCACCTGCGTGCCCTGCCGCAGTTCCGCCGGGCCTCGTGACCGCCACAGCACACAGCGCTGCCCGAAGCCTCCTTTGCGGATCGTCCGATCCAACCGTGCGTAAGGCATGCACTAGCGGGGTCTGAGCATGGGGCATCGCGCTGCGGAGCTGGCAGTGCAAGCGAGCCTGTGGTGCGCACGTGCCGCGTGTGGCGCTGCAGCGCTGGGCTACCTCGGACTGTTCGCGTGGCTGGCGTATGCCAGGGCCGGCCACCCCTTCGAGCTGGAGTGGATGGAAGGCGGCATGGTCGACCATGTGGCTCGGCTGCTGCACGGCAAGCCGCTGTTCGTCGCGCCGTCGATCGCCTTCGTCCCCTACATCTACAATCCGCTCTTCTACTACGTGGCGCTGCCGTTCACGTGGATCTTCGGACTCGACTTCCTGGCCCTGCGCCTGGTGTCGATCGTGGCGTCGTTCGCTGCTCTGGGGCTGATCTTCCTGATCGTGCGCCGCGAAGCGCGCGCGTTCTGGCCGGCGTTGTTTGCGGCGGGCCTGTACGCCGCGACGTACCGCCTGAGCGGTGCGTGGTTCGACGTCGGTCGCGTGGATTCGCTCGAGGTCGCGCTGTCTCTGGGGACGCTGTACCTGGGACGCGATGCACAGACTCGAGGCCGCTGGATCGCCTGCGCCGTGATCAGCTTCCTGGCCTTCGCAGCGAAGCAGCCCGCCGGGCTGCTGATGCCCGCCCTGGGGCTCTGTTTGCTGCTGAGCCGCGGCATGCGGGCCGCATTGTGGTTTGGGCTGCCGGCGCTCGGCATCCTGGTGGGCTCGGTACTGGTGTGCAACGCAGCAAGTCACGGCTGGTACTGGTTCTACGCTTTCGAGGTCCCGACGACGCACGTCGTCATCGACAGCCTGAAGACCGACTTCTGGAAGCACGAAGTGTTCGCCACGCTGCCTGTGGCGGTCGTGCTGGCCTTCTACTTCTTGACGCGTGCAGACCACGGGCCGACGGACGAGACGGGGCCGGCGGACGATGGGCGGCTGTACTTCGGGTTGATGCTCGGAACGATGCTCGCGATGTCGTTCGCTTCGCGTGTGCACAGCGGCAGCTGGTTGAACGACAACATGCCTGCGCATGCGGCCCTGGCCGTGTTCTTCGGATTGGGTGCCGGCGCTGTGCTGCGTGACACATCGACCAACCAGCGCCGTGGTGCAGAAGTGTTCGTGCTGCTGCTGACTGCCGCACAGTATCTATTCCTGTTCCAGGATCCGCGCTCCGTCGTCCCGACGGAAGCCGATCGACGCGAGGGCGAACACCTGATGCAGGTGTTGTCAGGCTATCGCGGCGAAGTCCTGCTGCAGCATCACGCATTCCTCATGCGCCGGATCGGCAGGCCGAGCTACGCCCAGGAAATGGCCGTCGTCGATGTCCTGCGCACCACCCGGGATGCGCGGGGGGCCAAGGCCATGCTGGAGGCGTCGTACGTGCGCGCCTTCTCGCGCAAGCGCTTTGCCGCGGTGATCCTCGACGAGCGCATCGCGCTGATGCCGCAGCTCGAACGCTACTACCGACTTGCCTTGCCCACCTTCATCGGCAACCGCGCAGCGCTGGTGCCCAAGTCCGGGGCGACCATACGCCCACTACTCCTGTACCTGCCCAAGTAGCTCGATGGCACTTCCGCCCATGGTCGTTCGGCGCGTGCTCGCCGGCATCGCGTTCTTGGGGTGCGCGACTGCGCTCGCGTACCACGTGCGCAGCTACATGCCGTTCTTCGTCGACGACGCTTTCATCTCGCTGCGCTACTCCGCGCGCCTCTTGCACGGTCAAGGCCTGACCTGGAACGACGGCGAACGCGTCGAGGGCTACTCGAACTTCCTGTGGGTGGTGGCAGTCGCAGCGGGCGGCCTCGTGCATCCGGAGCTCGTGCTCGTGGCCCGTGTCCTCAGCTGCGCGTGCGTGGCGGGCGTGCTTGCGCTGCTGTTCGCGAGCGGCCTGCGCCGCGCGGGCATGGGCGCCGTCTTCTTCGCATGCGTCGCAGCGCTGGCGGTCGCGTTGTGCGGGCCAGTGGCAGCGTGGTCCATAGGCGGGCTCGAGCAGGCCATGCTGGCCGTGCTGCTGATGGCGGCGGCGTTCCACTCGGAAGCGCTGCACACCTCGCAACCGGCGCCACCGGCAGCGGCGCTGCCCATGTCGCTCGCGCTGGGCCTGTTGTGCCTGGTCCGCCCCGACGGAGCGATCTTCAGCGTGGCCGCCCTGGTCGCGCTGCTGTGTGCGCGTGGACCGAGTCGCGCAACGTTCAAGCTCGCATGCGCCCTCGTCGCACTGCCGATCGCTTTTACGCTCGCGCAGCTCGCGTTCCGCAAGCTGTACTACGGAGACTTCCTGCCCAACACCTACCGCGCCAAGGGAGCGTTCAGCTGGGCTCGTGTGGAGCAGGGACGACTCTACGTGCAGGAATCACTCAAGCCGTTTGCTGCGCTGTGGGCTGCGGGCGCGCTGGCGCTGGTGGTTTCCGCGTTCGACAGGCTCGCCCGCCGACGTGCGCTCTTCGCGCTGTGCAGCATTGCGCTCTGGGTCGGCTACGTGGTGCGCATCGGCGGCGACATCTTCCCGCAGCGCCGACACCTGGTCGGTGTGTTCGTGCTGCTCGCTCTTTTGGCGCTGATCTTCCTGCAATGGCTGTGGGAACGCCGCGCTGCCGTGCGCTTCGCGGCGTGGCTTTTGGGACCTGCGCTGCTTGCCTCGCTTTACCTCGCGCAACAGGGAGATCCGCTTCGTCAGCAAGCTCTGAATGACCGCTGGCACTGGACCGGCCAGCCCATTGGGATCTTCCTGCGTAAGATGTTCCTGGCGCAGCGGCCGCTCTTGGCTGTCGATGCCGCGGGCGCGATGCCGTACTATTATGAGTTGCCGTGCCTGGACATGCTCGGCTTGAACGACCGGCACATCGCGGAACATCCACCGGCAGGCATCGGAACGGGGTACATCGGCCACGAGCTAGGCGATGGTCGCTACGTGTTGTCGCGCAAGCCCGACCTCGTGGCCTTCTGGACGCCGGTCGGCGGCGACCGCCCGGCGTGGCGTAGTGGCTACGAGATGGTGGCGCAACCGGCGTTTCATCACTTCTATCAAGCCATTACGTTCGAGACCGACGACCCCACCCACACGCGCACGCGACTGTGGGTGCGGCGCAGCGACGGCCGGATTGGCATGCAGCGACGAGGCGATCGCATCGAGGCGCCTGCTTATCTGATGCAGGGCGCAGATGAGGTCGTGCGCGTCGGCCGCAGCGGTAC
>JADGRE010000334.1 GCA_017881185.1 Pseudomonadota bacterium | reverse complement strand
TGTCGTTGTGACAGTGGACGCAGTTGCCCAGCATGTAGCCCTGCGCCTGCAGCTCGTGGTCGTTGCGCGGCTTGCGCGTGCCCTCGGAGTCCTCGAGCAACACCACGTCCTTCGGCGAGATCATGCCCTTGATCACGCCGTAGTCGATCAACCGTTGCAGCTGATTGAGCTCGTCGCGCTCGGCCGGTTCGATCACGCCGCCCTCGCCCATGGGACGGCGATGCAGCTGCAGCGGCGTGAAGCCGAGCACGAAGCTGGCGTTGTCGGAGCCCTGGTGACACTGCCAACAGCGCTCGGAGCCCGGCAGCGCGTAGGTGCGGATCACGCCGGCCTTGTCGAGCGCATCCTGAACGTTCGGAGGATTGGTGTCGGTGATCTTCTTGGCGCCGGGCGCGTCGGTGATCAGGGTCAAGAGATGATCGCGCCACGGCTTGCCGTTGCGCAGCGGGTCACGCAGCAACACCGCGTCGGTTTCCGCGTCGTTCCACACGTAGGTTCCGAACAGCGACTTGGTTGCGGTGCGCGGGTGTGGCGCGAGGTTGTAGCTGGGCAGATCGGGGCGCGAGACGATCAAGCGTGTTTCGATCTTGCGGTAGCGCGCCTTGCCATCGTCGTCGATGATGCGCTTGACGAAGGTCTTGTAGAAGCGGGTGTTGGGCGGGATCGTGAAGCGCTGTTTGGCCTTGTCGAAGCTGATGGCTTCGCCGACCGGAACGCGCACGGCGCGCATCTTCTTGGCGTTGTCGGCCCACAGCGTGTACGCGGGCGCGAACGCGATCACGCCCCGGCGCGCGAGCAGCTCGGAGTCGAGAGAAACGATGTCGGTGTCGGCCAGGTGGTCGGGAAGCTCGGTGGCGTTCTTGAAGAACGCGTCGAGCTTCTTGGCGGCGTCCTTGTCGGTGCCCACGCTGTGCTTGTCCGGGATGCAGCTGCCGAGGTTCGTCAGCGCCGCGCCCACCTTCTTGTCCAACAGATAGGGGCTGGCCGCGCTGTTGGTGTTGGTGTTCACGAGCACGAAGCGGTCGGGCGGGCTGCCGGCGTTGAGCCACTGTTCCAGCAAGCTGGCGAGCTCCACTACCGGATCTCCCGGCGCGCGCTCGGAGAACGCTTTGGCGTCGGGGCCGGAGGGCGGCATGTAGTACTTGGGGTCGTCGGACAGGATGTGGCTGAGCGCGGTCTGCGTCACCGCCTGCGGGAAGCTCGACAGCGAAACCTGCAGACCTCCGCGGTTGGAGTCCACGTGACAGGCGCCGCAGTGGGAGCGAAACAGGTTGAAGAGATCGCGCGTGAAGACTTGCGTCTGATCGGGGCCGGCTTGGCCCGCGCTCACCACGCTGCGCGCGGGCAGCTCGTCCGAGCTCACGACCGAGCTGCAGGTCGCGCCCTGCTCGGGCGCCATCGTGGGCGGCATGGTGGCGTCTTTGTCGCCGCTGACGGCGGCATCGTGGACGAGCCCGGCGTCAGGCATCCAGCCGATCCCGAGCAGACGATCGCTGAAGGCGGCGTTCGAGCTCTGGCAGCCGACTGCCGGGGCGACGAGCAGCAGGAGCAAAGCAGCGTGCGGCGATCGACTTCTGGCAGTCATGAGCTCCTCGGCGGCGGACGGGCGCATTGCGCGGACGCAATGCGGGCACGCGCGGGATAGTGGCGGGCAGCTGTGACAAACGAGTGGCTTGTGCGAAGCAAGCACGAGGCAAGCTGGTAGGCGCATCGCCACCTGGAAGAAAGCGAACGGGGCAGAGCGCCTAAGCACGCTGCCCCGTCCGGGAGTGTGAGCCGTCACGCGATCGGAATCGCGTGCAGCTCGGCCTTGCTCAGAGGCAGGGCTGGCTGATCGGGAGCAGGGCGCAGTTCGCGTTGCCCGGACCCACCGATGCGCAGGTCTGACCGGCCGAGAGACCGGCAGGCTGCGGCAGCAGGGTGAAGCCCCACTTGGTGATGAGCGGATCGACCAAGCCGCGGTCAGCGAAGCAAGCGGCCAGCGCCTTCTGGTCGGTTGCCGCGTTGGCGTCGGCGAAGCCGTCGACCGAGTTCAGCCACAAGCGGCGCGCCAGCGAGTAGCGCGTCGAGAGCGTGCCGCCCGCGGTGCAAGCAGTCCCGCTCGACGACGTCCACAGCGGGTCGACCGCCAAGAGCTGCTGGATGGTGGCATCGGTCGGCTTGATGGCCGTGCTGTTGTCGGGCAAGCCGACCTTGAGCGCGAGCACGTCGTTGTTGCCGACAGCCGCGTTGTCCGCCGCTTCGCGACCGGCAAAGCCGATGCTGCACGGGCTCGCCTGCACGAGGCAGCCGATCTGACGCGTGGAGTCGGACTCGGTGCAGGCCACGCCGCCCGCGGGCACGCCGGTCGAGGCCGGGATGACCAAGGTGTCGTGCATGCGGTAGAAGGCGCCGAGCACCTGCTCGCTGTTCTTGTCCTTGACGATGTTGCTGTCCGGATCGAGACCGCTGCGCAGGATCAGGTTGTAGACGCGGCCGTCGATCTTCTTGAGCTCGCCGATCAACGGGTGGTTCGCCGCCCAGCTCAAGCAGCCAAAGTTGCCGCTAGCATCCTGGGGGTAGAGGCACTTCTGCAAGACCTGCGAGGTTCCGTTCGGGCAGCGCGTGGCGTGGACCTTGGAAGCCGGGTCCATGTGCGTAAGGGCAAACTTGCTGAAGGAGCACGCGGTGACGTTGTGCGAAACGGCAGCCGAGACGCCTTCGGGAACCAGGATGTCTTGCACGACGCCGAGATCGCCGGTGAACTGGGTCGCGGGCTCGTAGTCGGTGGCCAGGACGCTGCCCTTGGTCAGCGAGCCGGACTGATCCGTCAGATCGAACGCCTTCGCGCCGATGTCGCGGGGCTGACAGACCTGTTCGCCTGCGGCGTAACCGTCGCCGCTGCAGGCACGACGGATGGGGTCGTTGTCTTCCTGGTCGTCGCCGTTGCAGAACGGCTTGTTGGCGGTGGGGCTGGGCTGGATGCGGCCGACCTTCGGCATGGCGAGCAGGGTGAGGAAGGTGTCGGTGGTGCCCGACCTGTCACTGCGGCGGAAGGCGTGCTTCAGCTGGGTGCAGGTCTCGCTGTTCGCGCAGGTCGCGTCCTGGAACAGGTTGCCCCAGTTGTTCACGATCGCCTGACGCAGCGGGCTGTTGCAGTTCTGTTTGCTGATATCAGCGCGGGTCGGCTCCCGCACGTCGCAAGCGAGGATCGCGCCGGAGGCCGCGTTGTCGAAGCCGCCGTAGACGATGCGCAGCACGTCGCGGAAGTCGCGGAAGGTGTAGCTCAGGCCGCTGCCGTAGCTGATGGTCCTGGTGTACGCCGCGGTGTCGCAAGCGTTGGCCACGGGGGGCGTGGCGCCGTTGCCCTGCTTGCGCACGATCGAAATGCCGTCGAGGCCGATGTTGTAGCCCTGCGCGGTTGTCGGGCACTTCGTAGGTCCCGTGCCCAAGAAGCGCGACATCGGAGCGATGTACTGGTGCGTTGTCCCGCGACTCGTCATCGCGTTCTCACCGGCTCCGGAACCGCCACCGGCGTAGCTGAGCGTGCCGGCGTTCGGGCACATGTGGATCATGTCCGTCGTGACGTCGAACAGGGTGTCGGAGCCGGCCAGGGCCACTCCGTTGGGGTCTAATGCGTGCACGGCGCTGGATCCAACGCCTAGCGCGAGCATCGCGGATGCGATCGCGAGTTTCTTATTCATTCGTGCCGAGTCCTCCTGCCGCCAAACGCTGGCAGCCGGACCGGGATAGTCGGGCCTTGTTACATCACAGTGGCTGACGCGCAACAATCATGCACAAGCGCACAGGCCCCACAATCGTTGCACGACGCATCATACTATAGCTGCGCTCGTGCGTTGTAGATGGCGATGCATGCGTTCTTGTCGCGCACTTCGCGAATCACCCGCGCAGTCTCGCTCGACGGCTATCTTCAGGTGCCCGAGTAAAGTCACCCGTTGTTCCAGCATCGGCCGCACTCCTGTAACACAGGCCGACTACCTCATCGTCCATCGCTGCAAAGCCAAACCGCAGCAGGAGGACACGAATGACTCTCACC
>JADGRE010000151.1 GCA_017881185.1 Pseudomonadota bacterium | reverse complement strand
GACGGACGTGTCTCCGAGCGCATCCGCACGCCAGACGGTGCGCTGCTGACGCGCACTGCCGGTGAGGCCGTGTTCAGTCCACACCCGGACGGCAAGTCGATCGTCTACAGCCAGTACGCGCCCTACCGCGACATCTACTCGTTCCACGATCTATTCCAGCTCGATCTCGCAAGCGGCAACAGCGAGCGGCTCACGCACGGCTTGCGCGCCAGCCAGCCGGATGTGTCGCCGACCGGGCGCGAGGTCGCCTTCGTGACGCAGGCCAACGGCAGCTCGCAGCTCGAGATCGGCAGGCTGAACGATCTCGACGGCACGCATCGCGTGGTGTTCCGTTCGCAAGCGTTCGAGCAGGTGTTCACGCCGCGTTATTCGCCGGACGGCAAGCAGATCGCCTTCAGCGCCTGGCGGCAGGGCGGCTACCGCGACATTCTACTGCTCGACCGCGAGCGCGGCACGCTGCGCGAGCTGATGCACGATCGCGCGCAGGACACCGGGCCAAGTTGGTCGCCGGACGGCAGCCGCGTGTACTTCAGCTCCGATCGCAGCGGCGTCGCGAACGTGTACGCATTCGAGCTGGCGAGCGGGCTCACCTACCAGATCACCAACGTGGTCTCGGGCGCGTACCAACCGGCGATCTCGCCGGACGGAAAGACGCTCGCGTACGTGGGCTACGAGAGCACTGGCTTCGGGCTGCGCACGCTGCCGCTCGCGAACGTTCCGCTGCGCGTGGCGGAGCCGGCGGCCGACACGCGGCCCTCGCCCACTGCGCCGCCCAAGGATCGCGCGCTGCCGGTGCGGGACTACGATCCGTGGCCCACGCTGCCGCCGCAGAGCTATCAGGTCGATCTGCAGGACGGCGCGACCGGCAGCGAGCTGAGCTTGCATCTGGCAGGCAACGACATAGCTGGCTTCCATCACTATGCGCTGCACCTGGTGATGAACGTGGACGATGGGCAACCCAGCGCGTCGCTCGCCTACAGCTATGGACGCTCGCCGCTCTATCCGTCGCTGCGGGTGTACCGCACCATCGCCTCGCGCTACGACTTGCAGGTCGGCGGCACATCGCGACGTTGGGTCTCGGACAGCGTCGGCGGTAGCCTGTCGCTGTCATACGCGTTCCCCGCAGTGCTCAGCAGCCAGGCGCTCGACCTCGACTACACGCTCGAGCACATCGGCAAGGCCGAGCCGTTCAGTGGCACGCTCGACCCGAACGAGCCGCCGCCGAGTCTGCCCGCCCTCGGCTACATGCCGAGCGCAGGCTTCGGCTACCGCTATTCCGACGTGACGCGTCAGGCCTACGACGTGAGCCCCTCGGGCGGCAGAAACGTCGCGATCCGCGTCGGGCTCACCGATCCGATCATGGGTCGCGACATCCACAAGGTGTCGGTGCGCTGGAGCATTCGGCAGTTCATCAGCATGCCGTGGGCGCGCTGGCACGTGCTGGCGCTGCGCTATGCGGGCGGCGAGAGCGGCGGCGATCCCGGTCGCGTCGGTTTGTTCTCGCTCGGCGGCTTCCCCGAGAGCTCGCCGTTCATCTCGCTCTACGACTTCGCGGTGTTCGGCGCGATCCCGAACCTTTCGGGTGACGCACTGCGCGGCTATCCACAAGGCTATCGCGTGGGCTCGCAGTTCCACGAGTTGCAGGTCGAGTACCGCTTCCCGGTGTTCGCTCCGGAATGGGGTATCTACACGCTGCCGTACTATCTGCGTCAGCTCTACGCGGGCGTGTTCACCGACGTCGGCGACGCCACCTCCGACACACTCAAGCTCTCGCACTTTCTGGTCGGCTCGGGCGTGGAGCTGTTCACGCAGCTGGAACTGACCTACCGGGTGATCGTCACGCTGCGCCTGGGCGTGGCGCACGGCTGGGACGAAGGCGGCCGCACGCAGTACTACTTGCATCTGGGAACGCCCTTCTGAGGTAGCAAGCGCGATCCGCCGCGCAATCCGCGACTGGCCGAACACTTGCCGAGCGCGGCAAGGTGTGCTCGGCTCTGTCCAAATTCTTGGCTCGCCCTGGCCATGACCCCATGCCCGGCGCGCTCCCTGGAGAACGACTATGTCTTCACGCTGGCTGATCGTGGCGGTCTTCGTCGCGGCGCTGTTTGGCTTCGGTTTTGCCTCGGCCTCGACCTACGACTTCGCGGCGCACCTCGATCGGCAGGTGCACAGCCTGCACTGCTCGTTCATCCCGGGCCTGTCGGGTACCGACGCGAGCGCGCATGGCTGTCAGGTCACGCTGATGAGCCCGTATTCGTCGATCTTCCGCAAGAGCGTCTGGGGCGGCATCCCCATCTCGCTGCCGGCGATGGCGGTGTTCGCGTGCCTGGCGGTGTTGGCGATCTCCATGGTGCTCTTGCGCGCGGAGCAAGAACGGACGGCGCTGTTCACGCTGCTGGTGCTGGCGGGTGCGCCGGTCGGCGCGTCGCTGGTGATGGGGTCGATCGCCGCCTTCGAGCTGCACGCTGCGTGCAAGCAGTGCATCGGCATCTACAGCTCGAGCCTCACGGCGGGCCTATGCGCGCTGCTGGCGTTTCGCAAACGCGTGCGCGTGGTGGGCGCGACGCAACAGACACCTGCAGCACGCTGGCCACTGGCGCTGCCCTTGGCCGGTGTGCTCGTGATTCTGCCGATCACCGGCTACGTGCTCGCCATGCCGAGCTACAGCACCTACGGCAAGGGCTGTGGCGGACTGCCGCACCCGGACGACAAGGCCGGCGTGCTCGTGCACGTGAAGGCGGAGCTGCCCGGCGCCACGGCTGCGATCGAGGTGTTCGATCCGCTCTGCCCCGCTTGCAAGGCCTTCGAAGATCGCCTCAAGGGCGCGGGCCTCGACAAGAAGCTGGAGCGTGACCTCTTGCTCTTCCCGCTCGATCACAGCTGCAACTGGATGATCGACACCACCATGCACCCCGGCGCATGCGTGGTGAGCTCGGCGGTGTTGTGCGCCGGCGAGCGCGCCAAAGACGTGGTCGACTGGGCGTTCGCGCAACAGACGGCGATCCACGACGCGACCGTGAGCGACCCGAGTGCAGCGGAGCGCATGGTGACCGCGCAGTTCCCCGACCTCAAGACCTGCATGGACTCTGCCGTGACGAAGGCGCGCCTGGCGCAGAGCTTGCGTTGGGCCGTGCGCAACCAGCTGCCTGTGCTCACGCCGCAGCTCTACGTCACTGGCCGCCGACTCTGCGACGAAGACACCGACCTCGGCCTCGAATACACCCTGACTCACATGCTCAAGGGGGACTCGTGAACAAGCTGCTTCTACCTGCGGTGCTCGTCATCGGCTGTCTCGCGCCGACGGTGCTCGCGGTGTCGTGGGTGCACGCGGCCGGCACGCGACTGAGCGTCAATGCGGCCGCGGCGACCGCGCCGAAAGTCGCCATCGCTGCAGCGGCCGACGAGTCGTACTGCACGCCACAGCTGAAGGTCATCTTGCGACGCGTGCTCAAGAGCTGCGGCTTGCTCCAGTCCGGCGAGGTACGCGGTTGCCAGCCGACCGACGCCAAGCAAGTGGCGACGCTCGCCGGCGGCGACTTCAACGCACTCTTCATGCCCATGGCCAAGCGCGCGGGCGTGGTGGAATACGAGCGCGACAGCGCGGCGCTCGATCCGAACGACCAAGCGTTGGTCGACAAGATCTTCGCCGACCAACAGGGCGCCAGCTACTTCTTCGTGGTCGCACGTGCCTCACCCGACGGCTCGGTCGAGCACAACCGCGAGCTGAGCAAGCAGCGCGCCGAAGCGCTGATGCAGTACCTGCGTGACAAGTACAAAGACCCGGAGCTCGATCACGAAGTGGGCTTGCTCTGGCTCGGTGAAGAATTCGCCCAGCTCGACCAGCGCTTCTGTGAGTGGCAGCGCAGCGGGACGCCAGGCGCCTGCTCCACCGAGAACCTGAACCGCAGCGCGTTCATCTCCTGGATCGATTGTCAGCTATGAGAGCGCGCAGTAGCTTCGTGCGCTGCGCACTTGCGGTGGCAAGCGTGCTCGCGCTGTGCGCGTGCGACGACCCGAAGCCGGGCGCGGCCGCCGCCGAAGCGCCGACCGACCGCGCCGAAGTCGTGATGGCGAACAAAAAGCAAACGACCTTCGCCGACCTCTGCGACGTCGCACCCGGCAAGGACGCTCCGAAGACCTTCAGCTGGCCCGCGATGAGCGCCGCCGCCCCGAGCAGCAGCGCGAAGTACCGCTGGGTGAACGTGTGGGCCACCTGGTGCAAGCCCTGCGTCGAAGAGATGCCCTTGCTCTCACGCGTGTTCGCCGACTGGCGCAAGCAGGGCAACGACGTCACCCTCACGCTCGTTTCGGTCGACGCCGAAGCCAGCGCCGTGCAGGGCTTCATGACGGCCCACCCTGGCACGCCGAGCTCACTGCAAGTCAGCGATGGCTCCCAGACCACGCCCTGGCTTACCGGCCTCGGTTTGCCCACCGGCTCGTCGATACCCGTGCACATGGTGGTCGACGCCGCGGGCAACCTGCTGTGTGCGCGCTCCGGCGGCATCGCGCAGGAAGATCTGGATCGCTTCCGCCGCGTGATGTTCCCGTAGGCAGTGCCGCGAGCTCACTTGCGCGAGCGCTTGCGCGCGGCTTCGTCGCCAGGCTCGTACCAGCGCCGACCCGCGTGCGCGCTCTGCTCGAGCTCGGAAATCACCTGCGCGCCGAGCAACACGACGATGGCGCCGATCTCGATGCTAAAGAGCACCACGATCACCGCGGCGAGTGAGCCGTAGATCACGCCAACGGCTGACACGTTCTGCAAGTACCACACGAGCACCGCCTGCACGCCGCGCAATGCGAGGGCCGCAAGCGCGCCGCCCAGCAGCGCCGTGCGAACGCTGCCCTTGCCCGGCGGCATCACCCAGTAGATGGCGGCGAGCACCAAAGCCACGCCGACGAGACCGAAGACACCCGACCACGCCGGCAGCTTGTCGGCCAGCCCCGGAATCGCGCGCATGCTCACCAACGTGAGCGCCTGCAAGAGCGACGCGAGGCCGACTGCGAGCACGAAGCCGACCGAGATGAGCAGCGACACCGGCAGCGGACGCCGTTTGTGCGCCTGATGCCGGTGCTCGAAGATCACGTCCATCGCATGTTGCAGCGTGCGGAACGCCAGCGTACTGAAGACCACGAGCGTGGCAAAGCCGACGACACCGCCGGTGTACGGCACCTCGATGGCCGCGACCAAGGCATCGAGCACGGGTTTGGCGGTACTCGATGGAATGAGGAGGCGCAGCTCGCGACCGACCACGTCGAGGAAGCGCGCGCGATCGACGAAGCGCGCGAAGATGGCCGTAGCGAGCAAGCACAGCGGCAGCATCGACAACAGTCCGTTGTATGCGATCGCACTTGCCATGGCCTCGCCGCCATTGGCGAAGAAGCCGCGCACGACGCGCAGCGCGAACGCGAGCAGACTGCGAGCGAGCGGCGGCGACGTGGCGGGGTCCTGGGGAGGGGCGTCGTTCACAGCCATGAGATCATAGGCCCGCGAACGCCGTTGCCCAAGTCTGGCAGCTCGACTGCCCTGCCCTACCCGCCCGTGCTCACGCCATTCGGAATGTCGTAGACAATGCCGTCGCTGTGACCGGGCGCAACCCCGCCAGGGACGTGAACGAGATCCAGCGCCTTGCGCACCCGCCAGGCCACGTTGTGGCCGGCGCACGAGCTATCGCCACTGACGCCGAGCCCACCGATGATGCGGTGCGCGGTGTCCTGTGCATCGACTCGAAGTGTTGTGCCGATTACTTAGGTTCGTATTGCGAAAGTGTCCGCAGCGCCGCTTTCACGCGTGCTTGAATGGCCGGATCCACTGTCGGTGTAGCTGATTGTTGGCATGCCCAGAGTGCTTGCTTGAGCGCATTGCAGGCCGCGCCGCAGCTTTGACAGCTCTGCACGTGTTGCTCCATCTGCGAGCAGTCTTG
The DNA here is from genome assembly GCA_017881185.1 of Pseudomonadota bacterium. Lineage (GTDB taxonomy): Bacteria > Myxococcota_A > Polyangia > Polyangiales > JAFGIB01 > JADGRF01. The sequence goes on along the minus strand of JADGRE010000151.1, from coordinate 7,837 downwards.
CGGACTGAGATCGTCCTCGAGCTTGCGCGACCACAACGAGAGCACGTCGGGACAGTCGGGCGACGGGTTGACCGTAACGGGTTCGAGCACCGGCTTGAGCGTGTTGCGCAGCGCCGTGCGGGCGCGATGCAAGCGACTCTTGAGCGCGTCGACCGAGATGGCGAGCGCGGCGGCGGCCTCCGTCGCGCTGAGCCCTTCGATGTCACGCAGCTGCAACACTTCGCGGTACTCGTCGGATAACGCCGACAGCGCCGTGTTCAGGGCGCCGGCAAGCTCCTGGTCGGAGGCTTGCTGTTCCGGTGACGGCTGCGCGTCGTGCAACTGCGGCAGTTGATCGATGTCCCCGTGCGGCCGGTTCTTCTGACCGCGTCGGCGCCGCGCACATGCACTGCGCGTGAGCGCGAACACCCAGCTCGAGAGCGACGAGCGGCCCTCGTATTGCGGTAGGTGGGTTGCAATGGATAAGAGCGTGTCTTGCAGGACGTCGTCGGCGTCGCTGTCGCTCTTGCACATGCGCAAGCCGAAGCGATGCACCGCCGGCGCCACGCTCTGCAGCAACTCCTCGAGCGCAGCCGCGTCGCCGGCCCGAGCCCGTTCGATCAGGGGATCCACGCTCGCAGCATAGTCCGCCGGACAGGCGCCGACCACGCACCGGGCTGGCGGCGAACCCTTTTGCCGGCCCGCTGGCTCTCACGATTGCAAAGGCTTGCGATGGCGCAGATTCGTGGGAGAAACCGCATGATCGTCACCAAAATCGCCTTCGCGCTGGGCGGCGCCGTCTTGGGGCTCGCCTATCAGCGCTTCGTCGGCTGCCGCACGGGCAGCTGCCCCATCACGAGCAATCCCTACATCTCCACGCTGTACGGCGGCGTGCTGGGATATTTGATGTCAGGAAATGGTTGAACCCGGGAGTAGAGCATGGGCACGACGGAGATCACCGCGACGAGCTTCGAAGACACCATCAGCAAGCCGGGCATCGTCGTGCTCGACTTCTGGGCGAGCTGGTGCGGGCCGTGCCGCGCCTTGGCACCCGTCTTCGAGGCAGCCGCTGGCAAGCACCCCGACATCACCTGGGGCAAGGTCGACACGGAGGCAGAGACCGATCTGGCCGGCGCGCTGCAGATCCGCTCGATTCCCACGCTGATGGTCTTCCGCGACGGGATCTTGCTGTTCGCGCAGCCGGGCGTGCTGCCCGCAGCAGCGCTCGACGAGATCGTGCAGCGAGTCCGCGCGCTCGACATGGACGACGTGCGTCGTCGCGTCAGCGAGCAGGCGCACGCGTGACGCCGCCACGCGAGTGCTGACTAGAGCTCGCGCGCCAGCAGTGACTCGACCGTGACGCCGACCTGAGAGCCGCCAGCCACCATGAACAGGGAGCCGGTGGTGCCCTTGTGAAAGCGCGCGAGCGCGAGCTCGTAGGCACGCGGTGGCAGCGCGATGTAGTGCGCCTCGTTCACCAGAGCGGCGCCGTGCGTCAGGTAGAACTCCACGAACGCGCTGACCTCGGGGCGCAGCGCGGCCGCCTTGTTCACGTAGATGAACAGCGGACGCGACAGCGGCTGGTAGGTGTTGTTGCGCACGGTCTCCTGCGACGGCGCGATCGGCCCCTTGCCATTCTTGTCATCGCCGTCGTCCACCGGAACGAGCCTGAGCTTGTCGGAGTTCTCGACGTAATACGCCAACCCGAAGTAGCCCAGCGCGAGCGGGTCGCGAGATACGCCCTGCACCAAAACGTTGTCGTCTTCGCTCGAAGTGTAATCGCCGCGGCTCTTGTGCTCCTCGCCGTTGATGGCCTTGGTGAAGTAGTCGTAGGTGCCCGAGTCGACGCCCGGACCGAACAAGTGCACTTCCTTGTCGGGCCAACTGGCTCGCACCTGTTTCCACTTCATCACGACGCCCTGTGCCTCGGCTTCCCAAAGCGTCTTCAACTCCGCGGTGGTGATGGAAGTGACCCAATCGTTCTTCGGGTTCACTACGATGGCCAGGCCGTCGTAACCGATCGGCAGCTCGATCAGCTCGACCGACGAGGCCGCGCACGCATGCGCTTCGACCGGCTGCACTGGCCGCGACGCCGCCGCAATCACGATCTCGTTCGCGCAGAATTTCTTGAAGCCGCCACCGGTGCCCGAAACGCCGATGGTGACCTTGGCAGCGCTCTGCTTCTGGAACTCTTCAGCCACCGCCTCGTTGATCGGAAACACCGTGCTGGAGCCATCGACCTTGATCACGCTGCCAGCGCCAGTTGCGACGGGCGCCGGCTTCGCGGCGGCCTGCGCGCCTGCGGGGGCGTCAGCGGGACGACTGCTGCACGCGATGCACCCGATGCACACGAACACTGCGAACCGGCTGAGTTGCGTTTCCATGCGCGCAATCGTGCGACCATCGCCGCACGATTTCGTGGCGCTCAGGTGACAGTCTCGCGACACACGCAGCGAGCGCTAGGCGTCGAGCGGAGCGCCGCAGGCCGGGCAGAACTTCCACTTGTGCGCGCGCGCGTGCGCCGCGAGCGAACTACCGCAACACGCGACCTCGACCGGTGCCGGTGGAGCGACCGTGGTCGCCGATTGGACACGACGTCGCGCTCGGGCGGTCGCCAGCAGACGCGCGCGCTGCTCGGGCGTCAATGTCGTCTCGAGCGTAGTGGCGCGCGCTGGGCCACTCATCAACTTGAGCTCGATGTCTCCGAGCTCATCGAGCGATCCATCGTGATCGGTGCGGAATTCGAAGCTCGAACCCCCGAACGCAATCTCGTCGCCGGGCGACAACACGGTCTCGAGCACCGGCTCGCCGCGCACCCACGTGCCGTTGTCGCTCTCCAGATCGCGCAAAAGCACGGTGCCGTCGTCGAGCTCGAGCACGCAGGCGTGCTTGCGCGACACGCCTTGGTCGATGACCTGGATGTCACACTCCCCGTCGCGGCCGATCAATGTCCGGCCTGCGATAGGAAACACGCTGCCTTCGAGCGGCCCGGCTTTCGCCACCAAGACGTTCATCGATAGCGTCAGCTTATCATGGGAGCGTGCGTGACACAGCGCTGGCGCCGCGCACGCGGGGCCAAACCGGCGCTCCCCAGGAACCACTGCTTGACGCGTGCCTCGCCAAACGCTAACGATCCCGCTCTCTTGCGGGCATAACTCAGTGGTAGAGTGGCAGCTTCCCAAGCTGCAGGTCGAGGGTTCGAATCCCTTTGCCCGCTCCGGTTTTCGGCAGGGGTTACGGATGGTTGCACGGTGCGCGCGAGGGTAGGCGCGGAGCTTTCGCAGGCTGCTGGTACTACTACTTGCACGGCGACCGACCGGGCTGCGTCGGAGCGAGCGCCGAGCACGCCCAAGCACGCGCACGACGTTGCCCCGTAGCGGCGCGCGTGTTCCACGACGGCGTGGAGATCGGAGCCAGCCTGCTCGCACGCATCGCGAAACACACGGGGCAAGAGCGCCGCGAGCACGCGAGCTGCCTTCGTCGAACCCCGCTGGCCCATGCGCGGCGCTCACTCAGGCGCCGGCGAAGACTTGGAGCACCTGGGGCGGGACGGACTCGCCGTGCTCAAGTCGATCGGCAATCATGCGCAGCGCCAGCGCCCGCACCGCGCGGTCTGCATCTTCGCGGGTCGCGCGGTACGCGAGCACGCCGGGCAACTCTGGGATCTCTGCGATCCAGCGCCCGTCACTTTCGCGCTCGAATTCAATGGTCAGTTGCATGGCTGGTGGCGCCGCCTGCTCGCCTGTCATGCGCTTGCGCGAGCCCGCGCCGATTCGAACGGCGCTTGCGCACGGCATTCAGCAACGGTTACGGACGGTTGCGCGGTTCGCGGTTGCGCCGTTCCATAAGCGCCGTTCCATAAGCGCCGTTCGTGCTGCGCGCGCGTCAGCGCACGCGGTCGCTGCCCAGAAAGTACTTGCGGGCGTGGGCCGCGAGCTGTCCATCGCTCGGATGGTCGACGGTCTCGACGCCGACGATCTTGGACTCGAACGCTGGGCGATGCTTGTGCACGTGCTTGATGAGCTCGAGCTTGGCGCTGCCGGGGCCGACGATCAGGATCTGCTGGGCGTCGGCAGCAGCCTGCAGTGTTTGATCGAAGAATTGTTGCAGATCCAGCGGGTGCGCGTGCTCGGCAGTGTGTTGGGGATGCCGGTGCAAGTGCTTGGCGGGTGCATGCACGGCGGCCTCGTCGAAGCCTTCTTCGGCGATGTGGAAGATCTTGGCCTCTTGGTGGTCGATCCAGATGGCTACGTTGTGACTGGTCATGACGCTTTCCTGAGCGCGCTTCGCGCAACCACAACGTACCCACAAACAACACATCTCGCCACGCCTTCTTTGAGGGTTTGGCCGCATGGGACTGGTCGCTAGTGCATCTGGGCTGTGCGGCCAACGCGCACATTGGCCGGACCTACAACGACCGCTATCCTATTGGGCGTACGAGCGTGAAAAGGACTAGCCGTTGTCAGTGAAGCTCTGTCCGCGCTGTGGCGCCCGCTTTCGCGGGGACATCATGACCTGTCCGATCGACGGCACGCTGCTGCGTGAGCCGTCCGATCCGTTCATCGGTCGCACCATCGCCGGCCGCTACCTGATCGAGGAGGAGCTGGGCTCGGGCGGCATGGGCACCGTGTACCGCGCGCGTCACCAGATCATCGGTCGCGACGTCGCGCTGAAGTTCCTGGAGCCGACGCTGATCAAGAACGAGCGGCAGCGCAAGCGCTTCTTGGGTGAAGCGCGGGCCGCCAACCAGATCAACCACGAGCACATCATCGACATCACCGACTTCGGCGAGACCGAAGACGGCATGGTCTACATGGTGATGGAGTACCTTGAGGGGCGCACGCTCAGCGAGGAGATCGAGAAAGGCCCGATGCTGCCGCGGCGTGCGCTGCGCATCGCGACGCAAGTGGCGCTGGGTCTGGCGCGCGCGCACGAGCTGGGCGTAGTGCATCGCGACATCAAGCCCGCGAACATCTATCTCGTGCGCCGCAAGATGGACACCGACTACGTGAAGATCCTCGACTTCGGCGTGGCGCGCATCGAGCAAGACGTGCGCATCACGGGCCAAGGCACCATCGTCGGGACGCCCGAGTACATCGCGCCCGAGCAGATCCGTTCCGCGACGGCGTCGCCTTCGGCCGACTTGTACGCGCTCGGCTGCGTGCTCTTCGAGATGCTGACGGGGCGACTGCCGTTCGACGGTAAGACCACGATGCTGCTGGTCAAGCACTTGAACGATACGCCGCCGACGCCCTCGAGCTTGGCGTCGAGCATTCCACCAGAAGTCGACGATCTCGTGCTGCGCTTGCTGCGCAAGAACCCGGCCGAGCGCTTCCGCGACGCCTACCACCTGGTGGAGGAGCTGCAGAGCTTGCTCGATCGTTTGCCGCCGATGACACGACCGGCGCCGTCCGAAGGCTCGTCGCCCAACCTGTTCGGCGTGGGCGTGCCAGCACGCGTGCCCACCGAAGAAGACAGCGTGTATCAGGCGGTCGCGCTCTACACGTCGTTGCTCGCCGAGGCCCATCCGAAGGGTGACGCACCCGAGTGGCTACCGCAGGCCGTCGCGTATCTCGAGACAGCGGTCGCGGAGGTGCGTGCGTTGCGACAGCGCCTGCGCAACGCCGCCGAGAAAGCAACCGAGCAAGAAGAAAAGCTTCGCAAGCCGCGCACACTCATCGGTCGAGCGCTCGACGAGCTCGCGCAGGACGACTCCAAGCTCAATCGCTACATCGAAGGGCTCGAGACGGCACTCGCGGCTGCGGAACACCAGCTCGATGAAGCGATCCTGGCGGCGATGCAAGCGACCGTCGAAGTGCCAGCCACGTGGCTCGCGGGGCACAGCCTCGACGCCGCGGACGCCGCACGCGCGTTGCATATGCGCGAAGCCGGCGCCGAGCTGAACCTCGCGCGCGAGCGTGCGGTCGAGCTGCGCAGCGAGCTCAGCACCAAACGCATGGAACGCAAAGACCTGCGCTTCCAGATCGCCGAGCTCAAAGATCAGCTCAGCACCATGAACGCGGCATCGACCATCGATCAGCAGGTCGCGCACGACGAGGTCAACCGCGTAGCCACGCAGATCCAAGCCAAGCTCGACGCAATGACCCCGTACGCAGAACGCGCAGCCGCACACTTCGGCCAATTTCCGGAGCTACGCGACCGCCTGAGCCTGCGCCCAAGCCCAGTCACGGAGACCGAGCTGCGGCCGGCGTGAGCTGGGTCTCGCCGACTTGACGCCTGCCCACCCGCGCCCCAACCTTTGCGCGCCGTGACGCTCGTCCCTCCCAAGACCATTCATTTCGTGTCGCTCGGTTGCTCGAAGAACCGCGTCGACACCGAGGTCATGCTGGGTGTCAGCGACCTCGCCGGCTATGCGCTGGTGGCGGAACCGAGCGACGCCGAAGTGATCGTCGTGAACACCTGCGGCTTCGTGGAGTCGGCGAAGCAGGAGTCCATCGACACGATCCTCGAGCTGTCCGACTTCAAAGCGAAGGGTCGCTGCAAGAAGTTGGTCGTCGCGGGCTGTCTGTCGCAGCGCTATCCAGATGCGCTCGCGCGCGACCTGCCCGAGGTCGACCATTTCCTCGGCTCGAGCGACATGCTGAAGCTGGAGACGGTGCTGCGCACGGACGCCGCGCACAAGGTGGAGCGCGTGCTGGTCGGTAACCCGGCCGAGTACGTGTACAAGCAGAGCGACCCGCGCAAGCTCTCGGCGGGGCAGCACAGCGTGTACGTGAAGATTGCGGAGGGTTGCTCGCGCAGCTGCTCGTTCTGCGCGATCCCGTCGTTCCGCGGCAAGCAGCGCTCGCGGCAGGTGGCCGACGTCGTGCACGAGGTGCAGCGCCTGTGCGCCGCGGGCACCGTCGAGATCAACCTAATCAGCCAAGACACCATCTCGTACGGGCGCGATCTCGAGCCACGCACGAACCTCGCCACGCTGCTGCGCGCACTACTCGAAGTGAAAGAGCTGCGCTGGCTGCGCTTGTTCTATCTGTACCCGGAGAAGCTGGACGACGAGCTGGTCGAGTTGCTCGCCGCCGGCGGCAAGCTCGTGCCGTACCTCGACATGCCGTTCCAGCACGCCAGCGATCGCATGCTCAAGCTGATGCGTCGCGGCTACAACGCCAAGCGGCAGCGCGAGCTGATCGAGCGTCTGCGTCTGGCGGTGCCGAACCTGTTCATTCGCTCGGCGTTCATCGTCGGGCATCCGGGTGAGACCGACGCTGACTTCGCCGAGCTGCTCGACCTCTTGCGCTTCGCCGAGCTCGACCACGTGGGCGTGTTCCGCTACTCGCACGAGGACGGCACGCACAGCGGCAGCATGGAAGATCTGATCGACGACAAGATCATCGACCAGCGCGCCAACGCCCTGATGAAGACGCAGCGCGCCATCAGCAAGAAGCGCCTGCGCGCCATGATCGGTCGCGAGGTCGAGGTGCTCGTCGAAGGCGAGAGCGACGAGAGCGAGCACCTGCTCGTCGGCCGTCACGCCGGCCAAGCCCCCGAAGTCGACGGCACCGTGCACCTCATCAACGGCAGCGCCCAGCCGGGAGAAATCCGCAAAGCCCGCATCACCCACGCCGCCGACTACGACCTAGTAGGCGACCTCTCGCTAGGCACCGACGACCCCCTTCGCCCCAACGCCAACAAGCCCAAGCCGAAGGGCACCAAAGGCACCCGCCTGCGCGTGGTCAGCTAGCGCGCACGCGCACTCTGCCGCCGAGCGACGCGATGGCGTCTCGCTCTCCGTGCGCGACCTGAGCGGCGCGAATTGGGGTTCAGCCGCGAGCGCGCCCGCAGCGCCCGAGGGAGCCGTACTCACGTACGGTGACCGAGGAAGCGAGGACGTAAGCCGCGG
>JADGRE010000150.1 GCA_017881185.1 Pseudomonadota bacterium | reverse complement strand
CTTCATGTCGATGAGCGCGGTGGCGAGGTACTCGACGGTGTCGAAGCCCTGATTGAAGGTCTTGGCGCGCATGATCTTGGCGACGAGCTCCGGTGGCATCGGCTTGCCCGTCTCCACGTGCAGCGCGAAGCGACCAAGCACCTCGGGCGTGAGCAGCCAGTGCTCGAGCAGCTGCGACGGGAACTCCACGTAGTCGCTAGACACCGCCGTGCCGGACAACCCCGGATAGCGCACCTGGGAGCAGAGGCCGTGCAACGCGTGACCGAATTCGTGGAAGAGCGTGGTCGCATCGTCCCAGCTGACGAGCACCGCAGCACCGGGCTTGGGTTTGCCGAAGTTGCAGTTGTTCGAGACGATGGGCGAGCGCGCACCGCGAAACGTTTCTTGCGCGCGGTAGCTGCTCATCCACGCGCCCGAGCGCTTGCCCGGCCGCGCGTACGGGTCGAGGTACCACAGGCCCACGTGCTCGCCGCTGCTCTTGCGCCGCACCTGCCAGACGCGCACGTCCGGATGGTACACGGGCACGTCGGAGATCGGCGTGAAGCTCAGATCGAAGAGCTCGCCCGCCACCCAGAACATGGCCTCGCGCAGCTTGTCGAGCTGCAGATAGGGCTTGAGCTCGTTCTGATCCAGGTCGTACTTCGCCTTGCGCACTTTCTCCGCGTAATAGCGATAATCCCAGGGCGCGACCGCGAGCTTGTCGCCCTGCCGGTCGGCGACGGCTTGCATGTCGGCAACTTCCTGTTGCACCCGCGCCACCGCGGGCTTCCAGACGGCCTCCATCAGCGCGACGGCCGCTTCGGGCGTCTTGGCCATGGAGTCCTGCAGCCGCCAGTGCGCGTGGCTCGGGAAGCCCAGCAGCTTGGCGCGCTGCGCACGCAACGCGAGGATCTCCGAGACGATGGCGTTGTTGTCGTGCGCATCGCCGTTGTCGCCGCGCGCGACGAAGTTGCGCCAGACCTTCTCGCGCAGCGGCCGCCGCGCCGAGAACATCAAGAACGGCTCGACCGCCGAACGCGTGTTGGCCACCAGCCACTTGCCGTGCAGCCCGCGCTCTTCGGCTGCTGCGGCAGCCGCCGCGCGTACCGAGTCGGGCAAGCCGGCGAGGTCGGCCTCGCTGTCGATCACCACGCGGTAGCTCTCTTCGTCGTGCAGCACGTTCTGACCGAAGCTCGTGTGCAGCTGCGCCAGGCGTTGGTTGAGCTCGGCGAAGCGCTGCTTGTCCGCGCCGCGCAGCTGGGCGCCACCCATCACCATGTCCGTGTAGTGGCGCCAGACCAGGCGCTGCTGCTCGGCGTCGAGCCCGCTCGTGCCGGGGCTCTTCGTCGTGGCTGCGTAGACCGCAGCGATTCGCGCGAACAATCGCTCGTTCTGATTGATCTCGTCGGCGAACGCCGCCAGCTTCGGCGCCATTTCGCGCTCGAGCGCCTGGAACACGGCGTCGCTCATGGTCGACTCCCACACCCCGTAGTAGGTCTCGACGCGTTGCAGCGCGCGCTGGGCGTCTTCTAGGGCCTCGATGGTGTTGGCGAAGCTGGGCGCCTGCGCGTTGTTTGCAATCGCGTCGATCTCGGTGCGCGCTTGCGCCATGGCCTGCAGCAGCGCCGGCGCGAGCAACTCGGTGCGCACTTGCGCGAAGGCCGGCACGCCGCCGTACGGGCCTGACCAGGGATGCAACAATACGTTGTCGCTGGTGGAGCTACCTGAGACCGATGGAGTTGCTGTCTTCACCTTCGAGCTCTCCTGCCGTTGAATACCGGCGCAGCTGCACAGCAGCAAGGCACAGATCCAGCGGATCGTCTCGTGCGTCTTGGACATCGCCGCAACTACCCGCGAAAGCGCTGCGCAATCGGGTAGCGCCGACCTGGCCCGAACGCCTTGCTCGTGACGATGAGGCCAGGCGGCATCTGCCGGCGCTTGTACTCGTTGTTGCGCACGAGATTCGCCACTTGCGTGACGATCTCCGCCGGAAAGCCGCGCGCAATGATGGCCTGCACGCCATCGCCGGCCTCGACCAGCCGCTCGATGATGGCGTCGAGCAGCTCGTAAGGCGGCAGCGTGTCTTGGTCGGTCTGGTTCGGTCGCAGCTCGGCGCTCGGGGGCTTGGTGAAGGTACTCTCGGGGATGAGGGCGCGCCCCGCTTGCCGGTTGGCCTCGCGCGCGACCTGGTACACGAAGGTCTTGGGCAGGTCGCTGATCACCGCGAGACCACCGGCCATGTCGCCATAGAGCGTGCAGTAGCCGACGGCGATCTCGCTCTTGTTGCCGGTGGTGAGCAGGAGCTGTCCGAAACGATTGGAGATCGCCATCAGCGTGTTGCCACGGATGCGCGCTTGCACGTTCTCGTAGGTGGTGTCGTTCGGCAACGCAGGGCCGAGCGCTTCGAGCGGCGGGCGCAGCACCGTGAGGTAGGCCTCGAACACCGGGTCGATGTCGATGCAACGAAGCTCGATGCCCAGCGCCTGCGCGAGCGCACGCGCGTCGTCTTTGCTGCCGGCCGAGGAGTAGCGCGTGGGCATGGACACGCCCAGCACGTGCTCAGCACCGAGCGCACGCGCGGCGATGGTCGCCACCAGCGCGCTGTCGATGCCGCCAGACAAGCCCACCACGGCGCTGCGAAAGCCGCACTTTTGCGCGTAGTCGCGCGTGCCGAGCACCAGCGCCGCGAGCGCGGCCTGCGCGTCGGTCTCTGGTAGCTGGCGTTGCAAGCCGTCCGCCGCCAAATCGGCCACCACCAGATCGGGCTCGAAGCTAGAGGCCTGCGCCCACACGGCGCCATCGTGCCCGAACAGCGCCGAGCTGCCGTCGAACACCAAGTCGTCGTTGCCGCCGATGGCATTGACGAAAAGCAGCGGCCGCTGATGGCGGCGGGCGATGTCGGAAAACATCTCGGCACGACCGCGGCGCTTGGTGAGCGTGAACGGTGACGCGGACAGATTCACGATGAGCTCGGCCCCCGCTTCGATGCAATCGGCGACGGGGTTCATCTCGTAGATGCGACGCAGCGGCAGGTCGGCGTCGTTCCAGACGTCCTCGCAGATCGTGACGCCGATGCGCATACCCTGCAGCTCGAAGCACGGCGGTAGGCTGCCCGGCTCGAAGTAACGCGCCTCGTCGAACACGTCGTAGCTGGGCAGAAGGCGCTTGTGAAACACCTGCTCGATCCTGCCGGCCCGCAGCAACGCCGCGGCGTTGTAGAGGGAGCTGCGGTGGGCCCGCACGCGCCGATCGACGAAGCCGAGCAGCACCGCGAGCGCCGGCGGTAGCTCGCGGGCGACAGCGTCGAGCGCATGCAGGTTTGCGTCGACGAAGGCGGGGCGATCGAGCAAGTCGCGCGGCGGATAGCCAGGCAGCGTGAGCTCGCAAAACACCGCCAGCTGCGCGCCCTGGGCCGCGGCGCTGCGCGCAGCCTGCACGATCAACGCGCGGTTGCCATCGAGGTCGCCGACGGTAGTGTCGATCTGGCAGAGCGCGATACGCATGTTGCGCGCAGTCTACACCAGTCCCGCCGGCGGGCGTGCCCTGGACGCTGGCGCTCGCTGCGCGGCACGGCGTGTCTATGTCCACGTCATGGAAACCCGATCCACGACAGGATGGGCCCGTGTGCCGGGGTCTGCCCAGGTTCGACAAGCAGGCCTCGTGCTGGCCATGCTGGTGCTCGCTGGCTGTGGCCACGCAAGCACGGCCGCCAAGCCGCCGGTCCTAGCGGCGAGCGCCCCGCCACCTGCCGCGTCGGCACCAACCGCAGCCGGGCAGCCGCCCGACCTCGAGTACCACATGCGCGTCAGCTTCTGGTCGGCCGTCGAGGCGCGCGACGCCTTGATCGACGGCGATCTCGCGCGCGTCCACGAGCGCACGAACTACCTCGCCACGCAGCGCTTCGATGCGCTGCCCGAGCGCTGGCGCTACTGGCTCGGCGAGATGCAAACGGCGGCGCGCGAAGGCTCGATGGCCCCGAACACCGACGAGGCCGCGCAGTGGGTGGCCGAGATCGCACTGAGCTGCGGCAGTTGCCACGGCTACTCGCGGCAGGCACCCGAGCGCATCCCCCAAGCGACGCTGCCGCCAGCGGCCGAGCCCGAAGCGCTGGCCCAGCGCATGCAGCGCCACGCGCAGGCCGCCCAAGATCTGTGGGTCGGCCTGGCCGAGCCCTCGGACGCTGCGTGGCAGCGCGGCGCACGCACGCTGAACGAAGCCTCGCCGCAGCCACCTGTGCACAATGGCGAGCCCGTCGACCCTGCGGTACTCGAGCAACTCGATCAGGTCAAAGCCTTCGGGCTACGCGCCGTGCTCGCGCGCACGCCCCATCAACGCGCGCAGGTGTACGGCGAATTGCTGGCGCGCTGTCCGCGTTGCCATACGAACATGGTGCGCCCGCATCCGTGAATCACTGCGCGATCACCGGCAGGTAGTGGGTGTTGCCCGGCGACAGCACCACCAACTTGTAGTCGCCCACGGCGAGGTCCGGCGGGATACCCAGGCTCGCGCGGAAGTAACCTTCTTCGTCGGTCACGGTCACGCCGAGCAGCATGCGGTCTTTGCGCGTCTTGGCGGCGAGCGAGACCTCCACGCGCAGCTGCGGCACGCCGTGGCCCGTGGCATCGCTGAGCTTGCCGGTGAGAGCGAGCTTGCCACCGCGCAGCACGCTCGTGGTGCGATCGCTGAGCGCGATGGTGAGCGGCTTGCGCGCGTCTGGTTTGCCAGCATCGCCGCTGGCACTCGCACGCGGATTGGGGCCCGACATGAACAGCGCTTGCCCCGGCGCCTGCCCTGCACTGTCGCTCGGACTCACCCAGCGGCCCTGCACGTCGGCTTCGCTCGGACGCAGGCCCGTGACGCCGTGCTCGAGCGTCGAGTAGCTCTCGCGGTAGGCATCGGGCCTGGGCAAGCTGTCGGGCAGCGCGGGCGTGTACACGGGCCGATCCGAAGCGCCGTGCGTTTGCATGCCATGCGCCGCGCCACCCAGGTCGATGCGCATGAAGCCGACGTCCGGCAGCTTCACCTCCACCCACGAGTGCGCCTCGTTCTGCACGAAGCGCGCGGGGATGCCGAGCGCCTGCGCCGTGACCACGAACACGTAGGCGCGGTGCCTGCACACACCCTTCTTGCCGCGCGCGAGATCCAGATAGATGTCACCGGTGTCCGGCGGCGGCGTGGCCGATTCGCTCCACTCGCGCAGATAACGCGTGAGCGTATGCAGCGCGAAGTGCAGGTCACTGTGCGGGCTGATGCCGAGCTGGGCAGCAAACTGTCGCCCGCGTGCGGCGATGCTCGGCGACAGTGGCGCAAGCTCTCCCGCGAGCGAGCCGACCGGCGCGTGCGCAATCGCGCTGCCGAAATACGCCCGAGGCGCGTCGGTCAAGAACACCAGGCGCACCGGCCCATCGGGCTGCTGCGCCGCCGTCAGCTGCACGAAGAAATTGTCGGCGGCGTCATGCACGATGCGCAGGTGCGTCTGCGGCGTGGTCTGCACGCTCAAGATGCGCGAGTCGGGCGCGACCGAAGGCAACGGCACGCTGCGGCCGGCGCTGAAGTCCAAGAGCACGTCGCCCCAAAAACGATCACGGGGTCGCGCATCCGGCGACGGTGCATCGGGCCCCTGCACTTTCACTTCATGGCGGCGGGCATCGCTCACGACCAGCACGGGTGTCACGCCATCGCTATCGAGCTTCAGCGCATCGAGGCTCGTCACGCGCTTGAACGGCGCGATCGCCGGGTTGAACGCCTCGTAGTAGTCCAGCGTGCCTTCCAGCTCGGTCAGGCGATCGGGGCGAAAGCTCGCTGAGCGCTGTCCCGGCAGCTCCTGCGCCTGGCCGTCCCCGGGTGTGGCTGAAAACGCAGGTGAATCCTGCGCGCTGGCTTCCTCCGGGGCGCTCAGCACTTTGCCGTCGTAAACGACCGACGCGCCCGCGCCCTGCGTCTGCCCTAGCACCGCGGTCGCCTCGCCAGCCTCGACGTTGGGCACGTACTCGTGCAGCACCTGGGCGTCGTCGGCATGCGTGCGCGCCGCGCCGAGCCCGACGCACAGCGGCAGGGCCAGCCCCGCACACCCCAACCTCCTCAGGGCACGCCTCATGCCAACCAGCATAGCCGCATTTTTTGTGATCCCGCCGGGCCACAACCGCCGCGACCCCCAACGCCGGTGTGGCCGAGCCCAGCCCAGCACGTTATGCTTCTTCCTTCACGCAGCGCGCCGACTGCGCGCGGACAACACGCGATTCGGAACCGCCGATGCTCCAAATTCTCGTCGCCATCCTCGGCATCTCGCTTCTGGTCATTGTCCACGAAGCTGGCCACTACCTGATGGCACGGGCCTTCGGCATCCGCGTCACGCGCTTCAGCGTCGGCTTCGGTCCGGTGCTCGCGAAGTACCAGCCCAAGAACAGCCCCACGGTCTTTCAGGTCTGCGCGATCCCGTTCTTGGCGTACGTGATGATCGCCGGCATGAACCCCGCCGACGAGTTTGACCCGAACGACCCGAGCCTGTACCCGAACAAGGGCATCCTCGCGCGCACGCTCACCATCTTCGGCGGGCCCTTCGCCAACTACCTGGCCGCTTCCCTCATGGTGTTCGGCCTGGCGATGAGCGGCTGGCGCGAAGACCTGCCCACGCACCCCATGGTGGTCGCGAAGTTCGACACCGACTCCATCGCCGCCAAGTCCGGCATGCAGGTGGGCGACGTCGTGCTCGAAGCCAACGGCCGCAAGGTCGCCGACGTCGGCGAGCTCATCAAGGTCACCGCACCGCGTGCCGGCAAGCCCACGATCTACGTGGTCAAGCGCGACGGCAAGCTGCTGCCGCCCATCACCATCGTGCCCAAGGCCAAGGGCGAGCGCGGCGTCATCGGTGTGTGGCCCAAGCTCGAAGCGCACTACCAGCCGCTGTCACTGCGCGACTCCGCCGTGCTCGCCGTCACGCTGCCGTACAAGCTCACGCTGGCGAACCTGGGCAACATGGCCGACCTGGTGCGCCGCCGCAGCACCGAGGGCATCACCGGCCCGGTGGGCATGGGCAAGCTGGTCGCGGAGCAAGCCGAGCAAGGCGTGTACGCGCTGGTCTGGGTGCTCATGCTGATCTCCGTCGCGCTGGGCTTGTTCAACCTCTTGCCGGTGCCGGCGCTCGACGGCGGCCGGCTGATGTTCCTGGGGTACGAGGTCATCACGCGTCGGCGTCCGAACGAGCGCATCGAGGCGGCCGTGCATGCGGTTGGGCTGATCTTCCTGCTCGGGGTCATCGCGCTGGTCACGCTGCGCGACGTAGTCGGCTGAGCCGACCCGAGCACATCGCGCCACCTAAGCCCTGCGAATGCCGTGCGCAGCTTGCGCACAGCACGCTTTACAGCGCTCGCGAACCGGTCTAACCATCGGCGGCGGCGCTCGGGGCACTCGGTTTGCGGAGGAACGCGATGCAAGCATCGGGGATGAAGGTTTGGCTGGCTCTGCTGCTGACGGCGGCCATGGCATCGTTTGTCGCGCCGGCTCCTGCGAGCGCGCGCGACAAGCACAAGCACAAAGCCGAGAAGCCAGTCGAAGAAGAGAAGCCCGCCGAGCCCGAAGCCGAGGGCGGCGGCTGGGACCAGTCGGCCGAGAGCATCGGCAAGAAGCCCAAGTCGAAGGCCAAACAGGACGTCTCGCCCGAAGCCGCCGCCGACAGCTCGTCCGACTCGGGCGAGACGAAGCCCGAGAGCGAGTCGAACGAGAACGTCGCCGCGATCGACGCGGCCTCCGAGACTGCTGCCAAGGACGAGGCCGTCGCGAGCAAGGAGCCGCCGAGCTGGTGGCTGGGCGCGTACCTGCACGGGGTCTGGGTGCCGGGCTTCATGCTCGGGCTGTTCCTGCAAGATCCGCCGACCATCGCCAACCCAGCGTTCGGTCTGACCGCCACCCATCGCAGCAAAGACGGCTTCAGCCTGGTCATGGGGTTGGGATACGTGGGCTACTCATTCACCGGAGGGATGCACGAGAAGGGCAAGCCCGATGTGGACACCGAGTACGTGCAGAGCACGCTTGGCGTGGTCCACCTCACCGGCGCCATGTTGTGGTCGAGCCAGCTCGTGCAGGACACCCTGAGCGTCGAATACGGCTTCGGTCTCGATTTCGGTTTCATTACCGGGAAGCTGATGCGCACCGAAGGCTACCCCGATGGCAAGGGTGGCTACCTTCCATGTGACCGCGCCGGCTTCCCCGACACCACCTACTGCGAGGCCACGGTGTCGGGCGGCCCCACCGACTCGTACAACCAACAAGGTGCGCAGTACCACGTCAAGGAACAGCGCATCCCGCCCGTCATCGTGTTGCCGATGCTGCCGCTGCTCACGCTGCGCTACACGCCGGTGCGCAACGTGGCCGTGAAGCTCGAAGCCGCCTACGGAGTCTTCCAGTTCATGTTCGGCATCTCCGCGGCCTACGGCCTCGACATCTGACGTGGTGTGCACGCGGCCCCAGCCCGGCACGCGCGTAACCGACCTTGACCCGCATCACGCGACATGAAAGTGATCGCGACCATGCGCCACCGGCCCCTGACCCTTCGCCTCTTGTCGACACTCGCGCCCGCGCTCGCGGGCCTGTCCGTGCTCGCTTTGCTTGCCGCCGCGCACACGCGCGCGCAGCCGCAGGCCAAAGCCAAGCCCGACACGAAGACCGATACCAAAGCCGCGCCAGCCGTAGCCCCCACGCCTGCACCGGCCGCCACGCCAACTGCACCCGCGCCGCTCGACCCGGCGGAAGTCGCACGCGAAGTCGCGCGTAAGGCCGAGGTGCTCGCGCACTTCGAGGCTGGCCAGATCACCGTCGGCGATCTCGAAGAGCAAGTGAACGCGCAGAGCGTGTTCATGCGCAAGCGCTACGCGGAGCCGGGTGCGCTGCAGGCGCTGCTCGACAAGAGCGTGCGCTTCGAGCTGCTGGCCGCCGAAGCCGTGCGGCGCGGCTACGACAAGAACGACGCCGTCGTGTTCTCGGTCAAGCAGAACGCCGTGCAGGCGATGATCAAGCAGGAGCTCGACGAGAAGCTCACGCCCGAGTCGATCCCCGCCGCAGACCTGAAGAAGTACTACGACGGGCACCTCGACGAGTTCGTGCAGCCCGAGCTGCGGCGCGCGAGTCAAGTGCGCGTGGCCAGCGAGCTCGGCGCCAAGGCCCTGCTCGCCGAAGCCAAGGCCGCCGATCTGCGCGCGTTTCGCGAGCTGTCGCGCACCCGCAGCATGGACGAAGCCACCAAGCTGCGCGGCGGCGACCTCGGCTACTTCGATCTCAAAGGCAAAGTCAGCGACGAGAACATGGTCATCGACGCCGCGCTGGCCAAGGCTGCGTTCGCGTTGAGCAACGTGGGCGACACCAGTGAACCGATCAAAGTCGGCGACGCCTACAGCATCGTGAAGCTCACCGGCCAACGCGCGGCGCACGAGGAAACACTGAAAGACGCCGACGAGCGCATCCGCATGCGCCTGTGGCGCGAGCGTCGCCAAGCCGGTATCGACGGCATGGTGGCCACGCTCAAGGCGCAGCTCAAGCCCGAGGTCCACCCCGAGCTGGTCGACGCCATCGTCTTCGACACGGTCGCGCCGCTGCCACCGCCCGAGGGCCTGCCGGCGGGTTTCCCGCAGGGCAAGCCGCTGCCTGCGCCCAAGACCGACAAGCGCTGAGGCGCGGGACGCTGACCGTCATGCCTTGCGTGCGCGCCGGCCACTGCGTGGCACCGCCGCTTGACGCTCCTCCAGCTCGGTCAGTGTCTTGGGCCAGTCGTCCTTGAGCAGCCGCGACAGCGAGCGGTCGGCGAGCAACCTGTCCTGGTTCTGACAGCGTGGACAGTAGTTGGTTTCGTTCTTCGCGTACACGATGCGCTGCACCGTGGCGTTGCAGGTCGGACACGGCTTGCCGTAACGCCCGTGCACGGCCATGCCTTCGCGAAACGCAGTGACCTGCTCGGGAAACGCCTCGGGGCCGAGCTCTTGGCGCAAGCGCTCGGTCCACTCGCCGAGCACGGTGATGCAGGCCGCGTGCAAGCGCGCGAGCTCGGCTGCGTCGAGCTTGTGAGTGAGCTTCACGGGCGAAAGCTTGGCGCGATGCAAGATCTCGTCCGAGTACGCGTTGCCGATGCCGCTCAAGATGCGCGGATCGGTAAGCGCGCGCTTGAGCGTGTGGTTGTCGCGGGTGAGCGCCGCGCTGAAGTCGTGCAACGAGGAGCCCAGCAGCTCGAGCCCGCCCGGATCGAGCGCACGCAGCTGCGCCGCGCCCTGCAGCACGTGCAACGACGCCCGCTTGTGGCTGCTGGCTTCCGTGAAAAGCAAAGTCCCCGTGGGAAAGTCGAACGCACACAGCCCGAGCTTGCGCGGAATGGGCGCTGCAACCGGGCGCCAACGCAAGCGCCCTGAGATCATCAGGTGCAGCACCATGAACAGCTCATCATCGACGCCGAGAGCCGAAGGCTGCTCGGCGGGTATGTGTCCAAAACCAAACACGATGCGCTTGCCGATGCGTCGCAGCTCACGCACCGGCCGGCCGTGCAACGCGCTGAGCGGCGGCTGCGCCGTGCGCACGAGGAACGGACTGAGCACGCGGGTGTTCTGCAGCGGTTGACCGAGCACTCGCGGCGCGAGCCGTTCGAGGTACACGGTGATGTCGGGAAGCTCGGGCATGCGTGCTGGCCACGCAGAGTGTGGCACACGCCAGCCGCTGTTTCTCAGCCGCCGTCGCTCACGCCAGCGTCCGCGCCTTCGCACACGTCGATCGCCGGGTCGCGTGCGGCGTCGCACTTCTGTGCCACCACCGCATCACCGCTCAGCAGGCGGTCCGAGGTGCCGCCGCAGTAGTCGAGCACGTCGCTGCCCTGATCGAGGGCCAGCAACTCGCCGCTGACGGCGTCCCAGTAGGCGATGCCCGCGCCACCGGGGCCATAGCTGATCGTGTACAGATACGCGCCGTGCGCGCAGCCGCCTTCGAGCACCGAGCCGGTAGCCGACAGCTGGCACTCCTGCGCCGTCACCGCATGATGCTGGCCGCAGCTGTGCGTAGCAGAACAGGTCCACGCCTGCGTGCAGCGCCCGCGCGGTGCACCTGCGTCGATCAGCACGGCACATAGATTTGGCGTGGCGGCCAACGCCTTGTTGCAGCTCTCGACCACCTTCGCGTCTCCCATGATGCGTTCGATGGCGCGTTGCGCGCAGAACTCGGGCGCGTCACTGGTCTCGTCCACGGCCACGACCTTGCCTTGCGCATCGAAGTAGCGGGTAGTGCCACCATACCCATCGAGCACGGCCTGGAACCGGTACGCGCCACACTTGCCATCGAATGCGCCCGACGGTGCGATGGGACAGACCACAGCCGGCACCAGCGCCGTGTACGCGCTGCAGTCGCTGTGCTTGCAGTCGAGGGTCTCCATGCAGGTGCTCGCCTGCGGGCCGCTGTCCTTGCCGGCATTTCTGCCAGCATCGGAGCCCGCGTCGGACCCGCCGGCACCCGAAGTCGTCGCTTTGATGCAGCCGGTAGCCAGCAGAGCCACGAGCATGGACGTTGGGAACGAGATGAAGCGTGTGCGCATGCCTCGGCCCGTTGCACGCGACGTGCCAACGCAAGACCGCGAAAACGCAGCGCTTCAACCCGGCGCGCCGGCACAGCCTGGCACACGGGGCGCACGCCTGGGACCACTGCCCTAGTGGTCTGACCGAGGGGTTTTGACCGTTTCTCTCTGGTCCCGAACGCGCACGGCTGCGTTGCTCCTCGTCACAATAGCGCTGGCTATTGCTCCTCGTCGCGCCTTGCCCTGCGCGCCCGGTCCTGCGCGACAACCGATCAAAACCCCTCGGTCAGACCACTAGCGATACCCAGCCACCAGCGCCTCGATCAACCCGCGCAAGCCGTCGATGCTCACGAACAAGAGCAGCTTGAACGGCAAGGCCACGGCCGCCACCGGCAACGCCTGCATACCGAGCGCAGCCAAAATGCTCGCCACCACGAGATCGACCACCAGGAACGGCAAGAGCAGCAGGAACGCGATCTCGAACGCTTCCTTCAGCTCGGTGATGAAGAACGCCGGCAACACCACGCTCAGATCCTTGTCGCTGACCTGCGCCGCATACTCGGGACGCACGCGCTTGGCCATGTCGACGAAGAGCGCGAGCTCGGGCCGACCTGCGTTGTGCTCGAGGAAGCGTCGCAGAGGTTCCTTGCCGTGCTCGTACGCATCCGACAAGGCCTTGCCGCTGTCACCTGCAAACGGCGTGCGCGTGTCGATGCGCGACGCATACGGCGCGACGGCGGCCGCCATGTCACGCGCCACCGGTGCCATCACGTAGCCGGTCAAGATCGCCGACAGCACGGTGATGACCATGCCTGAAGGCACCTCGCCGGTGCCGAGCGCGTTGCGCAACACCGAGAACACGATCGACAACTTGGCGAAGCTGGTCGTCGCCAGCAGCACGAAGGGCAAGAGCCCCAAGAGCAGCACGGGCAGGAGGCCGCCGGAGAGCAGATCCACTCAGGGCTCCTCGTGCGCGCCGCGCTTGCCCGGCTGCGCACCCGTGGCTACGACCTGCGCCGCTTGCGCCGCTTGCGCCGCCAAGGGCGGCAGGTTGCGCGAGCCATCCAGCTCGGCGATCAACGTCAGCGCGCCCGCTTCACCGGAGCCGACCAAGAGCAAGCGCTCATCGGCGCGAATCAAGTACAGCTGTCGCCGCGGCGACAGCGAAAGCCGCTCGACCACCTGCAGCCGGGCCGCACCTGCCGCGCGCCCCAGCCCGATGCCGCGGCGCGCGAGCGCGGCCAGCACCACCCACGCGAGCGCGCACACACCCGCCAGGGCGAGCAGCGTGCGCACCGCGGAAAAGAGCATGCCCCCCAGCATGCGCTACTCCGCGGCTGTCGCGGCAGCGCTGGTGTCGATGCCGACCGACTGCGCGAGGATCTCCGCGAT
This sequence comes from Pseudomonadota bacterium, assembly GCA_017881185.1. Classification (GTDB taxonomy): domain Bacteria; phylum Myxococcota_A; class Polyangia; order Polyangiales; family JAFGIB01; genus JADGRF01. The sequence continues at coordinate 857 of JADGRE010000150.1, read as the reverse complement.
GTCGAGCTGGCGGATGCTCTCTTCTTTTTCCTGCGACTTGAGCCCGTCGGTGAGCATGGTCATGCAGAACGGACAGCCGCTGGCGATGGTCTTGGCGCCGGTGTCGATGAGCTGCAGCGTGCGCTTGACGTTCACGCGCTTTTCGCCCTGCTCCTCCATGAACATCTGGCCGCCGCCCGCGCCGCAGCACAGGCCCTTGTTCTTGTTCCAGTAGCTCACTTCCTGCAGCTGCACGCCGGGGATGCTCTTGAGCACCTCGCGCGGCGCCTCGTACACGCCGTTGTAGCGACCCAGGTAACAGCTGTCGTGGAACACGATGGAGCCCTCGTGCGAGTTCTTCGGCACGAGCTTGCCCTGCTTCACGAGATCGTTCAGGAAGGTGCTGTGGTGCACCACCTCGAACTTCGCGCCGAAGTCGGGGTACTCGTTCAGCAGCGTGTTGAGGCAGTGCGGGCAGGTCGTGAGAATCTTCTTCTTCTCCACCTCGTAGCCCTTGAGCGTCTCCACGTTTTGCTGCGCGATCATCTGGAACAGGAACTCGTTGCCCGCGCGGCGCGCCGGGTCGCCCGTGCAGGTCTCCTCGGTACCGAGGATCGCGAACTTGATGCCGGCGTGGCGCAAGAGGCCCACGGTCGCGCGCGCGATCTTCTTGGCGCGGTCGTCGTAGCTGGCGGCGCAGCCCACCCAGTACAGCACGTCGACGTCTTTGTTCTCCGACATCAGCGGCACGTCCAGGCCGTCGGCCCAGTTGGCGCGGTCCATCGCCGACATGTTCCACGGGTTGCCGTTGGTCTCGATGCCGTTGAACGGCTTCTGCAGCTCGGCCGGGAACTCGTTCTTCATCATCACCAGATGCC
>JADGRE010000030.1 GCA_017881185.1 Pseudomonadota bacterium | reverse complement strand
AAGGGCCGTGGGTGAGTGGCTCCAAGCTGGCTGGCGTGGACGACTTCGCGAGCTTGCTGCTGCGCCTGTTGGGCCAAAGCGGCGGTGACGATGCGACCGGCACCACCCAGGCGCCTGCCGGCGTGTTCGCTCGTCGCGCGGACGCGGGACCCGATGCAGAGCTGGAATCGGTGTTTCTTGCCGGTGAGTGCAGGTACCTGCTGAACGCGCAGCACGGCTTGTCGCTGCGCGTGGCGCAGGCCACGCAACACCCGACCTTCGAGAGGCTACCGAGCACCGAGGCCTGCGGTGCAGCGCAGCTCGACTTCGGATTCGTGGAGCTGGCGGACTCGAGCAGCGCAGCGCCGGCCGTCGTGCTGCGTGGACCGTTCGGCATGCTGCTCGCGAAGGGCGCGACGCGCACCGCGCTCGATCCGGGTAGCTATGCCGTGTATGCGCTGCGCCCGGGCGGCGTGGGTTACCTGATCGGCGAGCTGCGGTCGGGCAGCTCGCTCACGCCGTTGCGCGCGGCGCTGCACGAGCAAATCAACGCAGCGCCAGCGCAGCGCAAGCCCTGGCTGCGCGCGAGCTGGGCGAGGGGCGACCTACGCCTACTGCCCGACAGCGCTGCGCTGCGCGACAGCGCTGCGCTGCGCGACAGCGCGAGCTGGGTCGAGTTGCGCGGCGCGGCCCAGAGCGGCGCGCTGTGGTTTGCAAGCTACGACGCCAGCAAGCGCCCTGCGTACAGCGTGCTGAGCAAGGTGCTCGTCGATGGACAGGCCGACGCGCTGGCGCTGCCTGCGGCGCATGTCGTCGCGCGCATGCGCGAGCGCTATGGCTCGGCAGGCTCGCACATGGTGCCGACGCTGGGTGATTGGAGTGCCGTCACCAAGGGGCTCTCGCTGTGTCTGCAGAGCCACTACGAAGCGACGCCGCCATCCGCTGCAAGCCCGGTGCCGCACGATGCCCTGTGCGCCACGCTGTCGAGCTTGCTTGCGCCAGTGTCGGCGCAGAGCGCGGGCATCGCAGTGCCGTCCGGGCAAGTGTGCGTGAAGCACTACGCGCATGAGCTGAGCGTGCAGGGTTCCACGGTGGCCGAGCCGGTCTCGGATACTTGCATCACGCTGCCGAGCGCTGGCGCGGCCGACGCGCTGCTCTTGCCGGCAGCCACAGGCGACACGCTGCTGCTCGGTGCAGCCACCACGCAAGGGCTGCTGGTGTGCACGGACAACCACTGCGAGCCCGCGCCGGCCGCCGGCACTCCGCTCAGACTCGCGAAGTCCGGCCTGGTCGAGCTGCGCAGTGGAAGCGACGCCGAACAAGCGCGCTCGGCGCAGGGGCTGACTTTGTTGCGCCTGGGCGTGATCGACCCAGCGCGCGACTGGCAGCCCGTCGGCCTGTACCACGCGCCGGGTAAGCCGCCCGACAACCGCTGGTCGGCGCTCGATCACGACGAGCCCGATGTCTTCAGCTTCGTGCGCGGGCGCGATTCGCTGGCGAGCGCGCTGGCGCTTTCGCCGGCACTGTCGGCGGCGTGGAACGCTCAAGCCGAGACGGCGGGCTTGGTGGTCCGTCAATTGCCACTGGTGAAGCCGGTGGTGGGCACGTGGGCTTCACCGAAGTCGGCTGGCATGGTGTTGCTCGCGACGAGGCAAGCGCAGTGTTCCGACAAGCCTGCGGCGGCGCTGGACGGCCGCGATCTCGTCGTACCCGAGAGCCTGCTCGTCGACGAAGACTTCTACGTACAGCTGGCCGTGTACGAGGGCGAGCAGCTTCCGTACCGGTGCCTCGCCCGCGCGCACCTGCGCGTCGCCGAACACCTCAGCCTGCGCGCCACCTCGAATCTTCGCGCCGGCTTGCTGGGTGACACCCAAGCGCTGATGTTCATCACCAATCCGCCCGCGCTCGGCCTCGCCGTGCCTCTGGTGTACGCGCGCTACCGCTTGGTCTCAGGGCTCGGGCTCGACGCGTCGGGCTCGCTGACCGTGGCGACGGCGCTCGACCACGGGGCGTTGTCGCGCGCAGGCGTGGGACTCTCGCTCGCGGCGTACTTCGGGCCCGAGCGCTATGCGCCACGCCTCTTGTCGCTCGGCGTGATGTTGCATGCGGCCGGCGGCTCGCACCCGGACAAACCACTCGCCAGCGTGTTCCTCGGTCTCGACGTGGCGACGCTCTACGATCTCGTCGGGGGTCGCTGATGCGTGCCGCCGCCATCGGCTGCATGTTGCTCGTGCTGTGCGCCTGCGCCCAGACGGTGTACCCAGCACCCGCGCCGCGCGTGCTGCCCGATACGGTGCAACGCGAGCCGGCTACGTCGGACGAGACCACTGCCCCGCGCATCAACGCGCTCGAGCGCGTGTGTCGCACCCGACTGTCGGGCGCGACAGCAGAAGCGTCTTTCGCCGCACTCGACCGTGTGCACGAAGTGCTGGGCGCGAGCTGCGAGATCGCGAGCGTGGGCCACGACCCGCTGCATTGGCTGGTGCGCTGCCGCTCCGACGCGTTGTTCGCCAGTGGCAGCTACACCGCGCGCGCGCCCGACAGTGCCTGCGCGGAGCTCGGCGGAGCCAAGGCGCCGCCGCTGGCCTGCCTGGGCGCCGTGTTGCAGACGCTCTTGTCGCGCGAGCATGGCGCAGCGCTGCAGGAGCTGGGTGTCGCCGTGGTCGGGCACGCCGACTTGCAACCGCTGCGTGCCAGGAGTGACGCGCACCTTTGTGCGGCGCTGCTCACGGAGCTCGGGTACCAGCCGCCCGCGCCCTGGAGCGCACTGGCCGAGGACGCCAGCGACGAAGAACGCACCTATGCCAACAATCAGCTGGCGTTCTGTCGCGCGGCCAGCGTAACGCAGACGTTGCAGCGGGGCATGGCGCGGGCACGGGAGCTCGCGCCGCAGTCGAGCGACGCTGGCGACCAACGCGTCGACGTCGCCGTGCTGGGCGTCGGCGCCAGCTGGCTCGCGTCGCAGAACGGCGGCAGCTGTCCGAGCACGCGCAAACGCTATCAGGACGAACACTCGTGCCCGGATGGCCGGCGCGTCGATCTGCTGCTGCGTTTCACACCGCGCCTGCTCGCAACTACCTCGAGTTGCCCGCTGTCGGGCGACGACACGGCCAGCGCGCTGGCCTGCCTCGAGCGTTGCTACGACGAGGCCGCCATCGACGACCGCTCCGAGAGGCGAGAGCCTGCCGCAGCGCTCTTCGCACCGGGACCACCGCCCAGCGAAGCCCTGCCGCCCGGCTTCTACCTGCAGCAGCTGTCGCCTGCCCAGGACCGCCATCTCGAGCTTGGACGAGTGTGTCACACGCTGGGCATCGACCAGGCGCACTGCCCCGCGCCCCGAGTGCTCTGACCGAGGGGTCTTGATCGGTTATCGCAGGTCCCAAGCGCGCGTGGCTGCGTTGGTCATTGTCACAATAGCGCTGGCTAGACCGATCAAGACCCCACGGTCAGAGCACTAGCGACTTCGTCTGGAATTGCGCAAACGCCCACGACGGGTGCTACACCGTTAATCGAGCCACTTGCGGGAGCGCCCAATGACGGATCACGTCGCGAGAATGGTGCACAGTTGGTTTGAGCGCGCACGCCAGCATGGCAACGAGCGCGACGCCACCGACCACTTGATCAACTCGATTCATCGCTTGATCCGCGAGGCCGAACAGCAGACGCGCCAACGCTGCGAAGAGGTCGCGCTGCGGACCGCGAGCCAGCGTGACGCAGAGCAAGTCGCGCTCGCGATCCGCGCTCTGGGTGCGCAGAGCGGCGCAGCCATCGCTTCGGAAGACTGATCAGCGCGGGCCTGCGGGCTCGCTGAACAGGGCGAACACGCTCGTGTAGCCGTGGACGAAGGTCTTGCCGGCCACGGGGCCGATCTCGCCATTGCAGAAGAAGCCGGAGAGCGACACCGGAGCCACGCGTTTGCGGAAGGCATCGGAGTCGTGGTTCGCAGTGCCGAACAGGCGCTCGCCGCGGCCGACGCACGAGAAGAGCAGCGCACCGCGCACGCGGCTTGCCGCGTCGCTGCCCGCAAACTCTCGCAGACGCTGCACCACGTCTTGCGCGGCGGCGTCGCAGTCGCGCATGTGGAACTGCACGACCTGGTATTCGCCAAGACGCGCGTCGGTGGCCATGGCGCCGCTCTCGCGATCTACACCCAGGATGTTGCGCACGAGGAAGTCTCCAGCCCCGTAACTGCCCCGCTTGTCGACCATCTCGACGCCCAGGAACAGAGACGAATCGAAGAGCGCGAGATCGCGGGCGTCCAGGCGCGCGTGCAGCGCGCGCAGCACATCGGCCGGTTTGCCGGCATTGAACTCCTGGATGACGTTGCCGCGGCTGCGCGTGACGATGAGCGGGTCGCCAACTGGACGACACCCTTGAGCGACCACGGTGTTGAGCTCGAGCGCGCCCTCGAGCGCGACGATCAGCGCGCCGCCACGCAACAGCTTGGTGCCATGGAACAGCGCCGTGCTCCGCTCACTCACCACACCGCTGGCCTGTCCGCCGACAGTCTTGGCGCGCGGATAGGTGGCGTCGAGCGCACGCAACAGGCGATCGGTGTCGCAGTTGAACGGATCGGCCAGCACGAGAAAGCAGGGCGAGCTGGCGCGCGGTACGCCGATGCTACGGCTCCAAGCGTCTGGGCTGTCATCGCTCGGCAGCTGCGCCAGGTGTGTAGTGTGGATCTGCGTGCCAGGCAGCCACGCCGCGGTGAGCGAGAGCGCTTCGCGCCCTTCTAGCTCGCGCCCGTCGCCAATCACGCCCGCCGCGGAAGCCCCCACGAAATGGGCGTCACCCAGCGCAGCACGCACCCACTCGCCCAGCTGTGAGTAGCGGCTGGCGTGGTGCACCGAAACGAAGACGATCACCAGATCCGGGGGCCGACTGCTGCCAGCGAGCAGCACGAGCGCGGCTTCCTCGACGGCGGCACGGGTGTCGACGCGCTCCGAGACGGCGGAGGCCCAGTGCATGGGCCCATGGCCGCGCCCCTGCGTGGCGTTTGCGGAGTGCTCGGCTGCGTTGGACAAGTTGCGTGCAAGCATAAGGCTTGTGCGCGGAAGTCGCCATGCCGGCATGCAGCGGGCTTCCGGACGCGCCGCGTTTTCCCTATGCTGCGGCCAGCGTGGAGACGTACAAAAGCGAGCTCATCGAGTTCATGGTGCGCTGTGATGTGCTCACGTTCGGCGACTTCACCGCCAAGAGCGGGCGCAAGACGCCGTACTTCGTGAACACCGGGCGCTACCGCACGGGCGCGCAGATGAGTCGGCTCGCCAGCTTTTACGCGCACGCGATTCGTCAGGAGCTCGGGCAGGACTTCGATGTGATCTTCGGCCCCGCCTACAAGGGCATCCCGCTGGCAGTCGCGACGGCGATGACGCTGCACCAGCAGCATGGACACGACGTGGGCTTCTGCTTCAACCGCAAGGAAGCCAAAGACCACGGTGAGGGCGGCGTGCTCGTCGGTCAGCCGCTGCGCGACGGCCAGCGCGTGTTGATCATCGAAGACGTGACCACCGCCGGCACGTCGATCCGCCAGAGCGTGCCGATTCTGCGCGCGGCGGCCAACGTGCAGCTGGCGGGATTGGTCGTGTCGGTCGATCGCATGGAACGCGGCACCGGCAGCAAGAACGCGCTCGCCGAGATCTCCGAGAGCTACGGCATGAAGACCTTCTCGATCGTGAACATCGAGGAGATCATGAGCTACCTGCGCGGACGCAAGGTCGACGGTCGCGTCGTGCTCGACGACGAGAGCTTCGCGCGGTTGCAGGCTTACCGCGCGCAGTACGGCGGAGTGGCTCAGTAGCTGAGCGCGAGCTGACGGCTCTGCACGAGCAAGTGGCCCGAGGCCGACCAGATTTCTCCGGACTCTCACCAAACGAAGACGGCGCCGGAGCGGCGCCGTCTTCGTCACGCATGCGTGTCGTTGCTTCAGCCCGGCGTGAAGATCTTCATCACGACCTCGGCGCCGTTGTTGAACGGCTTGGCCTCGGACATGTCGCTGATCTTCGCGAAGTTGGCGGCGAAGTCATCTACCGACACGGTCTGGCCGAGCTTGGCGCCCTTGCCCTCGACGAGGTGCACCTTCGAGTAGTAGCCGGCGCCCGCCTCGATGATGCAGCCCGTGGGCGCATCTTCGGTCGACAGGTACACGACGGCGGGCGAGATCAGCTCGGGCTTGAGCTGACCCATGACCTCTGGCGGCAGGCCCAGGTTCTCGGTCATGCGCGTGGCGGCTACCGGCGCGATGGTGTTCACGCGGATGTTGTACTTCTGGCCTTCCAGCTTGAGCGTGTTCATCAGGCCGACCAAGCCGAGCTTGGCAGCGCCGTAGTTGCTCTGACCGAAGTTGCCGTACAGACCCGACGACGACGTGGTCATCACGATGCGGCCGTAGTTCTGCTTGACCATGTGCGGCCACGCGGCCTTGGTCACGTACGCGCTGCCAAGCAAGTGCACCTTGAGCACGAGCTCGAAGTCGTCGAGCTCCATCTTCGAGAAGCTCTTGTCGCGCAAGATGCCGGCGTTGTTGACCAGCACGTCGAGCCGGCCCCACTTGTTGATGGCGTCGTTGACGATGGTCTCGGCACCCGCGCGGTCGGACACCGACGCGCCGTTGGCGATGGCTTCACCACCGGCCGCCGTGATCTCTTCGACGACCTTCATCGCGGCTTCGCTCGAACCGCCCGAGCCGTCGACCTTACCGCCGAGATCGTTCACGACGACCTTGGCGCCACGACGCGCGAACTCGAGCGCGTGGCAACGACCGAGACCTGCACCGGCGCCGGTCACGATCACGACTTTGTCTTTGAAACTGATGGCCATGACTGTCTCCTTGGATGACCTTGCTCGGATGACCGTGCCAGGTCGACTTGCCGCACTCCCGCGCGAAACAGCGTAGGACCCCGGAAAAACGCCCAGGAATGGCGGAGCGCGACCTTTACTAAGCCGGCCCGCGTGGCGTCAAGCAGAGCGTGCTGGTTTCCGCGGCCCCGACCTGGAAGAATCACCTGTAGTTTCACGGACTGGCCGCCTTCGCACGGACCTGATGCGTTGGCGCACCCGCAGGCTTTCTGGTACCTAGCGGGTGGGCAAGCTGAGGGGGGCGGTTGCTCGAACGCTCCATGTACACAGTCGGCATCGATCTCGGCACCACCAACACCGTCGCAGCAGCGAACGCGGGCGTGCTGCCGTTGCGTGTCGCAGACACGCCGACGCCGGTCTTGCCCTCGGTCGTCGCCTACCTGCCCAACGGCGAGGTGGCCGTCGGGGCCGGGGCGCGCGAGCGGCGCGCCATCGACATCAAAAACACCATCTACTCCGCCAAGCGCGTGATTGGCGAGACCTGGCATTCGTACCGAGCGCGCGAGTTCCAGGCGCACTACCCCTTCGACTTGGTGCAGACCGACAGCAATCAGGTCGGCTTCAAGACCCGCGCCGGCATCGTCACCGCCACCGACGTCGCGACCGAAGTGCTGCGCGCGGTCTGCCAGTACGCCGCGCTCGATGCGCACGAGATCCACGCCGTGGTCAGCGTGCCCGCGGCGTTCGGGCGCGCGCAACGCGTGGCGACCTTGCTCGCCATGCGCGCGGCCGGCTTCGCGCACGCGCGCTGCATCGCAGAACCCGCGGCCACGGCGCTGGCCTACCTCGACCGCAACGACGTGCACTACGGCGTGGTCTACGACTTGGGCGGCGGCACCTTCGATCTCGCCGTGGTCGACTGCAGCGTCCACCCGATCCGCATCGTCGCGCACGGCGGCGATGCGTACCTGGGCGGCGACGACATCGATCACGCGCTGGCGAACTGGGCAGCAGAAGTCGTGCTGCGCGAGTGCGGCTGGGATCTACGCAGCGATCGCGAGGTGTTCACGCGCCTGGTAATGGAAGCCGAACGCGCGAAGATCCGGCTGTCGCGCATGAGCTCGACCACCCTCGAGGTCGATGGCGTCGACGCGGCCGGACCGCCCGACCTGCCCGCGATACCACTGGACCGCGACGCCGTGTGGAGGCTGAGCGCCAGCCTGATCAAGCGCACCTTCGCCATCTGCGACCAGGTGCTCTCGAGCGCAGGCTTGACCGTGCGCGACGTGGAGGCCGTGTTCCTGGCAGGCGGAGCGACGCTGGTTCCCGGCGTGCGCGACGCCGTGGCCGAGTACTTCGGCAAGAAGCTGCGCTACGAACTCGATCCACTGCACGTGGTGGGCCTGGGCGCGAGCATCGCCGCAGCGCGACCACAGCTGGCGCCGCTGTTGCTCGACGATCTCTGATCGAGTGTCAGCTGCAAGCGCAGCTGCGACGGCGTCTGCAGAGCTGACGTGCTCAGCGCAGCAGCAGCCACCCGAGCAACGCCGCACCCGCAGCGAGCGCGATCCAAACCGCGCCGCCGCCGCTGGCGGCACTGGCGGTAGCCGCCGCAACGGGCGCGGCCGGCTGAGCTTTCGGCGAGCTCACTGCTGGCTGCACGGCGTGCGAGACAGCCGCCGCAGCCGGTGCAGGCGCAGGTGCAGGCGCGACCTGAGCAGCCGCCACCACCAGCGCCGGCTTCGGCGCCTCGGGTTGCGCCGGCGTCGCAAACTCGTGCGCGCCTGAGACCGACACCGCCTCGAACGCAGGATAGCTTTCGGTGCGGCGCACCTGTGCCGGCAGCGGCGCCTGTGGCGCGGTCTTGCCGTTGGCCTGCGCCTCATGAACCAAGACCGCGATGACTTCTGCGGTGCCTGGCTCGAGCTTCACGAACTTCAGGCCCATGCCGCTTGGACGGTCCGGGCCCGCCCCGCTGCGCCGCCACACCACGCGCCCAACGCCTTTGACGGCAGCTGCCTGACCTTGCACGACACACTCGAACTTGATCAGCGTGCCCTGCTCGGCCGGCAGATCCGCCGCGATGAACATCCCGCCCTCGGAGAGATCGATGCAGCGGCCGTCCACGTACTCGAACGAGCTAGCGAGGCGATAGCGCGGCACCAGGGGCACCGATGCGCGATCCGATTTGCGGGCATGCTCCATGGGGTACCTCTGCTTCGGGCCGCCCGGGCTGGGACGGTCGGATTTCGTGCGCAATGTACGGCAGACTCCCCCAAGCCTCAACGCGATCCAGTCGCCGGCTTCGCGAATTCCTCCCGCGATTTCCCGAGCGCGGCGCGGGTCGGGGCCAGAAAATACCGCATAAATTGACCTGGTTCGAGCGCGTCACTAGCCTTTGCGTCCATGCACAGGCTGCGATCGGCTGGAGTCGGCGGCGCATTGATGCTCCTCATGGCGCAGGGCTGCATCTCGGCTCGGCCGGTGGTCGCGCACAGCTTCGGTTCCACGCCGCGTGCCATCAGCGAGCTGCAACGGGGCTGGGCAGACGCTGTGGTCGGCGACTACCCGGTGATGTCGTACATGGCGCGCGAGTCGATGGGCAGCACGCTCGAGGTGGTGCACGAGCAGTTCGAGCCGAGCCCGTTCGGCATCGGGGTGAGCAAGCGCGCACCCGAGCTGCACGCGGCCGTCGTGGACGCGCTACGCAAGATCATGGCGGATGGCACGTACATGAACGTGCTGCGGCAATGGGCGCTCCACATCGGAAAGATGGAGCCGCCGGCGGCACTGCCCGACGTGAGGCCCGCAGCCGAGATCCCGCAGCTGAAGGACGGCAAGCTCCACGTGGGCATGGAGCTGAAGTTCGCGCCCATGGAGTTCTACGACGAATTCAAGCACCCCGCGGGTGCCGACCTCGAGCTTGCGCAGGCGCTGGGCAAGGCGCTGGGCGTGCAGGTCGAGCTGGTGGAGCTCGACTTCGACTCGCTCTTGCCGGCCCTCGACGACGGCCGAGTGGACGTGGTCGTGTCGGCGATGACGATCACCCCCGAGCGCAGCGCGCGCGCCGATTTCGTACCGTACTTGCTGATGGGCACGGGCCTGCTCGTGAAGTCGGGGAACCCCGCCAAGATCCATCGCCTGCGCGACTTGTGCGCAAAGACGGTGGCGCTGCAGGAAGGCACCGCACAGCTGCAGCTCGTGCGGTCCATCCACTGCGACTGATCAGCACCGATTACGGTCCGCCCGCGCGCATGAGGTACCATGCAGCTTGGGCCGGCCGCCTCGCATGAAGAAGCTTCTCGAACGCGCGTTCGGGGTTCGACCGCAAGAGTTCGCGCTCGTACTTGCGTTCTTCGCGTTCTTTGCGGGCATCGGCATGTTCTACACCGTGGGCTGCACGGTGGCAGACACGCTGTTTCTGTCGAACCTCACGGCAGCGCGCGTACCGGCGGTGTTGCCGTGGGTGTACGCAGGCGTCGCAATCGCGAACCTTTTGGCCGCAGTCGCCATCGATCGGCTAGCGACTCGGCTGCCGCGCGGGGTCTTGCTCGTCGGCATCGAGGTGTTGCTCGCAATCTCGGTGGTGATCTTCCGCGAGCTGATCGAGCTGTCGCACCCGTGGCTGTACTTCGCGCTGGTGATCTGGATCGAGCTGTGCGCAATCGTCTCGATCACCCTGTTCTATTCGTTGGCCGGCGACTACTTCGCGCCGCGTGATGCGCGACGCTTGTACGGCTTCATCGCGGGTGGCATGTCGGTCGGAACGGTCGTGTCCGGCGAGGCCGTGCACGTGGTGGTCGAGCACCTGGGCACCAAGAACCTGCTGTGGGTCGGTGCGCTCATCTTGCTCGGCAACGCCGGCGTCGCGCTGCGCATCCTGCGCGTGGGCAAGCCCATCAGCTACGACGCCACCGTAGAGACCAACTCGGCCGACCACGCACGACTGCGAGCGATCTTCGCGCGACCGTACGTGCGCTACCTGGCTGCGGTGATCCCGTTGGCCATCGCGCTGTCAGTGATGACCGATTACCAGATGAAGTGGGTCGCGAGCGCGATGTCGGAGCAAGCGCTGGCTAAGTTCTTCGGCAGCTTCTTCGCGTGGGTAGGCTTTGCGCAGATCCTGTTCCAATTCTTGCTCGTGCCACGCCTTCTGCACCGCCTGGGCATCATCAACTGCCTCATGATCTTGCCGCTCGCGCTGGCGGCCGTGAGCCTGCTGCTGCTTGCCGGCTCGCTGCGTGGCTTCGTGCTCGTGCCGCTCTTGAGCTTCTGTGCCTGCGCGAACTTCCTACGGCTGACCATCTCGGAGACGCTCGACATCCCTTCACGCGAGCTCTTGTTCTTGCCGCTGCCGCCGCGCATCCGCTTGCGCGCACAGCCGCTCGTGGTGGGTGCGCTGGCGCCACTGACGCAGGGCCTGATGGGGCTGCTCTTGTTCGCGTGCTTCACGCTCGGCCTGCGCGTCGAGCGCTTGTCGTATCTGGTGCTCTTGGCTTGCGCCGTGCTCGTGCTCGCGCTCTTGCGCTTGCGGCCGAGCTACCGCGCGACACTGGCTGCAACCCTGCGTGAGCACCAGCTCGACCCGACCGACCTCGAACGCATCTTGCAGAGCCCCAACGTCGAGCCCGTGCTCGAAGAGCTGCTGCGCTCCGAAGACCCCGAGGTGGCACGCGCGACACTCGAGCTACTCGCAGACCGCGACATCGGTGAGCTTGGCGCGGTGCTCGGCGAGCTGGTCGATTCACGGCACACGAGCGTAGCCATGGGCGCGTTGGCCGTGCTTGCGCAGCGCGGCGAAGCGCAGGCGCTCGGTGCCATCGAGAAAGCCCTCGAGAGCAATCGGCGCGAGCTGCGGCAGGCCGCGGTACTGGCGTTGTGCAGAGTTTCCGGGGAGCGCGCCTTACCGCGCGTGCAAGAGCGACTGTCGTCCAACGATCGCGCCGTGCGCAACTCGGCGATCATCGGGCTGGCGAAGCACTGCGGCGTGCAAGGCGTGTCCCTCGCGCGACCGAACCTACGCGCGCGTGCCACGAGCAAGCGCATGGCGGAACGGATCGAGGCTGCGCAGTTGCTGGGCAGCATCGCGACCGCGGGCTACGCCGACTTGCTCGGGCCGCTCTTGAGCGACGACGATCCAGAGGTGCGCAAGGCAGCCGCCGACGCCTGCGCACAGATTGCAGATCCCGAGCTCGTGCCCGTGCTGCTCGGCAAGCTCGATGACGCGGCCTTGCAGGGCAATGTGCTGCGCGCGCTCGGCAACACACCAGCCAGCGCAGCAGCGCCGCTCATTGCGCGGCTGACCGACGCCAGCGACACAGCGAAGCGGCGCGGCTTGATGGCTCGCGTGCTGTCGCGCATCGGCGGCCTCGAATGCAGCGAAGCGCTGCGACAGCTGCTTTGCTCCGACGAGGACATCGTGCTGCGCACGGCTGCAGCGGACGGGCTGTATTGGCGCAAGGCTCAGGTCGGCGAGACGATCGGCGCCGGTGATTTCGATCGCCTCGTGGGTGGGGTGTGCGACGCGATCGAGCTCGCGAGTCGGGCGCATGCAGAGCTCGCCGCTGCCGATGCCTTCAGCAGCCTGTGCTACCGCGAGTACTCGGACATGCACGTGGAGCTGCTCTTGCTCTGCGTGCTGGTCGCCTTGCCCGCAGACAGCACCCAGGTGCAGCGCATCCGCTGGAACCTGTTCCGCGACCCGGACGCCTCGGGCCTGCAAGCCATCGAATTGCTCGACGAGATCTTGCCGCGGCGCCTGGGTCCTCGCGTCGTCGCGGCGCTGCAGGCGTGGCTCGATGGCCGCGCAGCCAAAGGCACGCAGCTGCAACGCGAGACCAAGGCGAGCTTGCTGCGCGCCGGTCCCTGGCTGCGCGCGCTGACGATGCATCACCTCAACCATTCGCCAGCCGACGACGATGCGGATGAGCCTCTCACCATGAACCTGGCCGAGGCGCGCATCTACGGTTTGCTCGACGTGGTGTCGTTCCTCAAGCGCGTGCCGATCTTCGCCGAGCTTCGCGCGCAGACCCTGCTCGAGGAGGCCGAGATCTGCGAGTGGGTCAGCAAGGCGGAGGGGGAGGCGTTGTTCTCTCAAGGCGACGCCGCCGACGCCCTGTACGTCATCTGTGACGGAAGTCTGCGCGTGCTGGCGTCGGGCAACGAGGTCGCGCGCCTCGGAGCCGGGCAGTGCATCGGCGAGCTGGCACTGCTCGACGACGAGGCGCGCTCGGCGTCGGTGGTAGCGGCGAGCGAGACTCGCCTGTTGCGCGTGGCCGCTCCGCGTTTCAAAGAGTTGCTGCTGACACAGCCCGCGGTGACGAAGGCGCTCCTGCGCACGCTCGATCAACGCATCCGCGAGACACAAGCCAGCGTGAAAGCCAGCGTGCACGATGACGCGCCCACGCGACGCTCGCAGATGTTTCGTGCGCAGAACCTCGGACTGTCGGAGCTGATCTCGACGATCTCGTTCCTGCAGCAGGTCGAGTTGTTCAAAGACCTCGACACCCCTGAGCTCGCCAACCTCGCCGGCATCGCGCAGGAGGTGCCCGTGCTGGACGGCGACCTGCTCTTCAAGGAGGGTGATGTGGGAGAATCCCTGTATCTCGTGTGCTCGGGGACGATCTCGATCCAGGTGGCCGGTCGCGAGGTGGCGCGCTTCTCCCGAGGTGGATGCCTCGGAGAAATGGCGTTGATCAGCGGTCTGCCGCGTTCAGCCACTGCCGCCGTCGTGTCGGCGGGCCAGCTCCTGCGCATCGGTTCGGACGACTTCACGAGCCTCTTGGAAGCGGAGCCCCAGATCGCGATCGCGTTGCTGCGCACCTTCGCGCAGCGCCTGCGTCGGATCTCGCGCGCCGGCTGAGAGGCCCAAATCACGGCCGGATCGTGTACGATCGCGGAACCCGCAAACGCGCGGGCGTCTCGAGGCGGGGTTTGATCGACGATAGCAACATCCGGCGCGAGCGCCTCAACGCAGTCCTCGGCGGGCACCTCGGCGATGCCGAGGTGCTCAAGCTGATCGGCGAGGTCATCAACTCCGGCGGTGCAGTGAACATCGAGATCGATGACGGCCACTGGAAGTTGATCCGGCGCGACGGACGCTTCGTGTTGAAGAAGGACGAGCCGCGCACACGCAACTCGACGATTCCGCCGCGGCGTTGACGAGCCTGCGACACAGGCGCGCGAGCGCGCTCACTCGATCGGGTTGAGGATGTAGAACCCGCGTGCGTGGTACAGCTGGTTTTGGGCGTCGGTGCCCGCGGCCAACTCGAAGGTGCTGAAGATGGCGTCGCTGTCGAGGTTGCCGTTCGCGTAGAAGGTGTAGAGACTCTTCAGATTGGGCTGATCGCTGCACACCAGCGTGCCGGCTGAGCCGATGCTCGAGATGCCGTAGCCGTAATAGACGTAGTCGCCGATCGAGAAGCCCAGACTGGCAAAGCCGCCCGTCGACTGGAACTTGACCTTGTTGCCAGTGGGTGGCGAGACCAGCGGTGTCGGCTCCACGACGCAGCCGCTGACGGTCGTGGCTGCCAGACCCTGAAACGTGCGCTCGCGGTGGTAGAAGGTCGCTGCGCTCTTGAAGATATTGTTGAGGTTGGTGGTGGCTTCGCTGGTCTTCGCGTAGCGAACGAAGCCCGTCATCGCCGGCAGCGCCAGCGCGGCGAGCACGCCCAAGATCACCATGACCACCATGAGCTCGATCAAGGTGAAGGCGCTACGGCGTGCTGGGGGGCGAAGATGGAACATGCGGCGGTGGGGTCCACTGCTTGAATCAGTCGTTGTATAATGACACTCGTGCTGAATTCTTTCCAGACAATCTCGCGTTCCGATGTCGGTGGGCTGGTCTCCAGTGTGAGTCCGGCGACCACAGGCCGTCCCGGACAAGCTCCCCGGGTTCTGCTACAGACTGCAGATTGTGGAAGGTGCGGAGCAGCAAGAGCCGGCGCGCAGGACGCGCAGGACGCGCAAGGACGGGCGCAAGCAGCGCACTCGCCAGAAGCTGATCGACGCCACGATCGACATCGTGCGCGCGGACGGGGTTGGTGCCCTGACGACCGGCCGGATCGCCAACGGCGCCGGCATCCAGCAGCCGGGTTTCTACGCCCACTTCAAGAACGTGGATGACTGCTTGCGGATGGCGGCCGAGCAGGTGGCCGATCACGTGATCCAGGCCGAGGCGCGCATGCGCCGTGCGCACGTGCTCAGCTCGCACGCGCAAGATCGCCAGCAAGAGATCGAAGCGCGCATGCGTTTCGCGGTGCGGCTGTGGCTCGACAACCGCCGCTTCGCCGAGATCTTCACGCGTTGCCGACACGACGCGACGCCGATCGGCGAGGTGTGCAGACAAACCGGCGCACGCGCCAAGGCGGAGCTGGTCGCGGACCTGTGGGAGCTGGCCAAGAGCCTCGGGCTGCGCAGCCAGTGGCTTCCGGATCTCGATCTCATGGCCGCGCTCCTGGTCGCCGCTTTCGTTGCAGCCATCGACATGACCCTCAGCAGCCAGCAGAGAGATCCGGACGCGGTCGCCGTGGCGTTGGCGCGCAACCAGTACCACTACGTGCGTGCCGAGCTCACCCGCATGCTCGCCGAGCAGCGCGACCAGGACGCTACGGCAGCACCCAGCGCGACCTGAGCGCAGCCGTCAGCTGCGCTCGTGACCAAAGCGCAGCCGTCAGCTGCGCTCTGAACGAACCGCCTTCAGGTAAGGGTTGGTGCGCAGCTGCTCCGCGATGGTCGCGGTGGCCGTGGGACCGTAGTCGTGGCCCGGATGCAGCACGACGTCGCTCGGCAGCTGCGCGAGCTTGCGCAAGCTGCGCTGCATCTCGGCCGGGTCGCCGCCGGGCAAGTCGACCCGGCCACAACCATCGATGAACAGCGTGTCGCCCGAGACCAAGCGGTTGCGTACCAGAAAGCACTGGCTGCCCGGCGTGTGACCGGGCGTGTGAATCAGCTGGATGGCGACGTCACCGAGCTCCACCGTATCGCCGCCTTCGTGTCGCACGAGATCACTCTCGGAGACGCCAGTGATCTTGATCAGACCATCGGCCTCGTGCTTGTTGACGTGAATGTGTCCGCCGACCTTGCCGACCAACTCGGCGACGCCACCGGGCACCTTGAACGCACCCATCGCGCCGCCGACGTGATCGGGGTGGTAGTGCGTCACGAGCGCGCCGACCACCTTCATGCCGTCTTTGGCGGCGACCTCGAGCAAGGCATCGGTGTCCCAGGCCGGATCGACGATCAGGCATTCGTGCGTGCGGCGGCTGCCGATGAGGTACACGAAGTTCTGCATCGGCCCGATGCTGGCTTGCACGAAGTAGAGATCGCTCTGTTCGTTCATGGTGCCCTGTCTCCCTTTGCGACGCGCGAGCGCTCGGCCCAGCGCCGCAGGTGTGGCAGGTCGTCGTCGAGCCAGTACGCGTCGGTCTCGGTGACGACCAGGATCTCTTCCCACTTCGAGCCGACCGGGCCCACACCCAGGTGAGGCTCGATGGCCCACAGCCCCTGCGTCACGGGCAGCTCCGAACGCTTGCGATCGTTCCACAGCGGCCACTTCTCGGCCTCACCCTGCCGCGCGGCACGCGTAGCGCGGCAGAGGCCGGCCAGCGCATCGGCACCGAAGCCGCCGAGTACCAGCTTGCGAATGGGGGTCTGTGCCAGACGGAAGATGCGGTGGCCCAGCACCCGACCGGGGTATACGCGATGGCGATTCACGTAGCCCTGGCGCGCAGCCAGCGCATCGACCGCGAGGTAGATGTCGCGCGCGCTGCGTCGTTGCTTCACCAGATCGAGGATCAAGCTGCGATGCAACGCGAGATCGTCTTGCAGCTTGGCCCACACCGGATTGTCGCCGATGCAGCAGCCGTAGCCGATGTCCGCGCAGTAGCCGTCGATGCTGGGCGCGACGTCGAGAATCACCGGCATGTCGGGTTCGAGCCGGCGCGAGGTGGGCGCGAACTTGAGCGGGTTCCAGCCGCCACTGAAGCTCGTGCGATCGCCGAACCACACGAAGGGAACGTGGAAGTACTCGGTGACGCCTTGGTCGTCGAGCCAACGCCGCATCTGCCCGGCCACGAAGCGCTCGCTCATGCCGGGGCGCAGCTCGCTCTCGATCGCCTGCGCGCAACGGTACGCGAGCTTCTGAACATCACGAAAACGCGACAACTCGCCCGGGTTCATGCAGCAGCCTCGATGGTGCGTGGGCTCGTATCGTGTCAAAGTTGTGTGGCATGACCAAGCCCAAGACGCAGGCGAGAAGCAAGCCGCGCGATCTGGCGCTACTGCAAGGCCCGACCGAAGACGGCCAAGGACAGCGGGTGTTGCGCTTGCGCGAGGGTCAGCTCTCCGCAGGAGAGCTCCGACCGGCAAAAGCGGGTCAAGCGGTGAATTCGCTCGGCAATCAAGAGCTGGTGCGCCTGCGCCCCCTCGAAGGTCATC
Organism: Pseudomonadota bacterium; assembly: GCA_017881185.1. GTDB lineage: Bacteria > Myxococcota_A > Polyangia > Polyangiales > JAFGIB01 > JADGRF01. The sequence continues at coordinate 19,579 of JADGRE010000030.1, read as the reverse complement.
CCGAGCTGTGCGAAGTCGAGGTCTTGCACGAGCGCCCCACCGCAGCCCCGCAACAGAGCTCCGGGCCGGCGCGCGTCAGCAACGAGCGCTACCGGAAGAACTGGAACACCATCTTCAACGCCAAGCACAAAGCCCGGCGCCCTGGAGACTGGTCGGTCAACTGACCCGGCACGAGTGAACGCGGGCGGGCAACAGCCTGCGAGGGCGGGCCCAGGGCCCGGACCGAGCACGCTCACCGCTTCAGAAGTGCATGCGCGCAGTCATGCCGAGCGAGCGCCGGCTGAACACCGGATGCAGCGCGAGGGACTTCGTGCCCGTGAGCTGCGCCCGCTCGGCGGAGTCGTCGCCGCTGAGCAGCAGGTACGCCGACACCGCTCCAGAAGCGAGCGCGGTGCCCATGAAGATGTACTGCAGCACTTCGTAGGTCTTGCCCAGGCTGCACTTGTCGCGCACGGCCGTCAGGCTCTTGTCGTCGAGCCCGTAATGCTTGCCAGCGTCGGCTTCGGCGCACACGTCATCGGCCTTCGGGTTCATGGTGCCCACGGCGCGCCGATAGCGATCGAATGACTGGTCGCCTTGCGCACGATCGATCTCCACAAACGACAGCACCGACAACCCGACCGACACCGCGGCGGTGCCGAGCAGCGCGACGCCCGCGATGCGTTTCGCTGACAGACCGTGTCCGCGCTGTGGCTCCGGCGTGCCCTGGTCGACTGCGACGCGAGAAGCCGCAGCCTCGTGCTCGGCGGAGGTCTCGCCCGCGACAGCGCCCTCCCCTTCGCTCTCGACGGGCAACAGCTCGGAACGCAGCACGGGATGACGACGGCCGAGCAGCTCGTCGGCGAGCGAACGCGCGCGGTCCTTGAGCTCCGCATCGGATGCCGTCTTCTTCGACAAGCTCACCGAGGCGTTCTTTTGCACGGACGAGGAAGCTGCGTCGAACAGGTTCGCAGAGACTTTCACCTCGCCGCCGGCGGAGAGAGAGATCGTTCCGTACACGAAACCCTGCACGGACAAGCGCTTGGCGATGATGCCGAGGCACGAGTCGTTCGTCACGTCGCAGTCCTGCGCCATGCCTAGTTGGTCGAGCGACGCATGCGCGTCGTCGAGCTCGTAGCCCTCGCTCATCTTCACCTGCTCTCGCAGCGCGGCCGCGAAGTTCGAGCACAGCTTCTCGCTCACCCCGTCGCTGCCAAAGCCCAACACGGCCACGCGCTGGGATTGCGCGCGCGCGTTGGTAGCAGGCCACAGCGCGAGCGCGCCAGTGAGCACCAGTGAGCAAGCTGCCCATGTCGGAATCCGTCGCTTCACGTTGCCGCCCATATTGCTCCTAGTTGATCGTCGCCGTTCCGCTGGACGGCTTGGGGCTGATGACCGCCCCGGTCGTGACGACCGTAGCACCGCCATTGAAGCGAATGCGCCCTGCCGCGCCGCCGCCGCCGCCAGCTGCAGCCGCGGTGGTGGTCGCCGTGCCACCTGTCGTGGGTGGGCCGCCGGCCGCACCACCATTGCCGCCGTCCTTCGAGCTTGCCGTGCCCGTGGCGGCAGCGCCGCCGTTGGCTTGTGCGGTGCTGCGCTGGCCATCTTGACCCGCCGAGCCCGCCGTCAGCGTGGGCGCACGCGTGGCGCCGCCGCCCCCGCCGCCGCCATTGGCGACGACGATGGCACCTGTCTGGAAGCTGATGGTTAGCGCCTCGATCAGAATGTCGCCACCGCTGCCGCCACCCGCACCGCCACCGGGCGTGACGCTACCGCCAGCCGTTCCCGGATTGCCGCCGCCGCCGCCGCCACCACCCGCGTCAATCACAGAGCTGCCGCCAAGCGTGAGCGTTCCACACGACACGATCTGCAACGCACCACCGCCGCCGCCGCGCTTGGTCAAACGAGCGGAGCCGCCGGAGATCTGGTTCGCGCTGTTTTGGCCGCCGTGCGCACCGCCCCACAGCGGGCTGAGCGTCGTGGTGTCGTACGCGGCGCCGCCCGCGCCGAGATCGGCGCACGGCAACTGCGCCGTGCCGCAGTTGCCGGGGGCTTCACCGCCATTGCCACCGTTCGTGAGGTGTCCAGCACCACCGCCACCCGCGTTCGCAGGCGCATTGGTATAGTCCGCCGGCGGGGACGAGATGCCGTACGCGTCGCTACCGATACCGTTGGTATTCGTCGATGCGCCAGGGCCCTGCACGGCGAGGTCAGCGCTGCCGTCGATGGTGCCGAGGACCGTCATCGTGCGCGTTGCCACCAGCGCCAGGGCCTGGCTGCCGGTGACTTTCAGGGTGACGCCTGCGTTCACAGTGACGTCGCGGTAGCGCAGCACGCAAATGTTCGGCGCATTGCCCGCCTGCGTCACAGTCGAAGAACAACTGACAGTGTCGGTATTGATGATGGTGTCCGCGCTGATGACGCGATCGGTGGTCGGCTGAGTCGTGCAGGTGGTGTTCGCAAGGTTCGACGGGCGCAGCGTTCCCGCTTTGACGCACGCCGCCGCCACCGGGTCGCAGCCGTTGGCACAGGTCGCGGTCGACGAGACCGTGCCCGTGGCGCTGCAGGTGACCACATTCGCGCCCTGACACTGCTTGGTGCTCGGCGTGCACGCGTTGCACGAGGCGGGGCCACGCAGAGTGCTGCAGCCGTAGGTGCAGGCACTGTCGGTGGACATGCTGCCCTGCGCGTCGCAGGTGCGCAGCGTGCTCGCATCCGCACAGCTGACGGCGCTCGGCATGCACACGTTGCACTGGTTGTTCTGGCAGCCGTTGACACAGGTCATCGTCGTGGTGCCAGTGCCGTCGGCTTTGCAAACGGACAGATGCGTGGCGTTGCTACACCCCTGCGGAGCGTCGGGGACACACACGTTGCAGGCGCCGTTCGTACAGCCGTTCGGGCACGGCGTGGTGGTCGGACCGCTGCCGTTCGACGTGCACACCTGCAGGTGGTTGCGATCGGCGCAACCGAGCACGGCGTTCGGCACGCAACCGTTGCAGACACCATTCATGCAGCCACTGGTACAGCTCATGTTCGTGGTGCCGGTGCCATCGGCCTTGCACACCTCCAGGTGGTTGGCGTCGGCGCAGCCGAGCACCGCGCTCGGCATGCAGACGTTGCACGCACCGCCCTGGCAGCCGTTGGGGCAAGTGGTCGCACTCTGCCCAGTGCCGTCGGGCTTGCACGTTTGCAGCGTATTGCCGTCCGAGCAACCGAGCACGGCATTGGGCACGCAGGCGTTGCACATGCCCGCGCTGCAACCGTTGGTGCACGACTGGCCGAAGCTGCCGCTGCCGTCGGGCAGGCAGACGTCGAGCGTGAACGCGTCGGCGCAACCGATGACGGCGTTGGGCACGCAAGCGTTGCACGCCGCGTTACTGCAGCCGTTGGGGCAGGCCATGTTCACCGTGCCGCTGCCGTCGGCCTTGCAGCGTTGCAGCGTGCTCGGGTCGGAGCAGGCCAGCGCGGCATTGGGAACGCAGGCGTTGCAGGCGGCGTTCAGGCAACCGTTGGGACAGCTGGTATTCACGGTGCCGCTGCCGTCGGCCTTGCAGCTTTGCAGGGTATTGGCGCCGACGCAGCTGAGGGCTGCGCTCGGCACGCAGGCGTTGCAGGCACCGTTCATGCAACCGCTGGCGCACGGCGTGTCGGACGCGATCTGACCCTGGCTGTCGCAGCTGCGCAGGGTGGTCGCATCGGAGCAGAACACCGTGCTCGCCGCGCAGGCGTTGCACTGCGCCGGTGACATGCTGTTGTTGCAACCTTGCGGACAAGACGTGGTCGCACCCGGTTGACCATCGGCGCCGCACTCCTGCTTGGTGTTCGAGCTGGCGCAGAACGCGACGCTCGGCACACAGGTGTTGCAGCCCATCGCGGTGGCATTGCAGCCCGGCACGCCGCAGTTCTGCGAGGTGGTGGCATCACCGGTGGTGTTGCAGAAGTACGCGCTTCCAAGGAAGCAGCGCAAGAACATGTTGGGCGTGCAGGAGAACGGCGTGCCCGCATCGGTGCCGGCGTCCAACGCACCCGTGCCACCCGCGCCCGTGCCAGCGTCGATGCCTGCATCCATGCCCGAGTCGCTACCGGCATCGCTGCCCGCGTCGACCGCGGCATCGGTGCCGCGATGTGCTCCAGCGTCGTGACCAGCATCCATTCGCACCGCGCCATCCGGCAGGCCTGCAGCGTCCATTGCAAGCGCACCGTCGAGCATGTGGCCCGCGTCTTTGCCGGAGCCGTTGCCCGTGCCCACGCCGCTGTCGCCGTGCATCTGACTTCCATCCGGACTGAATTGACCGCCGCTCGCGTCCGGCGTCAGCACGCCGTTGCGATTGTCATGGAGGGGCTTGGTGTCGAAGCCGCACGCAGAGAGCGCCAAGAGCAGAGGCCATACGAGAAAAGACTTGTCCAGACGACGCCTGGCTTTCGATCCCACGTTTGCAGCTCCACCCTTGGGTTGGACGGCAGACCCAAATCCGGTTGCGCCCATCGTAGATGAAAGCGTAGCAGGCGCGAAGCCCTCTCTCTCCTGGGACAGGCGTTGCGCAGCACGCGCCCGAGGTGCGCCACGCCAATCGCCGACGCGCACGTAGAACGGAGCGCTTTCCATCGAGTAGTCTGCAACCTTTCGGAGCGATACTCGCACTCTTCCAGGAACGACGCGGGCGCCTACCTTGGAACCCGTTGCACACAGGAGACGACCAACATGTCCGTCATCGCCGCATGGAACCGCATCGGGTGCGCAGTCTCGTTCGCAATCGCCATCGCGATCACTTGCAGCGCCTGCGGCAGCAAGAAGACCTCGGCGCCCGGAAAGGTCGCAGCCAAGTGCGTGATCGGCACGAGCTACCAGTGCTGGCCATCGAGTGGGTGTGTCGCGCATCAGATGTGCCTGCCCGATGGCAGCGGTCTGACCAACTGTACGTGTGACACGGGTGGCAACGCCGGCACCGGCGACACCGCAGCTGACGGCGGCATGCTCGGCGGCGACGACGCTGGCGCACACGACGCTGGCGCACACGATACAGGGGCACACGATGCCATGGTGCCCGCCGGCGATGCCGGCACGCACGGCCCCGAGATCTGCGACAACGGCAAGGACGACGACGGCAACGGCAAGGTGGACTGCGCCGACAGCGCCTGCACCACGCACAGCTGTGTCGCCGCCGCGCCGAGCGGCTTCGCCGGGCCCGTCGAGCTGTTCGTGGGCACCGGCAGTCTGCCCAGCTGTGCCGGCGGCTTCACGCAGACGGCATTGAACGGTGGCACCGCCGCCGTATTCGACCCGGCGACCTGTTCCAGCTGTCAGTGCAGCGCGCCGGCAGCCTGCGCGAGCTTCCTCGACTTCCGAGTGAGCGGCGCGGGCAACTGCGGCACCGGCTCGACCTGCACGAGCACCGTCAGTGCCAGCTGCGCACAGCTGGGCTCCTCGTGTCTGGTCGGTCAATCGACTGTGTCGCTCGAGGCGCGCCCGATCGGCGCGTCGAGCAGCTGCACCGCCGGCACCGAGAACGCGACAAAGAACGCGCCGAGCTGGGCGGTGCAGGCCCTGGCCTGTGCCCCGCCGCACGTCGGCCAGGGCTGCAAGCAGGCCGAGGTGTGTGCGCCTGCACGGCTTGCGTCGCCGTTCCAGAGCACGCTGTGCGTCTACAAGAGCGGCGACGTCGCGTGCCCTGCAGCCACGTATACCGACAAGCGCGTGTACTACACGAAGCTCGACGACACCCGCTCGTGCAGCGCCTGCACCTGCAGCGACACGGGCACGTGCAGCTATGCCTGGAACGTCTACGACACCACGGACACGAGCTGTGCGAGCGCGCCCGTCGTGACGCTCGCGGAAAACCAGTGCGCGCAGGTCAATCCGAGCAGCGACAAGCTGCGCGTCGGCGTCGGCATCACGGGCGCCCCGGGTTGTTCTTCCGGCGGTGGTCAGCCCCAGGGCGCAGTGAGCGCATCGGGCGCGGTCACCGTGTGCTGCGAGCCGTGAGGAGCAAGGCAGGCGCGGCAAGCGCGTGGCCGGCGTCAGTGCGCCCCGGCTACGCGCTTTTCGTGTAGGCTGCGCGCCCCAAGCAGCCGGGGTGCGCGCTCGGCGCGCGGCGGCGGACCAAGAAAGAGAGCGCAGCATGGCGATCGACCTAGGCAGTGTCGGGCACAGCGTTGGCCCCCGCGTGAAACGCTACGACTGGCGAGACGTCGCGCTCTACGCGCTGGCGCTCGGCGCGGGCGAAGCGGATCTCGGCTACGTGCTCGACGATCCCGCGCCCAAGGTGTTGCCAACCTACGGTGTCATCCCCGCGTTCGAGCCGGTGTTCGAAGCGGCGCGTGCGACGCGCGGCGATCTCCTGCAGCTACTGCACACGGCACAGCGCACGGAGCTGGTGAAGCCTCTGCCTGCGCAGGGCGAGCTCAGCACGCGCGCGCAGATCCGCGGCTTGTGGGACATGAAGATCGGCGCGTTGCTCATCGTGGACACGCAGACCGAGGTCGACGGCGCGCTGGCGTGTCGCACCAGTTGGCAGATGTTGATTCGCGGCGCAGGTGGTTTCGGTGGCGAGCGCCCGCCGGCCGGATTGCGCACGCGTCCTCCCAAAGACACACAGCCCGTCTTCGAGGCCGAGGTGCCCACCAGCCGTAGCCAAGCGTTGCTTTACCGCTTGACTGGCGACATCAACCCGATTCACTCGCACCCAGAAGTCGCCAAGGTCGCCGGCTTCGACCGACCGATCTTGCACGGGCTGTGCACCTACGGCATCGGCGCCCGCATGGCGCTCAAGCATCTGGCCGGCGACGACCCGGCACGCTTCAAGGCGTTCGAAGCCAAGTTCTCGAAAGTGGTGATGCCGGGCGACACCCTGGTGGTGCGCGGCTATCCGCTGGAACAGCCCGGACAAGCGGCCATCACGCTGACCGTGAAGGAGACCGGCGTCGAAGCCATCGCCAACGCGCTCTTCGAGTACGTGCCGTAAGACAGCTGAAACGCTCGGGCGCGCTCAGCCTCCCCAGCGAAAGGTGATCGGCACTTCGATCGCGGGCAACAGGCTCAAGCGCACGGGACAGGTGTGCGCACTGTTCTCGAGCTCCTTGCGCGCGCTCTCGTCGAACGCAGCAGCGATCGACGCGGGGATGCTGAGCTCGACGGGCAAGCGGTCGATGCGCCGAGGCAGCGCCTTGGTCATCTCCTTCTTCACGTGCACGTCCATGCCGTCGACGAGCCAACCGCGCTTGTGCGCCAGGATGCCCATCGTTGTGAGCATGCAAGTGCCCAGCGCGGTGGCGACCAGATCGGTCGGCGAGAAGCTGCCACCCTTGCCGTAGTTGTCGGCCGGCGCGTCGGTGGCGAGGCTGGCGCGTGACGGACCGTGGGTAGAGATGCAGCGCAGGCCGCCTTCGTAGTGCGAGTAGATGTCGACCATGAGGTGCGTCCCTCCTCGGGATCTGCAGACGTGGGGAGCTGGGGTATGCGGCCGGTCGACATAATTGCCAACCCCGTGCCTGCCCGCAACTCAGTGGCACGCCACTTGCGTTAGGCGGCCTCGTCCGATCGCAGGCCGCCCAGGTACCCTGGAGCGTCCCGACGATGACCTTGGCTTCACGGATTTTGCTTCGGAATTCGGTGCGGTGTCTGGATCTGGAGTGTTCGGACGCAGGGCGTCGGCGGGGCATATCGCCACGCGTGGGGGATTCCGCCACAGGGAGCCCAAACCGGACGCGTGGGCAGTGGGCTGTATACGGAGGTGACGTGATGACGAGATGTAGAGTCTGTGGGGGCCCCGATGTGGCGCCCGGAACCACCGAGTTGGTCAACACCGTGGATGGCACCGCGTTTGCCGCCACGCTGCCAGCCAGCGTGTGCCAGGCGTGCGGCGACACCAAAGTCGAAGCGCCGACCGTGAAGGCCTTCGAGCTGCAGGTGGCAGCAGAGCTCGCCCGCATGGGGCGCCCCACCCCAGCCGCGTTCCGCTTCATGCGCACGGCACTGGGCTTTCGAGGCCCGCAGTTCGCGCAGCTGCTGGGCGTCGATCGCGGCACGCTCTCGCGCTGGGAAAATGGCGTGCTGCGCGTGGACCGAGGCGCGTTCGTCGTGCTCGGAGGGCTTGTCATCGAGCAGCTCGCGGGACGCGACGACACCATGTGTCGGCTGCGCGCACTGCACAGCCCTGTGAGCGCACCGCGCGTCACCGTGCATGTGCATAGCGCGCAGATCTGATCGCTAAATGACCGAGCGTGATCCGGGAATGGTGGATCGCGAAGTGCCCGGCGTCATTTAACGAACGAGCTCGCCGCGCTGACCTTCGAATGGCGGCACGTCCAAGCTGTAGGCCGCGTTGTGATCGAGACCGGCTTCGTGCGTGTCGGTGCCTGGATGGCACAGCACGTTCGGGTGTTGCTCCAGGTGCGAGCGAAGGTCGCCCACCCGCGAGCGTTCCACGCGGAACTTGAGCGAAAGCGGCCCGTCCTGGCCGCGCGTCTGCTTCGGCTCCAGCTGATACGTCGCCACCAGCGACACCGAGTCAGCGTTCTGATCGGTCGGCCCGGCCACCTCTTCGATGCCGAGGAACGCGCAAGTGCCTTCGTAGCGCGTCGGCGCAGCCTGCGGCGGCGGCTCTTGCGCGCTGCTGGCGCCGCACGCGCTGCCCGCGAGCGCGAGCACGACGCTACACGCCCAGCCCGTCGATCGATGATGCTGGACCCGCATGCTCATGTTGCCTCCGCCTGGTGTGGTCGGGGTGGGGTTACTCGGTCGCGTTCAGCTCGCCGTGCGTACCGTGAGCACCGGACAAGTTGCCATGCGCACCACGCGTTCGGCCACACTGCCGATGACGACGTGCGCGATGCCGGTGCGGCCGTGGGTGCCCATCACGATCAAGTCAGGTTTGTACTCGGCTGCGGCGTCGAGCACGACGCGGTACGGAGCGCCTTCGAGAACGTCGGCGCGCACGCCTAGGCCTTGCTTGGCCACGTCTTGCTTCCAACGCGCCATCTCATTGTCGATCTGCTGCCGGATGCCGGACAAGATCTCCGCGGTGGGCCCGACGTAGCCGGACATGGGCAACACATAGACTGGGTTCTCGTACGCGTGCACCAAGTACAGCTCGGCGCCCACGCGCTTGGCCAGGTCTTCGGCATAGGTCAGCGCCGCCTTTGCGCCGGGGGAGAAGTCCACCGGGCACAGGATCTTCTTGATGTCGGTCATGACCGTTACGTGTACACGCACAGGTGAGCGGCCACAACCGGCAGACTGGGCCTCGCTGCTGCTCAGTGCGTGGTCGCGCCAGGCGTGGCATCCGCAGCGCCCACGCCCGGTGCCCGCGCCTGACTCGCGTGCGAGCCATCGGCGTCCGCCGCGGGCAAGAGGGCGATATCGAACACTTCGTCGAGCGTGCCCACGCAGGTGAACTGCAACGATGCACGAATCTCTGCCGGCAAGTCGTCGAGGTCGGCCTCGTTGTCGCGCGGCAGGAGCACGTGCTTGATGCCCGCGCGGTGCGCGCCGAGCACCTTCTCCTTCAAGCCGCCAATCGGCAGCACGTGGCCGCGCAGGGTCACTTCGCCTGTCATCGCCACGTCCTTGCGCACGGCGCGCCCCGACATGGCCGAGACCAACGCGGTGGCCATGGCCACGCCTGCCGAAGGACCGTCCTTCGGGATGGCACCGGCGGGCACGTGGATGTGCGCCTCGATGGATCCCAGGCGGTCGTGCGGGATGTGCAGCTGCTCGCCATGCGTCGCCGCATAGGTGAGCGCTGCGCGCGCGCTCTCTTTCATCACGTCGCCGAGCTGACCGGTCAGAATGAGCGAGACGTTGCCCCAGCCTGTCACCTGCAACGAGGCATCCGCGCCGCGGAAGTCTTGCAGGCGTCGCACCGAAGCTTCCACGAACATGATGTCACCGCCAGCCGGCGTGTAGTACATGCCCGTCGCGACGCCGACCTCGTTGTTCTCGTTGGCGCGCTCCGGATGCACCTTGGGCCGACCGAGCATCTCGCGCACGGCGTCCGGGGACACAGTGCGGTCGACATCGTCGCCCACGGCCAGCTTGCGCGCCAACTTGCGAGTCACGCCGCCGATGCGCCGCTCCAGCTGACGCACGCCGCTCTCGCGGGTGTAGCGACTGATGATGGACGTCAGCGCGTCGTCGGTGAAGCGCACGCCCTCGGTGGCGAGTCCGGCTTCTTCGAGCTGTCGCGGTACCAGGTAGCGCTTGGCGATCTCCGCCTTCTCGCGCTCCGTGTAGCCCGCGAACTCCACGACCTCCATGCGGTCGAGCAGTGGCGCAGGGATGTTCTCGATGAAGTTCGCAGTGGCGATGAACAGCACCTCGCTCAGATCGAACGGGATGTTCAGGTAATGATCGGTGAAGGTGTCGTTCTGGGCAGGGTCGAGCACCTCGAGCAGCGCGCTCGCAGGATTGCCTTGATACGACGCGCCGAGCTTGTCGATCTCGTCGAGCAAGAACACCGGGTTACGCGTGCCGGCTTGCTTCAAGCCCTGCACGATGCGGCCGGGCATCGCGCCCACGTAGGTGCGGCGATGACCACGGATGTCGGCCTCGTCGCGCACGCCGCCCAGCGCGACACGCACGTATTCCCGACCGAGCGAGCGGGCGATCGATTTGCCGATCGAGGTCTTGCCCACGCCCGGAGGACCGACGAACAAGAGGATCGGCCCCTTGGCCATGGCGCGCGCCTTGCGCTCCTTGGCGTCTTGCGCCTGCGGCGCCGACGTGGCGTCGCTGTGCTGTGCGCCAGCGACCTGCGTGTCGGCGGTCTGCGCCAGCTGCTTGGCGCGCAGCTGTCGCACCGCCAAGAACTCGAGCACGCGATCTTTCACCTCTTCGAGGCCATGGTGATCGTCCTCGAGCACTGCAGTCGCGTGCTTGAGGTCGAGGTTGTCGTCGGAGCGCGTGTTCCACGGCAGCTCCGCAATCCACTCCAGGTAGTTGCGGATGACTTGCGCTTCACTCGACTCGCGCCCCGAACGCTCGAGGCGTGCGAGTTCGCGGTCGACCTCGGTGCGCGCGTCTTTCGACAGCTCAAGCTTGGCCAGCCGCTCACGCAGCTCCCCGAGCCCCTCGCCTTCTTGGTCGTCGCCTAGTTCCTTTTGAATCGCGCGCATCTGCTGGCGCAAGAACATCTCGCGTTGGCGCTCGCCCAGCTCTTCCTGGACTTGCTCCTTGATCTTGTCCTGAGCCTTCTGCTGCGTGATTTGCCGTTGCACGTGCACGAGCACGCGACGCAGGCGGTCTTCGACGCTGGTCGTTTCGAGCAACTCTTGTTTGTCGCCGAGCTCGATCTCCAGATACGCGGCCACCGTGTCGGCGAACGCGCCGGGCTCGCTCACCTGTTCGACGAGGCGCGTGAGGAATTCCTCGGGCACGCCGCGTTCCTTGCCCAGCTCCACTGCGCGCTCGCGCGTCTCTTTGAACAAGGCCAGGAAGTTCGGGTCATCCGGCTGCAGCGCGGGCACGTCGGACAACGGCAACACGACCGCGTGCAACACCTCGCCCGCGCGGTACTCGATGACCTTGGCGCGCGTCTGACCTTCGAGCAGCAGCTGCACGCCGTTCTGGCCGCGCTGAATGTGCGCGATGCGCGCAATTACGCCCGTATCGAACAGCTCGGCAGCGCCGGGTTTGTCGACGTTCTGGCGCTGCGCCACGGCGAGCACGAGTTGATCGCCCCGTGACGCTTCCTCGATCGCCTTCAGCGTGAACGCCCGGCCGACGGTGATGGGCACGGAAACTCCGGGGAAAACCACCGCACCACGCAACGGAATCACAGGGAGAGTTTGACGTTCTGACATGTATGCTTGCCTCGGCGACGGCAGGGGGTGCCGCAGCTCTAAGCAAGCTAACCATCCGTTTCGTGCTGACAAGCCGGCGTGCTACCTAAGGGAAGATTCGCGATGCCCGACGCCATCCCGTTCGTGAAAGAGCTGCGTTTCCAGTACGGCGTGCTGGAGCAGGTCGCGCCCGGCGTGCGCCGATTGGTCGCGAACAATCCCGGCCCATTTACGCACCTCGGCAGCGGTACGTACGTGGTCGGTCACAGCCGCGTCGCCGTCGTGGATCCCGGGCCGGATCTACCTGAGCACATCGACGCCTTGCTCGCAGGCCTCGGCGCTGAAGAAATCTCGCACATCCTGGTGACGCACACCCATGTCGACCACTCGCCAGGTGCACGTGCCTTGAAGGCACGCACCGGCGCGCGGAGCTACGGTTTTGGCCCGCATGCGCAAGGTCGCTACCAACAAGGTGAAGAGGTCGAAGCCGGCGCGGATCTCGACTTCGTTCCCGACCTGACGCTGCGCGACGGCGACGTGATCGAAGGCGTGGGCTTCGAGCTCGAAGCCGTGCACACGCCCGGCCATTGCTCGAACCACCTGTGTTTCGGATTGCGCGGGCAGCGTGCGCTGTTCACGGGCGACCACGTGATGGGCTGGGCCACCACCGTGATCTCGCCGCCCGACGGCGACATGGGCCAGTACCTTGCCAGCCTCTCGCGCCTGCTGGAGCGCGACGACACGCGCTACTTCCCTACGCACGGCGCACCCATCACCGAAACCAAGCGCTTCGTGAGCGGTTTCATCGAGCATCGCAAGGCGCGCGAGCGGCAGATCCTCGGCTGTCTCGACGCCGGCGTGTCGCGGATCGAAGCGATGTTGCCCATCATCTACGTGGGGGTGCCCACGTTCTTGTATCCAGCTGCCGCGCGCTCGGTGCTTGCTCACCTTTTGCATCTCGTCGAGCAAGGCCGCGTGGTCAGCGATGCAACGCCGAGCCTCGAAGCCGAATACCGCAGGCGCTAGCCCACGATAGCGCGGCGTCGATTCAGCTCGCCCCGCGGCCGACTGCCACACCCAGAAACGCAAGCTGGACTTCCTTCGGAACGCGGCTGGGCCGTCCCGTGTCAGCTGCCACGTAGGCCCACAGGGTGCTCGCACGGGCCAGCTCGACCTGATCGTGCTTGCGCACGACGCGTGTCTGCCGGCGCGAGGTCGCCCCGCGCAGCTCGCTCACCCAGGTCACGAGCTCGATGCGGTCGCCGAGCAACGCCGGCACGAGGTACTCGATCTCGTGCTTGCGCACCACGAACATGCCGCCGATGCGTTGATAGTCCGGCCAGGCGAAGCCGACCGCAGCCGAGTGCGCCGCAGCGGCATCCTGGATCCAGCGCACGTACGCGATGTTCGAGACGTGCTGCAGCTCGTCGATGTCGGCGGCGTCGGCGACGATCTCCATCCGAAACTCGGGCGACAGGTGGACGTTGGCTGGCATGCGCGTCGGCGTCTCAGTCTTCTTTCGAGAGCACGAGGTACAGCGCCGCGTCGTGGCGGCGCACGCGCAACAGCGCCGAGCCATCCTCCAGCGCCGCGTCGAGGTCGGCAACCGTGCGCACGGCCTTGCGGTCTGCTTCGACGATGACGTCGCCTTGTTGCAACCCTGCGCGCTCAGCCGTCGATCCGCGTTTGAGGTCTGCCACCACGACGCCCGTGCTTCCCTCGTAGCCGAGCTGTTTCGCCAGCTCTGGCGTGAGCGCTTGCAGGCGCACGCCCGCGTTGTGCGCGTTGCCCTCGGCAGGCCCGCCGTTTGCGTGATCGCGCGCCTGCGCGTCGTTGGGGCGTTCCACGGTCACCAGCGCCAGGCTGCGCTCTTTCTTGTCGTGCACCACGCCGATGCTGATCTTCGCGCCGATCGGCTTCTGCAGCACCAAGCGCATCAAGTCGCGGCCCTCGCCGATGGCCTTGCCGTCGACGCTCACGATCACGTCGCCGGGCACGATGCCGGTCTTTTCGGCTGGCCCGCCGCTGACGACACTGCTCACCAGCGCGCCGCTCTTGCCCTCGAGCCCGAAGCTCTTCGCAAGCTCCGGCGTGAGCTCCTGGAACGCCACTCCGATATACGCGCGGTGCACGCTGCCCTTGCTGACCAGTTGGTCGGCCACGTTGCGCGCGATGTTCGAGGCGATCGCAAAGCCGATGCCGGTGCCCTGCCCCACGATCATGGTGTTGATGCCGAGCACCTCGCCCTGCAGGTTGACGAGCGGCCCGCCGGAGTTGCCGGGGTTGATGCTGGCGTCGGTCTGCAGGTAGTCCTCGATCTCGTTCATGCCCACGCCGCCGCGGCCGGTCGCGCTCACCACGCCGACCGTGACCGTGTAGTCGAGACCGAAGGGCGAACCGATTGCCAGCACCCACTGACCGGGGCGCGCCTTGCTCGAGTCGCCGAGCACCGCGGATTGTAGATTCTTGCGGTCGACCTTGACCATGGCCAGGTCGGTCGCTTCGTCGACACCCACCGTTTGACCCACGACTTTGCTGCCGTCACGGAACACCACCTCGACGCGGCTCGCGTTCTCGACCACGTGCCGGTTGGTGAGGATGTAGCCGTCCGCGCGAATCACGAAGCCGGAGCCTGTGCCGTGTTGCACCTGGTACTGGTCGCGCGCAGGACCCTCGGGCATGCCGAACCACTCGCCGAAGGGAAAGCCTCGCAGCGGGTTGTCCACCTTGCGGCGTGACTCGACTCGGATCGCGACGACCGACTTGGACACGCGCTCGGCGACTTGAATGAACGCGCTCTGCAGCGACTCGGCGGCGGCCATGCCCGAGCCTGCAGCTGATGGCTGCGGAGCAGGAAGAGCCTGTGTGGCCGCAGGCGGCTTGCCGGGCTCGTTGCCCAGAGCCGAGGTGCAAGCCAGCGAGAGCACCAGCACGAGCGACAGACCGATCCAAGCGCGCACGCGTCTCCTCCGAGAGGGGGCAGCCCACAGCTGCGACCGAGCGCTGCATGCATAAGCACTGAGCCATGGGCCCGCAACCCTGCGCGGCTGCGTGCGCCCGCCGAGCAAAGCGTCTCCAACCGACTTCGATTGGGCCTGCCGATCACCATGTACGGATTGCGCACAGCTGGCTTGCGCCGAGCTGGGTTGCCACAACGCTTGGTGATTATGGTATATATATGCGTAATTGCTCGTGATTTCAGAAGCTCGCTTGCGCACGCCAGAGCTTTCAGGCATGCCCTCGCACAGGTCGTTCATGTCCCACGTTGGGATGCGTTCGCGTGTGGCCGAGGCCATGTATGCCAGTCGGACGCCGACCGTTGCTCGGCGCTCGTGTGCAACGACCGCGAGTGCACGGCGTTGCTCGCCAACTGCGCCGCGTCGCAGCTACGCACGCAGCGATCCGGCGGCCGCGCCCGGATTCGACGCATGGGAGTCCGGGTGTACGCTCTTGCCATGCCCTGGCACGCAGACATTCGAGTGTTCACGTTCAAGGACGGTCTCTTGGCCCGACTGACGCATGATCTTCGCCTGTCCGCGCACGACGCTGCGATCGACTTGAAGGGCTCGCTGGTGCGCGCGCGCTTCGGCGCCGGCTCGCTGCGCGTCGATGGCGTGGCTCACGACGAGCGCATCGACCTTGCCGGGCTCTCCGATCACGACAAGCACAAGGTCGAAAATACCGTGCGCGACGAGATCCTGCAGGCGACCGCGTTTGCGGACATTCGCTTCGAGGGCCAAGTGAGCCAAGCCGACGACCAGCAGCGCATCGACGGCTCCCTCGAGCTGCACGGCATTCGCCACGCGCTGCAGGTGGCGGTCAGCCGCGATGGCGATACGTTGGTCGCCGAAGCCAGCTTCGCGCCGAGCAGCTTCGGCATCGCGCCTTACAAGGCGCTGGCAGGCGCCATCCGCCTACAAGACCGCGTGGTGGTACGCCTTCGCTTACACACCGATGGACAGACTTCGGCAGCGCTGCTGGCTGCCGCTGACGGCGTGCACTGGACTGCGTCGTGAGGGGACCACGGCCACTGGCCAGCGGGCGGCGCGGGTGGTACGAAACCAGTGTGTGCTCGCAGGGCCTCGTCACCCTCGTCCGATCGCGTACAGCGTTCGGTGGGAGGTCGATTGCCTACTCGATCGCCTCCTCGTTAGTCGCACTGCTGGCCGCTGGCTGCAGTGCCTACGACTCGAAGCTGCTCGCGGTGCACGGCGACAACCCCGACTCCGGGCAACAATCAGGACACCTGGTGGTCGATTCCGGACCGCCCACCGACGCCGCGACACACACGCCGGACGCCACACTCGCGACCGAGTGCAGCACCGACCCCGAGTTCGCCAGCTGCACGCGCCCGCACGCTTCGACCGCGTGCGTGAGCGGCGTCTGCTTTCTGACCGGCTGCGACGCACCCTATGCCGATTGCGACGGCAGCGCGGATGACGGCTGCGAGGCGCGCCTCGATTCACCCGAGCACTGCGGACTGTGCGGCGCAGCGTGTCACCTGGCACACGGCCAGGCAGCGTGCGTGCTCGGACGTTGTGGTCTCGCGCATTGCGAGGCCGGCTTCGGCGATTGCGACGGCAGCTCCGACAACGGCTGCGAGACCGCGCTGAACAGCACCGCCAACTGCGGGCGCTGTCGCAACACCTGCAGCGCAACCGCCAATGCCACAGCGGGCTGCGAGAGCAATGGGCAGTGCGGCGTCGCGGCCTGCGTGGGCGCCTTCGGTGACTGCGACACGAAAGCGCAGAACGGCTGCGAGCAACCGCTCGATACGCTCAAGCACTGCGGCCAGTGCCGCCAGGCCTGCGCACCCGGCAACGCCGTGGGCAAGTGCGACAGTGGCCAGTGCGTAATCGACAGCTGCGACGGCGCCTTCGTGGACTGCAACGGCTTGGTGGCCGACGGCTGCGAAGCCACGCTCGACTCGACCGCGCACTGCGGCACCTGTTCGGTGCAGTGCGCACTGCCCAACGTGACTGCGCCCATCTGTGACACCAGCAAAGCGCCGGCAGCCTGCGCCATCGATCACAGCTGCCCCGGCGGAAAAGCAGGCTGCCAGGCCGGCGCACTCGAAAACGGTTGCAAGGCAGGGTTCGCCGACTGCGATCAGACGGCCGCCAACGGCTGCGAAACCGATCTGACGAGACTCACGGACTGCGGAAGCTGCGGCAATTCGTGCGTGCTGGCCAACACGGTCACGCAGTGCAACGCGGGCCAGTGCGCGCTCGTGGGCTGCGTGCCCGGGTTCGCGCAGTGCGCGGCAGGAGATATGTGTCGCTCGCTCGCCACCGACGCCGCCAACTGCGGGCAGTGCGGGCACGCTTGTTCGGGCAGCACCACGCTGTGTGCGGGCGGTCGCTGCACGAGCCAGGTCTGCGCTGCGGGCAAGGCTGACTGCGACGGCATGACCACCAATGGCTGCGAGGTGGACCTCTCGAGCGCGAGCAACTGCGGCGTGTGCGGCAACGTCTGCGGGCCCTTCGCGCATGCCACTGCGGCCTGCACGGTCGGCGCGTGCGCGATCGGCAAGTGCAACACTGGCTACGCCGATTGCGACGGCGACGTGACCAACGGCTGCGAGGTCGACACCCGCACGCTCAGCGATTGCGGCGGCTGTGGCCAGAGCTGCTCCATCCCCAACGCGCAAGCCACTTGCGCGAGCGGCAGCTGCGCGCTGGGCATGTGCAGCGCCGGCCGCGGCAACTGCAACGCGAGCATGGCCGACGGCTGCGAGTCCGACCTGAGCCTGCCCGATCACTGCGGGTCGTGTGGCAACGACTGCCGTGGCCTGCCCTACACCCAATCGTCCGGCTGCAGCGCGGGCGCGTGCCAGTACGTGTGCCAGAACGGCCGAGCCGATTGCGACAAGCAGGCGGCCAATGGCTGCGAGACCGACCTGACGGCCAACAAGAACTGCGGTGCCTGCGGCAACGACTGCAGCGCGCTGCCCCACGTGAGCGCTGGGAGCTGCAGCGCCGGCACGTGCAAGAGCCTGGTCTGCGCCGCAGGCTGGGGCGACTGCGATGGCAACCCCCAGAACGGCTGCGAGCGTCCGCTGGCCACGCTGAACGACTGTGGCAGCTGCAACAAGGCGTGCGCGCCCGCACACGCCACGGCAACTTGCTGGACCGGGCAGTGTCTGCTGACGGCTTGCGACAGCGGCTTCGACAACTGCAACAACGATGCCACCGACGGCTGCGAGAGCGCGCTCAGCACGCCCGCGCACTGCGGCAGCTGCGGCACCAAGTGCATCGGCAGCTCGACGTGCACGAACGGCCAGTGCCTTTGCACTCAAAACAGCGATTGCAGCAATGGCTTCACCTGCTGCAGCGGCAAGTGCACCGACACCGGTGGCATCTGCTTCCCTTGGCCATGCGTGCCGGGCACCGCGCGCACCAACAACGCCAACTGCGGCGGCTGTGGCATGGCTTGCGGTCTATTCTGCTGCAGCGGCTGAGCCGTCAGCTGGCGACGAGCAGCCCACCGTCCACCACCAGCACACTGCCGGTGACGAAACGGGCTTCCAACAGGTACAGCACCGCGTGAGCGACTTCCTCGGGCGTGCCGAGTCTACCGAGCAGATGCAGCTGACGCAGCGCCTGCGCTTGTGCATCCGCGTCAGCGCCGGGGCGGCAGACGCGCACCATCTCGGTGTCGATGACACCAGGGGCGACCGCATTGACACGGATGCCCAGCGGCCCCAGCTCCAGCGCGAACGCCCGCGTCATCGAGATGAGCGCAGCCTTGGAAGCCGCATAGGCCGCGGTGTGCAGTGCCGGTTTGAGCCCGAGCGTGCTCGCCACATTCACCACGGCGCCACCACGCGCGGCGCGGCGCATCTGGGCTGCCGCATGCTGCGTGAGGACCAGCGGCGCGACGAAGTTCACGTGCAACTGATCTGCGAGCTCGGCGCGGCTGAGCTCCATCGCAGCCGAATAGCGCACGATGCCGGCGCAGTTGACCAGAGCATCGAGGCCCGACAGCGCCTCGGCTGCCCGGTCCACGAGCCCATCGAGATAACGCTCGTCCCTCAGATCGCCGGCCAGCACACACGCACCAGGAAGCTGCGCTGCTAGCGTCGACAGCGCATCCGCATCACGGCCGCACAACGCGAGCGCTGCGCCCTGCCCGTGCAACGCGCACGCGACGGCGCGCCCGATGCCGCGGCTCGCGCCCGTCACGAGCACCTTCACAGCCACGTCCTGGCGCGCGGCTCGACGGCCGTGGGCTCGCCTTGCACGGCGATCTCGTCCGCGTCGATGAAGCGCGGGCAATCCACGCACAGGATGGTCTGGTAGCGATCGCTAGTATTGTCGTAGCAGTGGGCCGCGCCCTTGGGCCACTCGTGCACCGTGCCTGCGGCGACCGCGCTGCGCTGACACGACAGCCCATCACTGAGCACCATCTCCGCCTCGCGCATGCTCTGATGCACGTGCAGCGGGATCGAGCGACCGGGCGCCACGTTCAGCCGGTAAATGCCGGCGTCGCGGGTCTCGTGGATCACGTCCACCACACCGAAGCTCTTGTGTTCGTGCGCGAGCTGCACCCAGTGGCGTGGACGCTCGATCTCGAGCGACGGAATCGCGACGCCAGCGAGCGCACCCGGCTTGCTCAAGCGAATACGCACGTGCTCGATCTGCGCCCGCCGCTCCCCGAGACCCGGCGGCGCGAGCAGGTAACGCGCCAGCGCGTGCGCGGCGGTCTCGAGCATGCGGAACTGACAGTGCCTGAGCAGGAAGCGCAGCTGCGCGGTGATCGCGGCGTAGTCCACGCTTGCGCCCAGGCGCTCGTTGCGCGCGGCTTGCTCGGTGTCGAGGCC
>JADGRE010000333.1 GCA_017881185.1 Pseudomonadota bacterium | reverse complement strand
TTCGAACGGGCCGAGGCGACGTTCGAGCGCCGCCTTGCTGAGATCGCGCGACACGGTGCTGGCCTTGACGCTTACTCCGTCAGCCGCGACAAGCGCCAGCCCATTGCCTCGAAGCTGCACGCGCAATCCATGTGCCTCGGCCATGGCGTGCACCTCGCCCCAACTCTGCGCATGGCGAAGCGCTGCGGCGCACTTGGCCCAGAACGCTCTCTGGGGCGATGCCTCGGCGAAGCGCCTCCCGCCGAAGCGAGTGGACAGCGTGACTGCCACTGGCACGGTGATCTACCGCGTTCCGGGGGGCAGCGTCCGTGATGACGGAACACGACTGCACCTTATCGCGTCGGCGAGCTCCGACCTCGCGGCCGAGGCGCTGCTGCACCTCGCGCATGCGCGGTACGGGCGGTCGATTGGTGTCGACGGCGATGACAATTTCAGAGCGCGGATCGTGCGCGCTGCGGTGCGCACTGGCCTGCCGATCGTGTTTGCCGACGAGCCGCTCGAGCGGCGCCGCGCCGAGTTGGAGCGCAAGGAACACACCAGTGACCGACCAAGACCCCAACGACCTCCACCGCATGCTGGACGAGATCGAGCGGCCCTCGCAGCCGGTCGCGGATACCCCGGCACCCAGGCCAGGGCCGGAGTACCAAAGTCCGACCGTGGCTACCCTCGACGCCAAGCGCCTACCGAACCCGACGCCGGTTTGCGAAGCGTGTCCGCACTCGATGTGGTTCGCTTCGGCGACGCACCTGAAATGCTATTGCCGCGCGATGCACGCCGTAACGTGGAACAGCGAGGAGCCGACCCCAATCTTGTCGCGCGACGGGATCCTGTTGAGCTCGGAGTAGACAAAGTGTCGAAGCGCCGAGGCCGAGGGCTATGAATTCCACGGCGCCCCCTCGCAGCTTGTGGAATTGTGGGTTTACTATGCTATTGTTCGCTAACATAGCATATACACCAAGAGCTTCGGCAATGGGCGCCCGGGCAGAGAGCGCCGCCAGGATCATGAGGCACGGCGGAAACGGATGAAGCGACACCAAGCGGCCATCGGACAGGGAGAACGCGGTGCATGAGCATGCCACGGCCAATTTCGCCCTATTTCACGACTGCGGAAGCCGCGGAATACCTCGGCGCCCATCTCCGATTGCCGACCGATCTTCCTGTCGAGCTTCTCGTTTCGGCGCGGCGCCGTCTCGACGTGCAGCTCGAATCGTTCCTCGGAGACCTCGCACCCGGCTCTACACAAGACGTGTCGGCCATCCCCCCAAGAGCAGCCAGTCTTCCAGAGCTGAAGGCGGCCGGCGCATGACGGATTCGTCCCCGGAATACGACCTCTTCGTGGCGGAGCTGCGGTTGGTCCGCGCCGACATCGCGTCGCTCCGCGATGAACTACGCTCGCGTAGAAAGAAGATACTGACCCGCAAGAAAACGCTGCGACAGAGTCGCGCAGACCGCGTCGCGAGGCTACAACCCAGTGAGCTAGACGTGGAGCGCGCCAAACGGCTGCTCAGGAGGACGTCTTGACCTACGGCATCGGCGTCATCACACCCGTTCCCACGAAGGCCGGCGTGCGCTACCGCGTGCGCATTCCCGACGGCCAAGGGGGCTACAAGTCTCTCGGCGTCTACGACACGCACGAAGAAGCCGAACGCATGCGCGACGCTGGACTCGTGGCGGCGGCCGACGTGGAGACTCTCTCAGGCATCACGCTCTACGCGTACGGCGAACGGTGGCTGTCCCGGTGTGCGAAGGCGGCGATGCGCGACGTGGGTTCCATGCGTTCGCGATGGAAGACGATTGTCGCGAATGCGCCGTTCGCGCAACATTCTATCGAGTCCATCACACGGACCGACGTGCGGGACTGGGCCCGCACGCTGATGCAGCAATCGGCGAAGCGGTCAGTGGCGCGGGGAGGCAAGCGGACAACGGTGGAGACCGGGCGCTCGCTTTCATGGGCCAGCGCCAAGCACGCGCTCGGGATGGTCGCCCGGGCACTCGACGAGGCACGCGAAGAGGGGCTCGTGCGAGAGAACGTTGCAAGGGGCATCAAGCTCCCGCGGCGCGAAGAAACGAAAGAGGCCTGGACGTGGCTGACGCCGGAAGAGATTGCGACTGTGCTTGCGCTCGATCTCACGCTGGAGCAGCGCACCGCGATCACGGTGGCCGCCTACCAGGGCTTGCGCTTGGGCGAGCTCGCCGCTCTCACTTGGGAGCACGTAACCCTGGATGGCGAGCGCCCTGCCCTCGTCGTCGCAGCTTCGTGGAAGCGCGGGACGAAGAGCGGCAAGGTCCGCCGAATCCCACTGCTCGATCCCGCGCGCTTTGCGCTCCTGCGCTGGCAGCCTGACCGCGACAAGCGAGCAGGGCTCGTCTTTCCATCGCCGAAGGGCGGCATGTACTCGAAGGGTTATTGCTGGACCTGGGAGGGCGGCCACTATCGCGACGGCGAGGGCAACGTGAAGCACTGGCTCGGCGTTCGCGAGCGCGCAGGCTTGAAGCGTCGCGTGCGCTGGCACGACCTGCGGCACACGTGCGCTGCGAACCTCGTGTCGGGCTCGTGGGGGCGCGCATGGCGGCTCGAAGAGGTCCGAGCGTTTCTTGGCCACTCGTCGATCACGACGACGCAGATCTACGCGCACCTGGCACCAGAGGCTCTGCATGCGACCGCGCGCGCAACCGCGGCGCAGCCACCCGTTTCTCCGCCTGAACCTGTCACGAACCTGACCGAAGAAAATTCGGTCGATGCGCCCAAGCCGTTGAAATCGTTGGCGCGCCCGGAGGGATTCGAACCCCGT
Organism: Pseudomonadota bacterium; assembly: GCA_017881185.1. GTDB lineage: Bacteria > Myxococcota_A > Polyangia > Polyangiales > JAFGIB01 > JADGRF01. The sequence goes on along the minus strand of JADGRE010000333.1, from coordinate 1,291 downwards.
GAACGCGCTTCGGGAAAAGTGGCGTCGTGTCGCGAGCTTGTGGAACTTTCCGAAGCAACTTTGCGGGGTTCGGTCCCGCGCCCCGTAGGAAGCCCGAACCGTCTCGTACCGCCTCGTGCCAGCTGATTCCGCGTCGTCGTGGCAACCACGTGGCAACAATCGGCACGGCAGCCGCGCTACGGCGTCACACAAGCTGGATGAAAACGGTCGCCGGCTTCCACGGAAGCGGCGTGTGGATGGGTGCTCGCCAGGGCGTTTCAGTGCAAGCTTGCCATCTCGATGCACGTTCTTGATCCGCTGACCACACCATGAAGCCGTCCAGACTCCGCGCAACGAACGGACCGTCGGCCACCCTCCTTATACGGCTCGCGGTGGGCTCGATCTTCGTCTCCGAGGGCATCCAGAAGTTTCTGTTCCAGGATGCGCTCGGCGTTGGCCGGTTCGCGAAAATTGGCATCCCGATGCCGGGCGTGATGGCGCCGTTCGTCGGCGTTGTCGAGATCGTGTGCGGCGCACTCGTGATCGGAGGACTCCTCACGAGGCTGGCCTCGCTACCTCTCATCATCGACATGCTCGTCGCCATCGCGACCACTAAGATCCCGATCGCCTTGAAAAGTGGCGGGTGGGCGATGGCGCACGAGGCACGCACCGACGTTGCCATGTTGCTCGGGTGCGTGTTCTTGGCGCTTGTCGGCGCCGGACCACTCTCACTCGATGCGGTTCTCGGGGGCAGCGGCATTGGCGACGACGCGTGAGGCAACGCAGGAGCTTCCGCGAGTTTCGCTCGGTAAGCTTGCGGTCACCTTCCTTCGCCTTGCGGTTACCGCGTTTAGCGGGCCGGCCGCGCACATTGCGATGATGGATGACGAGTTCGTGCGACGCCGACGATGGCTAGGTAGCAACAAAACACGACGCATCACTTGCCTGCCAGCGCTGCGAAGACCCACAGCTTGGCGGCCTTGGCATCTGCGACATAGACGTTGCCCTTGGAATCGACCACGGCGTTGCGCACGCCTTCGCTGGTGGTGGTTGTGGCGACGATGGTGACTTGGCCTTGGTCATCGATGCGGGCGACGGTGAGCCGCGCAGCTTTGCCAGCGGCCACGTACAGGAGCTTGGTCGCGGGATCGTAGTCGATGTTGTCCACGCCGGCCCCCGTATCGAGGTGACCAAGCACAGCGCCATCGTGTGCGGCATCCAGCACTTGCACGCCGTCCGTGCACGCGACGAAGACGAGATTACGCGCACCATCGACCGCCACTCCGCGCGGTCCGTCGGCGCCACACTGCGG
>JADGRE010000332.1 GCA_017881185.1 Pseudomonadota bacterium | reverse complement strand
AGCACGGCCGTGCCTTCGCGCCGCACGGACTCGAGTCGCTGCGGCTGCAGGTCGAGCAGCTCGAGGATGGTGGGGGCGACTTGCTTCGTGCGAACCTCGCTGTCGACGCGCGCCGCCGTCAGCCGCGGGTTCGAGACGAGCAACGCGACGTGCGAGTCGTCGTCGGCGAAGCCGCCGTGCTCGGCGAACTTCTTCTTGCTGAGCGAGTAGATGACGCCGTGTTTGAGCTTCACGACCAGGTCAGGCGTGCGCGGGTTGCGCGGGCCGCCGAACATGCGGGCGAAGCCCGGCGTGGCGCTCGTGTACACGGTGTCGACCATCGGGTCGAGGCTGCTCGACGGCGCGAGCAGGGCGGCGGCGGCGGCCGGCGCCCTGCTGGCATCCTTGAGCCAGTAGAGCGCCACGTCGTCTTCGATGTGGCCGGCGAGCGGGGCCACGCTGTCCACCAGGGCAGCGACGGCATCGCCATCGACCTTGCTGACCAGCGTCTTGTCGATCGGCGACTGGCCATGCTTGGCGGTGACGATGATCGCGGTCGAGTCCAGGCGGCCACGTGCCTTGAGCTCGGCCACCATGCGACCGATCGAGGCGTCGGTATGCGCGAGCGCGTCGGCGAGCTCGGTGTCGGGCGTGCCGGCGGCATCGAGGTAGCCGCCATGTCCGCTGCGCGCGTTCTTTTGCGCGACGCTGACGGCCTGGAAGTTCATGCCGAAGATCGCCGGCATCCCAGGCGCACGGCCCGCCGTGTCAGCGGCACCGGGCAGGCCGTCGTCGCTCCACTTGCCGTCGATCTGGTTCAAGATCGCCTGTACCTTGTAGTCGTCGTAGACCTCGGTCTCGGCGTAGTACGTGGTGTAGTCGTCGCCCGCGGGCGCGCTGGGGATCAGGTTCTGCGCGGCCGAGTTGATCTCGGGCGCGAAGAAGTCGTCCAGGCCGAGGCCCGACGGACCGGTCACGAGTTCGTAGGCCAGGTGCTTGTCGGACCACGCGGTGTGCAGGCCCGCCTCGTGCGCCACCTCGAAGATGGTGTTGACGCGGAGGAAGTCATGCGGAAACACCGGCTTGCAGCCGTGCGGCGTCTTGGCGTAGGGCAGCTTGGCCGGATCGATGCGGCTGCGCACGACCGCGGGATCGTGCGTGGGCGTGTTGTCGGTCTCGCTGCCCCACAGGCTCGGGAAGCCGGCGTCGCTGTCCATCTCGACCGACTCGTCGTAGGTGACCGCAGTGCCGGGTGCCCCCGAGCACGGCTGCTGGGCGTCGTACGCGAAGAGCTCGCGCGCATACGACACGTCGTACCAGCCGCCGTGGCTCGGCGAAGAGCCGCCCGTCGTCAACGCGAGCAGGCCCGGGAACGAATCGCTCGGGTTGGTGGCGCTGCCGTCCAAGCGGTTCACGTACGCTTGCGTGTATTGCGTGCCGTGCGCCGTCAGCTGCGCCAACGTGGAAGCCGGGTGGCTGGTGATGAAGTTCTCGAGATCGACCTCATGCATGCCGTCGACGCTGAGGAGCAGCACGTGGCGCACGTCGAGCTCGCTCCGATCGTGGCCCACCTGCTGCACCTGCGGCTGGCTGAGCGCTTGCGCGTTCGCGCTCACGTTGGGATCGACCTGCGCCGTGCAGGCGCCGATCACGGGCAGACACATACAGAACATGGTTCGTAAGCGCATCGGATATTCGCCTCCCGCACCGAAAGCGGTGCGAGCCGTGTAGTACCAGCGACGCAGGGAACGCAGGTGCCGAGCGAGTGAACTCGCGGCGACAAGTCAGCACGCGCGTTGCGGAACGCAGCGTCGGCCGTAGCCCGCGCAGGCCAGGGACAGGCGCCGTGTTCGGTGTCGCACTGAAAGCGAGGACCGCAGTCTGGGTCGCTGGCGGATCCCGGTTCCGGTGGTCGACGGCAAGTCTGCCTACGAAGGCGCGACCACGTCCGACAACAAGATGCAGTGGTTCAAGGCCAAGGGCAGCGGAGCGCTCCCCGATTTCATCGCTGGACGACGTAAGGCTTTGCTCGATGGCACGTTGGACGACAGACTCATGCGGCACTTGGGTTCCGTGATGGCCACCCACGAGCGCATACTCAAAGAGAAACCGACCACCAACCGTTTCAGCTGACGCAGACCCGCCTATCACCTTTCGGATTGCGCGACGTTCGGCGCGTTCTATCCGCCTCGGACGACTCCCCACTTGCCAAGACCAAGAAGTGGCGCGATCTCTCTGGTGGACCTGCCACCGAAAGGGCTGCTCTACCGCCGCCGGGGGGGTAGCTGCTCAGGCGGGTGACGCGGCGCTGGGCGGCTGGCAGACTGGGTGGTGTTACCCGGCGCTCTCAGGGAGCGCCGTTCGTCCTAGTCGGTGGCAGCGCGAAGTACAGGCCGGCAGCCGTGTTCGCTTGGCTCGACGAGCGCACGAAGAGAGTGGCAGGGAGCTGACCGGCGGCGTGCGTGCCGCGATCCAGTGCGTCCACCGTGTTCCTCTCTGTCAGCTGCACCGCGCACGGCGAGGTCTGCCGGCACCGCACACCGCTCAACGGCACTCCGGTGTGTGCTCGCGGGACTTCACGCGTGTCGACGTTGCCTCCGATTTCCGGCCGTAAGGATCGAGGCAATGCGCAGCCCTGTGCTTCTTCCAGTCGGCGTCGAGCCGCTTGAAGTCCGCGTCGGTGACTGTGCCGCTCTTTTTGAGCGCGAACAGCGCCGACCTGATGGAGATGTCCCCGTCGTCGGCACGCGCTGCCGTTCCACACTTCGGACACCTCATGAGCGGAGCCAAAATCCCACGCGACTGCCGGAGGGTCTTGCGCTGCTCAGTCATGCGCGAGCAGAGATCCGCCAGCTCCTGCCAAGTCGTCGAGGGGGACCAGGCGGCCGTAAGCGCCTCTAGCATCTCGGGAAACCACATCCGCTGCGCATCACCAGGAGGCATGTCACACCTGCTCGACGGAGCGGGCACCGACGCGACGGTGCTAAAGCCCCACGCTCTTCTTCAGCTCGGCCAGGAACGCTTCGACGCGAGAGAATCCGTGCTCGAACACCGCACGCTTGATATGGCTGAGATCCCCGCTCACGTCCTGCTTTAGCGTCTTGTTCCTGCTCCCCTTCGGCCGTCCGCCCTTGCCTTTGGGTGTTCCGCCGCCCTTAGCTGCACTCTTGCCCTTCTTGGCCGAGCGGCGAGCCGCATAGACCTGGGTAAGCGCGAGCTTGATGCCGTCGGCCGCGCCCTTGGTGACGGCGTCTTTGGCCGACATCGTCGCAGGCAGCGCGCGGATCCAGGCGCTCTTGTTGATCTTGTTCGTAGACGCTGACTTGTTGGCGGGCTTGCGCGGCATGGGGCGGGATAGAACGTGAAGGCGCGCACGAGGTCAAGCGCCCGGCGGGGGCCGTGACGCGGGGCGCCGACATCCGCGGGCGCGAGTTCTGCGGGCGCGTGGGCCGGCCGCGATGCAGGCACTGCGTGACGCATCAACGCCGCGAATACGCCCCCCGAAAAACACCCCGATCCGATAACAGGGATTGAACAAAGCCGCTCCGCGGCAGGCGCAGAGGCGCGCGGCGACGCCGCCACCGGACCCTGAGGGAGGCTGGCAGCAGGCCTGAGGTGGTCGGTCGACCGTGGCCTGCGCGTCGGCGACCCTGGCGAGCGCACATCCGACTGTCGGATGCCGCTACCAGGAGATCGTCGATGGGTCAGATACAAGACAAGATGAAGCAGGACCTCGCGCTGCGGGGGCTCGCGCCAACGACGCGCGCGCAATATCTGGGGCACGCCCGAGTCTTGGTCGCGCATTTCAAGCGCTCACCGCTTGAGCTCGGAAACGAGCACGTGCGCCAGTGGGTGCTGTGGATGCTGACAGAGAAGCAGCTTGACCCTGCCTCGGTGAACGTCGCGATCGCCGCCGTGCGTTTCTTGTTTGCGACGACGTTGGGTCGACCGGAGGTGATGGAGGGCATTGTGCCCGTTCGCAAACAGCATCGCCTTCCGGACGTGCTCAGCGGCACCGAGGTGCAACGGCTGCTAGACGCGACGAACGACACCAAGCACCGCGCCATCTTCACGCTGCTGTACGGCGCAGGACTGCGTGTCTCGGAAGTGTTG
>JADGRE010000149.1 GCA_017881185.1 Pseudomonadota bacterium | reverse complement strand
GGTTCCACGGTTCAGGTAGCTCGCATCCTGCTGCGCCCAGACTCACTCGAAGACATCGTCGTACTCCATGTTTGCTTTCACGAAGTCGTCGACACGACCGATGTCCAGCCAGTATTCGCGGATGGGAAACACCGCGGGCTTGTGTCCCTGCGCGATCAAACCCTCGAGCAAGCCTGGCATGTCCAGGTGTTGCCCGCGCGCCACCTGGGCGACGACGTCCGGGTCGAGCACGTAGACACCGGCGTTCACGAAGAACGTGTGCACGGGCTTCTCGCGGATCGCGAGCAAGCTCGCGCCTTCCACTTCGACCACGCCAAAGGGGATCTGCACGTCGTACTCGTGCACGCAGACGGTCGCCTTGGCAGCGCTGGCGGTGTGGAAGTCGACGAGCTGCGCGAAATTCAGGTTGGTCAGTAGATCGCCATTCATCACGACCACCGGCGCGGTCGGGACCTGTGGCAACAGGCCCAGCGCACCGGCGGTGCCCAGGCGCTCGTCTTCTTCGAGGTATTCGATGCGCACGCCCCAGGCGCTGCCGTCTGCGAAGTGTTCCTTGATGCTCTCGCGCTTGTAGTTGACCGAGATGAAGAAGCGGCGGAAACCGGCGCTGCGGTACGAGAGCAAGATGGTCTCGAGGATGGGTCGCTTGCCGACGCGCAGCATGGGCTTGGGCAGGTCGCTGGTCAGCGGCCGCAGGCGCGTGCCCATACCACCCGCTTGCAGCACCACCCAATTGTCCCGAGGCGCGGTTTCCACCACCTCGTCGAACAGCTTGAGATCGACCACGTGGCCCTGCGCGTCGAGCAGCGCCAGCTGTCGAACACCGCGCGCTTGCATCAGCGAAAGCGCCTCGTCGCGCGATGCGCCCTGTGGGCCGGTCACCGGCGAGCGATTCATGATGCCTGCCACCGGGTCCTCGAGCGAGGCCGAGCGCAGGATCGCGCGGCGGATGTCGCCATCGGTCACGGCGCCGAGCAACCGATTCGCTTCGTCCACCACAAGACCGATCTGCGCGCCGCTGCCGTCGATGATGACCATCGCCTGGCGAATGGTCGCGTTCTGCGGAACGAGCGTCTTGCGCCAGTCGATCATGGCTTCACCTCGCGTGCAGGCACGCCCGCGACCCGCAGGCCCGCTGCCAGGTCGCGCGTGACCACCGCTCCAGCGTAGATGAAGACTCCCGCGCCGACCACGACTCCCTGTGTCAGGGTTGCGCCAGCGCCCACGTGCGACCCCGCGCCCACACGCACGTCGCCGCACAGCGTCGCGCCCGGTGACACGTGCACGTGCTGCGCGAGCTCACAGTCGTGATCGACGCGACATCCGGTGTTGAGAATCACGTTGGGGCCGATCTGCGAGGCCGTCTGCACGACGACGCCGGCCATGACCTGCACGTCCGATGCGAGCGTGGCGTCGCGCGCGATCACCGCGCTCGGATGGACCACGGCGGCGAAGGCGTAGCCGAGCTGCCGGTAGCGAAGGTACACGCGCTCGCGCAGGCTGCCCGGCGCAACCGAACCGATGCCCAGCACCAACTCGACGCGCTCGGGGCCGTGGGTCTGCAGCACGTCGTCGTTGCCGAGCACGGGCACGCCGCGCACCGCGGCGGGGAGCTTGCTCGGGTCGGCATCGACGATGCCCAACACCTGGCGCGAGCCGAGCAGCAGCGCGTCGAGCAACACGCGCGCATGGCCACCACCGCCGACGAGGATGACCGGCTTGCTCGTCATGGCGCGACCGACGGCGCGGGCGGGCACAGCGCGACACCGCTGGGCAAGTTGACGATGCGCTGCGCGTAGCTCTCGGACACGGGCAGGTCCATGCGCGGACACGCGGCGTACATGGGCAAGAGGTGCATGAGCTGCCAGGCCGGACGCGCCGCGATGCCCGCGTCGTGTAACGCGGCCAGGAGTAGGTCGCGCGACGGGCCAAGCGCTTCGTCGAGCAAGAGCGTGTTGAGCCAGTGGTTGCTGCGAGAGCCGGGTGGCTCGGCCATGAACTGAACGCCCGCGACCGGCGCCAGCGCAGCGGCATAGCGCTCTGCCAACAGCCGCTTGCGTGCAAGAAACACGGGCAGCTGCTCGAGCTGGGCGCAGCCAAGGGCGGCGTTGAGGTTCGGCATGCGGTAATTATAGCCGATGGCGTCGTGCTCGAAGGCCCAGCGGTGCGGCAGCTTGGCCGTGGTCGACAAGTGCTTGGCGCGCTCGGCCAGGGCTTCGTCGCTCGTGATGATCATGCCGCCACCGCCGGTGGTGACGATCTTGTTGCCGTTGAAGCTCAGTGTGGCGCAGTGCCCGGTGGTGCCGGTGTGCTTGCCGTCGCGATACGCACCCAGGGACTCGGCGGCGTCTTCGATCAAAGCCAACCCGAAGCGGTCGCACACCTGCTGCACGCGCGCGACGTCGGCCGGGTGCCCGAAGATGTGCACGGCGATCACCGCAGCGATGCGCCGGCCGGTGTTCCGGTTCCAGCACTGCCCTTCGCGTCGCACGACGATCCGGTCGAGCCAGGCACCGAGCTTGTCGGCGTCGAGGCTCAGGGTGGTGGTGTCGATGTCGCAGAAGTGCGGCACGGCTTGCTGGTGGGCGACGGCGTTGGCCGTGGCGACGAAGGTCAGGCTAGGCAAGAGGACTTCGTCACCTGCAACCACACCGTGCAGCACGAGGCTGAGGTGCAACGCAGCCGTGCCGTTGACCGTGGCAATTGCGCGGCGCGCGCCAGTGACCTGCGCGATGTCGCGTTCGAAACGGTCGACGAAGGCGCCGACCGACGAGACCCAACCCTCGTCGAGGCACGACTTGACGTAACTCCATTCGTTGCCACCGAAGAACGGCTCGTGCAGTGCAGCCTTCTGCGCCGCCGCCGGCAGCGCCGAGCGCACCGCGTCCACGATGCGCACGATCGAATCGGCCGCGAGCTCGGTCATACGGCGTAGCGCTCGAGCTTGTAGTCTTGCAGGTGTCGCTTCACGTAGTCGGCCGTGCGACGCAGGCCCTCTTCGAGCTGCACCTGCGGTGTCCAGCCGAGCAGGCGCTTGGCCTTGTCCGCCCCGCACAAGAGCAGGCCCACTTCGCTCTTCTGGGGCCGCTGACGCTCAGTTCGGCTGGTGATGCGCGCGCGACTGCCCACGACGTCGAGGCAGCGCTGCGCGAGCTCACCGATGTTCACTGCCGCACCCTGCCCGAAGTGGATGACCTCGCCCTCGATGCCCTGGGTCTCGAGGCATGCCACGAAAGCCCGTGCCGTGTCCTCGACGAAGGTGAGGTCGCGCTGCGGGTCGAGGCTACCCAGCTGGATCTCGTCCGCACCCGACAGCGCTTGTGACAGCACCGTGGGAATCACTGCGCGCGCCGACTGCCGCGGCCCGTAGGTGTTGAATGGTCGCACAGTGACCACCGGTAGATCGAAGCTGCAAAAATAGGACTCTGCGAGCTTGTCAGCTGCAATCTTGCTCGCCGAGTACGGCGACTGTCCCTGCAGGGGGTGCGCCTCGTCGATGGGCGTGTAGCGCGCGGTGCCGTAGACCTCGCTCGTGGAGGTGACCAGCACGCGCTTGACACCACCATGCCGACAGGCTTCCAGCACGTTGAGCGTGCCCAGAGTGTTGGTCGCTACGTACGAGCCGGGCGCGTGGTACGAGTAAGGAATGCCGATGAGCGCGGCCATGTGCACGACGCCCTCGCAGCCCTCCACCAGGCTGCGCATCATGAACGGGTCGGTGACGTCGCCCAGGCGCACGTCGAGCTGTGCTTGCCAGCGCGGGTCGAGGTCTTCGAGGTGCGCGAAGTCGCTTCGGCTGTTGTAGTGCACCAGCGCACGCACGCTGTGACCACGCTCCAAGAGCGCCGTGGTGACGTGCGAGCCGATGAACCCTCCGGCGCCGGTGACTAGAACCTTCATGCTTGTCCCTCTATCTACCCGATGTAATCCCGCAGCACCATGAACGCTTCGGCGTATTCCACGCCCACCTGCGCGCCGCGCACGCGCGCCAGCGCGCGGATGGCGCTCGGGCCGCGCGGCAGCGGATCTGGATGCAGCTCGGACGCGTACAGCGCCATGGCTTGCAGCTTACGCTCCACCAGCGCGCCGATGTTCACCCATGCGTTGGGCACGAACGGCAGCTCGCCCGGCGGCGCGGCCTCGGTGGAGCTGAGCGTCTCCCAGCACAGGATGCGCCGCGGCCCCGATTGCGCCGTGCGGAACGGCTTGCACGCCGTCCACACCGCACGCGACACCGCACGGTGATCGGTGTGCACGTCGCCAGCGTGCACCGTGTACACCAGCTCCGGCTTGTGCTGCCCGAGAAAGTTGGCGACTGGATCGATGACCTCGTTGAACGGCAGGTCGTCGAGCTTCGTGCATGGCAGCCCTGCCACCGCGTGCGCCGCCATGCCGTAGAACGCGGCGACCGCATCGACCTCGGCGCGCTTACGCACGAGCACGTCCTTGCCGTAGCGCGGCTCGTAGCCCGCGCTCACCACCAGCCACACCACGCGGTCGCCTGCGGCCACGTGCTTGCAGATGGTGCCGCCTGCGCCGAGCGTCTCGTCGTCCGGGTGTGCGCTGATGATTGCGACCGTCGCCATGCGGGCTCCTTCAGGAAAGGTCTTGCCAGCTGAGGATCTCACCGCGAGCAAGGGCGCGACGCAAGCTCCGCCCCACGACCAGCGCTTGCATGCCTGGCGCGATGCCGGTTGCCGGCCGCATCTCGATGAGGTCGCTGGCCGCGAGCACGGTGCTGGCTGCCAAGTCACGCTTGGCCGCCAGGCTGCGCCGCCCCGGCACGCGGTTGCCGAATTCGCAAGCCTGCGGCTCTTTGATGGGCGAGCCCAGCGCAGCTTCCACGGCACGGATGCCCGACACCATGGCTGCGAGCTCGAGCGGCTCCAGCGAAGCCGCGTGGTCCGGCCCTGGCAGCTGGCGGTCGAGGGTGAAGTGTTTCTCAATGATCTGCGCGCCGAGCGCCACAGCCGCGAACGCAACTTCCAGGCCTCGAGTGTGATCCGAGAAGCCCGTCGGCACGCCGAAGGCGGCTGCGAGTGTCTGCATTGCGCGCAGATTGACGGCGCCCGGTTCGGTCGGATAGTTCGAAACACAATGCAGCAGGCCCAGCTGTCGGTTCCCTGCGGAGTAGAAACACCGCACCGCTTCGTCGACCTCGGAGAGGTACGACATTCCAGTCGATAGGATCGTGGGCAAACCGAACGCGGCGACCTGCGTCAGGAACGGCATGTTCGTGACCTCGCCCGACGAAAGTTTCAGACCTTTCACGCCCAGCGACAGCAACAGCTGCGCTGACTCCAGGTCGAAGGGGGTGGACAGGAACATAATCCCCCGCCGGCCGCAGTAGTCGTGCAACTCGTGGTGCGCAGCCGTGCTCAGCTCCAGCTTGCGCAGCATGTCGAGCTGGGAGCCCTCCTGGCCGGTGGTGGCGACCTGATAGTCGGCCTTGTGCGCCGACGCGCTCGCGAGCAACTCGGCACGAAATGACTGAAACTTCACGGCGTCGGCTTTGGCGTCCACCGCCACATCGACCAGCCGTTTCGCAATCGCGACGTCGCCGTTGTGATTGACGCCTGCCTCGGCGATCACGAAGCACGGTCGCCCTGCGCCTATCACGTGGGATCCGATCACAAGCTCCATGGTGTTCTCCTCGGTCGAACGCGACCGCGACTTCGAGCGTAGCTACCCATGGTGCAGCGCGCCGCCTTGGTCGAGCAGCTCGCGCGCCTGTTCACCGCAGTTGAAGAGCACGTCTAGCACCGAGAGACCTTGCACGAACGCTCCCCACAACTGCGAGTATTGGGGCGCGTTGAAGTCGTAGAGCCACAGCTCGATGCCCTTGGCGGCGAACGCGTCGCGATCGATGTAGCGCTGCGAGCCCGCGCCTTGGCCAGAGATGTACTGCGTGGCACCCGCGGCCTGCAGCAACGCGAAGATGTAGTCGTCGGTCTCGAGACCTTCACGACTGACGTTCATGGCCGAGGCACGCACCACCCTGGCGGTGATGCCAAGCGCGTCGAAGCACCATTGCAAGAGCGATTGGTTGAGATCCGTCAGGCTCGCCCACTCGCGCTCGAGGTACATGGCGGATAAGCCTTCGGCGTAGCGCTCGTAATGCGGCGCCTTGCGGTACGACAGGTCGATGCCGCGCCAGTGCTTGTGGGCCCACTTCTGTTTTTGGTCGATCTGGATGTCGGAATAGAGCACGAGCTCGCTGCGATCGAGCACGGGCACCGTCAGCCACTGAGCCCCCTGCGCTGTCTTGATCTGATTGCGGTTGCCGAAGTGCTTGCCGCGCGGGTACTGCACGGTGTCGAACAGGATGAAGAGGTCGCTCTTGGCGATCTTGTAAAAGTACCCGAGCCAGGGCAGGTACTGTGGCTGATGAATCGAGACGCGCATCGGGCCGAGCCTTTCAGCATCAGTAAGGCATGAGCTTGCCCAGCAGGTCCGGGCTGAGCTCGACTTGCGAGAGAATCGCCGCGATGCGCGCGGCCGAGTGTCCGTCCCCGTAGATGCTCGGACAGGTGCGCACCTGCTCGCGAAACGTGGCGTCGGAGAGCGCACGTTGGCAGGCGCCGCGGACGGCGGCAGCCTCGACCTCGACCCGCAGCACGTTGGGTCCGACCTCGCGCAGATCCTGGCGTGCCCCCACCAGGATGCCCGCGACCTTCAGGAACGCCGATTCCAGCACGATGGACGACGAATTGCCCACGATCGCAGCACAGCGCCGATACAGCGCCACGAAGCGATCGCGTGGCAAGTTGTGGTGCACGATGAGGTTCTTCGACTTGGCCTTGGCCTCGTCGATGGCCTTGCGAATGGCCACGTTGCCCGGATCGAAGTTCGGGTAGCTGCAGAACACCGGGTGCCCGAGCGGCAAGATGCCATCGAGCACTTCTCGCATCTGATGGCCGGTGTCCTGCTGCTTGGCGTCGAGCGGCGACGGATGATGGATGACGAGGAAGAAGGGCTTCGTCACGTCGACGCCGAATTGTTCGTTCAGCACCTGGTCGGCAATGTCCGGCTCGTCGCGGAGACGATCGAGCCCTGCGGCCCCGACGGTCCACACCATGTCGGGGCGTTCGCCCATGCGGATCAAGCGCTCGCGGTGGCTCTCGGTCGCCGGAAAGTGGAAGTGCGCGAGCTTGGTGATGGCCGCGCGCAGCGCCTCGTCGACGTCGCACGGGAAGCAGCGGTCGCCGCCATGAGAGTGCGCCACGTGGATGCCGAGGAAGCTGCACACCAGCGCGCCGGCCAGCGCTTCTTCGCGATCGCCAGCGACGTACAGGATGTCGGGGCGGTCGCGACTCAACAGGCGGGTCAAGCCTTCGGACAGACCGAGGAACGACAGACACCGGCCTTCCCAGCTCTCCGAGCTGAGCAGCGACTCGATCTTGCCGGCGATCGGAAAGCCGTCTTGTTCGATCTGTCGAATACCCAGCCCGTGGAAGGGCGACATGTGGGCAGCACCGGCGATCACCTCGGCGCGCAAGCCGGGCGTAGCCGACACCGCACGAATCACGGGCACCAGCAGGTCGTATTCGGAACGTGCCCCGGTGAGAAAGAAGATGCGACGATCGTTTGGCATTGGCTCCGGACCCCGGGTCGAGGCAGCAAGGAGGATGCCCGACCCTCCCAGACCCGTCATTCGAATACGTCATGTCGGTCGGCGTGGCAAAGGCCAATCCGATTTGAAGCGAAATTCACCTTCGCTTGGTGTCGGCGGCCGGGGTCGACTGGGCGCGATCGCGGGTCGCGTGGTATGGCTGTCGCGATGACGGCCACGCCCCTGAACGACGCACGCATCACGCATTCGGCGCCCAGCCTGGGCGAAGCGGAGCGGCTGGCGGCGGCGAGCACCGTCAGCGACGGCTTCGTGGGCTACGGGCCGCGCGCGCGCGCGCTGGAGCAGGCACTGAGTCGCGACACGGGACACAGCTTTGCGTTCGCGGTTGGCTCTGGCTTCCAGGCGCTTGGGCTCGCGTTGCAAGCGCTCGACTTGGCAGCGGGCGCACGCGTCTCGCTGCCGGTGCTGACCTGCGGCTCGGTGCTGGCCGCGGTGCAGCGCGCCGGCTACATCGGGCACTTGACGGATATTCGGCGCGCCGACCTGACGATCGATCCAACCACGGTGCACCCTGATGCAGCTGCCGTGGTCGCACCGCATGCGTACGGTGCACCGGTCGACGCCACGGCACTGGCGCGTCTGGGCTTGCCGTGGATCGAAGACTGCTCGACCTCCCCGGCCTGTCGAGTGGCCGGCCGTCCCGCAGGCGCCAGTGGGACGGCGGGGGTGTTCTCATTCGCGAGCACGAAGTACGTCACTGGCGGCGCCGGTGGCGTGCTCGTGACGAGTGACTCCGCCATCGCCACGCGCGTCGACGACTTGCTCGACGAGGCACGCGAACACCCGCGCGGGCGTTGGCGGCACGCGCCCGGATTGCCTTGGCCGGGTCGGATGGCGGACCTCAATGCAGCTGTGGCATTGGTGCAGTGGCAGCGGCTTGCCGAGCTCGCAGCACGGCGGCGGGCGCTTGCCGAGGGTTACCGGCTCGCGCTCGCCGACTGTCCCAGTGTGCAGCTGCCGGCTGCAGCCTCCGACCACGCCTTCTATCGCTTCGTGGTGCGCACGGGCCCAGACGCCGCCACGCTGGCCACGCGGCTCGCGGCGCGTGGCATCGACGCACGCAGCTCGGTGAACCCCTGGCTCGACCGGCTGCCGCTGGCAGCGGCAACCAGCGGCGGACCGTGGCCGGGCGCCGAACACTGGCGAGGCCACCTGCTGTCGTTGCCGCTGCACCCAGGACTCGACGCCCACGCCGTGGCGAAAGTCGCTGCAGCGTTGCGCGAAGCGCTGACGAAAGAGCCCGCATGAGCGACGTCGACGATCTCGAGAAACTACGCCGCTACTGGGACGAGCGCGCGAAGGCCACCGGCGATGACCGAGCGAAGGTCGATGCCCACAGCCGTACCCAGGCCATGCGCTTCTCCGCGTTCACCCACTACCACGCGCTCGAAGGCAAGAGCGTGCTGGACATTGGCTGTGGCGTGGGCGACCTGCTGCAACACCTGCGCGACCGCAACGTCGCTTGCCACTACCACGGCGTAGATCTGTCTTCCGAGATGATCGATCGCTGCCGCAAGCGCTTCCACGATGCGGAATTCTCGTGCAGCAACGTGCTGGAGTGGGACGACAGCCGCCGCTACGACTACACGGTCGCGTTCGGCATCCACAACAACGTGCGCTTCGACGGCTACCACGAATTCCTGGAGCGCATGACGCGCAAGCAATTTGCGCTGTGCGCCGGCGCCGCCCACCTCAGCCTGCTGACCGACCGCTTCCCAGGCTTCGCAGAGCACATGCAAGCGTTCCGGGCGGAGCGCATTCTGACCCTCGCACTCGAGATCACCCCGTACGTGAGCCTGCGCCACGACTACCTGCCCCACGACTTCGGGATCACGCTCTACCGCGAGCCGCTCATCGACAGCACGCGCGACATCAGGCTGGACTGATCGAGATCACTTTCCACAACACGGCACCCGCGTGCCTCGGCTAAGCTTGGTCACCGAGCGCGCCGAATCGACGGAGATCCCATGCACAGCTTCCGCACCGAACAAGACAAGACCTACCTGGCTGACCGCGAGACCTACTTGCAGGAGCTGGCCAAGCGAGTCCCCGCATCGTATCTGGTCGACAACTTCGGCAAGTACGCCAAGCGCCAGGAGCTCACCCGCCTGCTCGTTCGGCACGAGCTCTTCAAACAGATCATCGACATCAAGGGCTCGATCGTAGAATGCGGCGTGTTCTCGGGCAACGGGCTCATGCAGTGGGCGCAGCTGTCGGCGATCCTCGAGCCCATCGGCTTCTGGCGACACATTTACGGCTTCGACACCTTCGAAGGGTTTCCGAGTGTCCACGCCAACGACAAGCGCGGTGGTCACCGCGACGTCAAGGCCGGCGACATCAAGGACGAGAGCTATGTGGATCTGCAGAAGTGCATCGAGCTATTCGACGCCAACCGCTTCCTGAATCAGTTCCCGAAGGTGTCGCTGGTCAAGGGCGACTTCAACCTCACCGCCGACAAGTTCCTGCAGGACAATTCTCACGTCCTGATCTCGCTCTTGTACCTCGACTTCGACATCTACGAGCCGACCAAGAAAGCGCTCGAGGTGTTTCTGCCGCGCATGGGCAAGGGCAGCATCGTGGCGTTCGACGAGATCAACAACGCCTACTGGCCCGGCGAGACGCTGGCTTTCCTGGAACGCATGGACATCCGCTCCGTGCGTATCCAGAAGTTTCCGTACGAGCCGAACATCGCCTACATCGTGCTGTAGGCCAACCGGTCAGCACTGCGCGTTCGGCGGATCGAGCACCGGTTCCAGCTCCACGAGCTTGGCCGCCACGATGGCCTCGCACAGCGCCCAGTCCTGGGGCGTGTCGAGGTCCACGCTCTCGAGCGAGCCCATCACCAGCGGGACGCAGCGCTCACCCACGGCGCCGCCGCGGCGCAACACCTCCGGCGTGGCGATGTACAACGCACCGTTGAGCGCGAGCACCTCCGGCAAGTCTTGGCGCCGTGTCGCCTGCACACCGCTCTGGTACTTGCTCAAGAAGCCTTCGGTCCCCGAGCGCGTGTAGCACCATGCCGGGTGGTGCTTCACCTTCACCACCGACACCAGGCTATCGCCTCGCGCTGCGCGCAGCGCCGCGAAGCCATCGTCGATGTGCTTGGCGCGGCGCAGCGGCGAGGTGGGCTGAAGCAGCACGACCCAGCTCGGCTCCCACTGCTGCTGCTCGCGCAACCAGTCGAGCGCGTGAATCACCGCGCCCATGCTGGGCGAGTCGGCGCGCGCCAGCTCGGCGGGGCGCATGAAGGGCGCCTCGGCCCCGTAGCGCTGCGCCACGGCAGCGATCTCCGGTGAGTCGGTGCTCAAGAGCACGCGGTCGATCGAGCTGCACGCGCGAGCTGCAGCCACCGTGTACGCGATGAGCGGCACACCCGCGAGCGGCTTGATGTTCTTGCCCGGAATGCCGCTCGAGCCGCCGCGCGCGAGGATGAGACCGAGGACCGCGGGCTGTGCCGTGACAGGCTGTGTCGCGTCGTTGCTCATCGCCGTGCGTGCGATTCTACGCGCCGAGGCGGCCCCTGGCGAGGACAACTGGCCGCGGACTCTGCAAGCGCACGGCACGTCCCAGCTCTCGTTCTGCTGCGGGCTGGTGTACGCCTGCGCCCGAGTGCTCGCTCTCGCTTACGGGTCTCGATGCGCTGCCCTGCCCTGCCCTGTCTGCGAAGCTGGACGCCTGATTGGGCGGCCTCTGCCCGAGTAGCGATCGCCAGCTGTTGTCGATACCTCATGAAACACTCCACCGTCACCGCGATCGAACTTGCCCGCGTGTGCACGTCATCGACCTCGCTGCTGTGCATCGCTGCGTCCGCAAGGCTAGGCCAGCGGCGTTGCAGGTGCTCGCGACTGCGCTTGCCGCACACGCAGCAGCTCGAGAAGCACGCGCGCCTGATCCTGACCGACAGCGGTGGCGTGCAAAACGAAAGCTACTTCCACGGCGTGCCATGCGTCACGCTGCGCCCTGAAACCGAGTGGACCGAGACGGTGCCCGCCGGTTGGAACAAGCCGGTCGACGCGGATGAGCAGGCCATCATGAAGTGCGTGCATGAGCGCTTCTGGCCCGAGGCGCGACGGCGATGGCAACGCGTCGCAGCGGATCGTGGCGGTCTTGACCGCCGCTCAGCGCAGCTCGGCGACCTCGTAATCGCCCGCGGCGCCGAGCACCCGCCCGTGGTCGCGAATCCACCGGTAGTCGCGAGCGCGGTTGCGCGGGTAGGCAACGTGATGCACGCCGTAGCGTGCGAGCAGCGCCTCTCGTACGGGCCACGGCGTGCCGGACGCGGTGAGCGCGTCGACATCGGCGCGACGCGCGCTGATGCCGGGCACGTGCGTGTGACCACGATCGGCTGCGATCACGAAGCAGTCGCAGACCATCACCACCTGCCGTGCCATGCGAGCCGCAGTGAGCACGGTGGCCCCTTTCGGTATGGTGCTCGCGAGCAGCTTGCGTCGGGCTTGCATGAGTTCCAGCGTGGCACGGCGCTGCTCGAGCGGCGCGAACGCTGCATCGAGGTGCTCGCGGAAGCTGCGCGGCGCCTGGCCTGTGAGCTGCGTCGCGGCCGCGAGCAGCACGAGGCTCGCGAGCAGCTGCGCCGTGCGTGGCGCCGGCAAACGCTGAGCGAGCAGCACGGCGCTCGCGCACAGGCTGGCGAGCAGCAGCGTGGAAAGGACCGTGGACAGGCGCGCGGCGGCGAAGGGCTCCTGCAGGACGCGCACGAGCAGCATGCACGCCCCCGGCGAGAACAGCCCGACCGACAGCACCAGGGCCGCGAGCGCGGCCCCGAGCCACGCGCCAAGGCGCTCGCGTTGCAGCCACGCAGCGCATACCAGCGCAACCCAGCCGAAAGCCAGAAACGGCAGGCCACCCATGTGCTCGGGCATGAACACGTAGCGACCGTCGGCGCTCACACGCAGCTGCTTCTCGAGATGCCCGCCGCCGGCTGCAACGGCTGCAGACTTCGAGTGCGCGACCCACGCCGGCGGTTCCTGCACACGTGCCGGCGCTGCCAGCAGCTGCGCGTCCGCAACGCTCCGCACCGGCACGAACGCGTACTTCGAGATCAGCGCGAACGGGGCGCCAGCGAGCAACGCGCAGAGCGCTGCGGCCGCCCAAACCGGTCGGTTGCGGCGGGCGAACTCCCACACTGCGGCCGCGAAGAACACCGGCGCGAGCAAGAGCCCCAGGTAGATCGCGTACAGGGAGTGCACTTGCCCCATCAGGAAGCTCAGTGTCCCCAGCCCGAACAGCAGACGTGTGCGCTCGGACCGATCGCTGAGCGCCGAAAACCCCAGGCCCAGCGCCGTGGGAAGCAGCCAGCCCACCGCGAGTGTGTTCGGGTACAGCGTGTATGACTCGCCTGCGTTGGCAGTGACCACGACGAGCGCAGCCAGCCAGCCCACCCAGCGGTTCTTCGACAGCGAGTACCCGAGGCAATAGTAGCCCGCCGCCACCAGCAGCTTCGCCCAGGCTTGCGTCCAGAACCAGGTGTCGAGGTACTGCTGATGCGTCAGCTGCGCCAGGCTCGCATACAGCGCATACAACAGATTGGTGTGGTAGATGTGGTGAAAGTGGTAGTCAGAGAGATAGATATCGCGGTTCGAAAAACCGTGGTCCAGCAGGTAGCGGATGTGCCCGATGTGCGAGTGGGCGTCGCCCAATAAATAGCCGCCGACACGTGCTTGCAACGCCAGGTGCGCGCCGAGCAGCAGCCACGGCCAGACCGTGTCCTGCCGCAGCAGCGCAAGCAGCTCGCGGTCGGCGCGGCCGGTGACGAGGCTGACCAGCGCCACTACGACAGCGAGCACGCAAGCGGCCGAGAACACCCACAGCGGCAGGCCGAGCGCATAGCTCGCGATCGAGACGGGTGACAGCAACGCAAAGCTCGCCACGTACGCGAGGCCGAGTACGTGCAGCGGCCCGCCTTCGCGCACGGCGGGCCAGTAGCGCCGCAGAAGCGCATAGCCAGGGAGCGCCAGCAGTGCCCAGAAGATCTGCGTCAGTGCCACGAGGAGGTCCAGCAGGTGTTCGCTCGCGGGCTCGCGCCGCGGTCGCGAAGGTGGTGCGGGTTAGGCTACACCAGCTGGGCGCGACCGGATGCGGCCCCTCGTTTCGGCGCGGCCCTCCCGAAACGGTCTTCAGTTCCGGCAGCCAGTATGCGATGGTCGGTGCCCAGCTGTCGCTGGCCTCCTATG
>JADGRE010000331.1 GCA_017881185.1 Pseudomonadota bacterium | reverse complement strand
CTGGTGGCCGCCATGGATCCGCACGACTCCGTCGGCGGGCTCGACAAGCACTTCCCCGACGCCCGCTTCTTCACCGAGATCGAGCGCTTCGACCGCTACCTCGAGCGTCTGCGCCGCGAGAAGCGCCCCGAACGTGTCGACTACCTCTCGGTCTGCTCGCCCAACTACCTGCACGACGCGCACTGCCGCCTGGGTCTGCGCGTGCACGCCGACGTCATCTGCGAGAAGCCGCTCACGGTCTCGCCCTGGAACATCGATGCCCTGGCCGAGCTCGAGCAAGAGTTCGGCAAGCGCGTGTACACGGTGTTGCAGCTGCGCCTTCTGCCCGTGCTGCGCGACCTCAAGAAGAAGCTCGAGTCCGACCCCCAGCGCAAGCGCGCGCAGATCAGGCTTTCCTACGTCACGCGCCGCGGCCACTGGTACCAGACCTCGTGGAAGGGCGACCCGGCCAAGTCGGGCGGCGTGGCCATGAACATCGGTATCCACTTCTTCGATCTCCTCTTGTGGCTGTTCGGCAAACCGCGCAAGAACGAGGTGCACCTGAGTGAGATCGACAAGATGGCCGGCTTCATGGAGCTGCAGTGGGCCGACGTCAGCTGGTTCCTCTCGGTCGATCGCGCGGACTTGCCCGCAGGTTACTTCGAGGCCGGCAAGCCGGCGTTCCGCTCGCTGACCATGGACGGCCAGGAGATCGAGTTCTCCGAGGGCTTCACCGAGCTTCACACCACCGTCTACCGCGACATCCTCGCGGGTGGCGGTTACGGCTTGATGGAAGCCAAGCCCTCGGTCGAGCTGGCGTATGCGCTGCGCACGGCCCCGGTGGTCGCAAGCCCGTCGGTCATGCATCCGCAGGTGGAGCGTGTGCGCGGTCGCACGCGCGTAGCTCCGGCCGGCAGCATCCCGCCGCCACGCCTGGGCTGAGGCAACACCCGCGGCGCGCTGCGATGCCTCGATCATGAGCCTGCCAGCGCCTGGCGATACAGCTGCTCCATGCGTGTCATCTCGGCATCCTGACTGGCGCGTTCCACGACCACGCGGCGACCTTGTTCCGCAAACGCGCGCTTGCGCGGCTGGGGCAGCGCCAACGCCGACTCGATCGCTCGCGCCAAGGCGGTTGAGTCACCCGGCGTGACGAGCCAGCCGTTAACCTCGGGCACGATCCACTCGCGCACGCTGGGCAGATCCGAGGCGATGATGGGGCTGCCACTGGCCATGGCTTCGAGGACGCTAACCGGTGTGGTGTCGGAGCTCGGCACCGACAAGGTCACCGCCGCTTCGCGGTAAAGCTCGGGCATCTGCTCGTGCGGGATGCTCGGCACGAAGCGCACGCGTGGCAGGAGCCCGGCTGCGCGCAACTGCGCTTCCACCCTCGCTTGGTAGCTCGGCTCGGCGTGGTACGCGAGAAACACCAAGTGCAGGTCCGGGTGCTTGCCCGCCACCTCGATGAACGACTGTGCGATCGTCTGACCGTTGTACAGCGGTCGCAGAATGCGTGGCGAAACCAGCACGCGCGCGTCCGCCGGAATCTGCCAGCTTGCGCGCAGGGCGCCGCTGCTGGCGGCGGGCGCAAACGCACGCGTATCCACGCCGAACTGCACCAGCTGCACCGTGTCCCTGCGGCCGATGAGCTCGCGCAGTCGGTCGACGGCCTCTTGCGAGTCGCCCGTGTTCAGCCGCGCGCGTCGCAATGCCCAGCGGTTCCAGCGTAGGTCTCTGGGCGCTCGACCGAAGAGGTCGCTGCCCCAGGTGGTGGTCACGATGCGCGGAAAACCGGTGAGCGCAGCCACCCAGGCGTTGGGCACCAAGAAGTGCGCGTGCAGCAGGTCGGGCCGGAAGCGCTTGATCTCGGCGCGCACGAAGGCCGCGGTGTGCAAGAGCGAGACGAAGGGCCAGCGGTAGGGATCCGGTGCACCGCTGACCAATGGGATCTCGGGATGGTTCCAGCTGTCGGACGGCAGGCTGGGCACGCTGATCAAGCGCACCTCATGCCTGCGCGCGAACCAGCCGACCCAGCGGAGGGTATGGATGCTGCTGGCGTGGGCGAGGTAGAGGATGCGCAGCGGCCGCGGCGCGCTCATGGCGTCACGAGCTCGCGCACCGCTTCCACCACGTCGTCGGCGTCCTGGTCGGTCATCTTCGGATAGAGCGGCAGCGAGATGATGCGCGTGAACACTTCTTCCGCGACCGGGCAGCGCGCGGCGCTGAGGCCGTAGGGGCGGTAGGCGGGGTGCCGATGCAAGGGAATGAAGTGAACGCTCGTGCCGATATTGCGCTTCTTCAGCTGCTCGATCAGCTCGTCACGCGAGATGCCGGCTTTGGCCGCGTCGACCTCGATCACGTACAGGTGCCAGATGTTCGAGCTGTCCGGGCGACCGCGCGGGGTAGTGATGCCCGGCAGTCCCTGCAAGCCTTGGGTCATGCGCGCGGCGAGCTCGTCGCGGCGCTTGTAGAAGGCGGGCATGCGCCGCAGCTGCGGGATGCCGATGGCGGCCGCAAGGTCGGTGAGGTTGCACTTCCAGCCGGGCTCGAGCACCTCGTAGTACCAGCTGCCCTCGGCGCTGTAGCGCTTCCAAGCATCGCGACTTATGCCGTGCAACGACAGCCTGCGGATGCGATCGGCGAGGGCCTCGTCGTCGGTGGTCACAGCGCCACCTTCGGCCGTGGTCACGTTCTTGGTCACGTAGAAGCTGAACGAGGTGGTGTTGCCGAGCGTGCCGATCTGCCGGCCGCGGTGTGTCACGCCGATGGAATGCGCGGCATCTTCGACCACGTACAGCTTGTGCGCCTTGGCGATGGCCATGATGCGATCCATGTCGCAAGCCTGCCCGGCGTAGTGCACGGGGATGATGGCCTTGGTGCGTGGTGTGATCGCGCACTCGATGGCGTCCGGGTCGATGTGGTAGGTGTCGCGCGTCACGTCCACGACCACGGGCGTGGCACCCACGTGGATCACCACGTTGATGGTGGCGCAGAAGGTCATGTCGGGGACGATGACCTCGTCACCCGGACCGATGCCGAGCGCGAGCAGTGACAGATGCAACCCTGCGGTGCAGGAGTTGAGCGCGACGGCGTAGCGCGCGCCCGTGATCTCCCGAATCAGGGCCTCGAACTCCTGCGCCCGCTTGCCCGTGGTGAGCCAGCCCGACTGCAGCACCTTGAGCACACCCGCGACTTCTTCGTCGCCGATCAACGGTAGGTTGTAGGGGAGAAAAGTCTGTCTCATCGGAGCGGCTCAGGACTTCTTGGGCATCTGGTAGCTGGGCACCCAGCGTTTGAGGAACTTGCGGATCTGTGTGGGACTGCCGCGCTCGGACAGGCGCGCGGCGTCGGCCACGATGGTGATCGCGCTGGTGCCTGCGCTGCGCGCGTGGGTGAGAGCAGCGCGCGAGACCAAGATGTTCCGGCGCTTGGTCGCGAGCAGGCCCTCTTGGTCGGTGAGCACTTCCTCGTACAGCTTCTCGCCGGGCCGGATGCCCGTGTAGACGATCTCGATGTCTTTGTCGGGGATGTAGCCCGACAGTCGGATGAGGTTGTGGGCGAGATCCAAGATCTTCACGGGCTCGCCCATGTCGAGCACGAAGATCTCGCCGCCCCGGCTCATCTGCCCCGCGTGCAAGATGAGCTGCACGGCCTCGGGGATGGTCATGAAGTAACGCACCATGTCCGGGTGCGTGAGCGTGACCGGCCCCCCGTTGCGGATCTGTCGCTGAAACACGGGGATGACCGAGCCGCTGCTCGCGAGCACGTTGCCGAAGCGCACGCACGAAAAGCGCGTGGCCCCGCGCCCGCGCCCGCGCCTGCCATTGAGCGAGTGGATCAACAGCTCCGAGACGGCCTTGGTCGCACCCATCACGCTCGTGGGGTGCACGGCCTTGTCGGTAGAGACCAGCACGAACTTGGCCACGCCCGCCTTGCGCGCCGCCTGCGCCACGTTCCAGGTACCGATGACGTTGTTGCACAGCGCTTGCTCGGGGAAGCGCTCCATCAGCGGCACGTGCTTGTACGCGGCCGCGTGGAACACGAAGTCGGGCGCAGCCTCGCGCACCAAGCGCAGCATCTTGTCGGCGTCCTGCACGTTGCCGATCATCGTACGC
>JADGRE010000330.1 GCA_017881185.1 Pseudomonadota bacterium | reverse complement strand
CGCGAGCAGCAGTCCCAAGGCCCGCAGCTCGTGATTCAAGTCGCCCACGTCCGCCGCAAGTAGGGCGTCGAGCTCACGCGTCTGCGCCAGCGGGTCGGCATCGTGCGCACCTACGTGCGGCCGACCCTCTTTTGACCCCTCTGCCCGGCGCCCTACCGCTGCAACACACGCACCAAGCAATGCGACGCACCGAAGTGCAGTTGCGACACGGACTGCAGCCCCGGCTTCGTCTGTGACACGGAGCACTCGCTCTGTCGCTGAGCATGATCGTTGAGCATGATCGTTGAGCGCCGCTGCCTGCGCGGACGTTTGTGAGCCGTCAGGCTGCGCCTGGGGCACTGTTCAAGGTCAACTCGGCCGGATTTGCGAGCGGATTCCGCGATAGGGCTGCTTGCGTGCAGCTCGCGCTTTGTTTAGACACGTCAGATCCCAGTGTGGAGGTTTGCATGCTCGATGTCCGAAGATGGTGTGCTGCGACGGTCCTGCTTCTGGCGGCCTGCACGACGGCTGCGAACACGGATTCGGCGTCCACGACGCGCGCTTGCGCGCCGGGTCAGCCTTCACCTTGCGCGTGCGCGGACGGAAGCACGAGCACGCAGGTATGCGGCGCAGACGGCGCATCATTTGGCCTGTGCGCGTGCGGCGCAGTCGGTGCGGCGGGGAATGCCGGGGGCGCAGCCGGTAACTCATCTGGCGCGGCGGGCACCGCGGGCGCTGCAGGTACGCAGGGCGGCGCAGCTGGCACGACTTCACAAGCGGGCACCGGCGGTACGGGCCTGGCCGGTACGGGCGCTCAAGATAGTGGCATGGCGGGCACGGGCGCGGATGCCGGGACCGATGCTGGAATGCCGACGGGGAGCGATCCGGAGACCGGACGCTGCAAGGGCATCACGGCCATGCACAACCTCGTGCGTGCGAGCGCATCCAATCCCACGCCCAGCCCTGCGCTGCCGCCGTTGACTTGGTCGACCGACCTCGCGAAGACGGCGCAAGCCTACGCGGAGAAGCTAGCTGCCCAGTGCTCGAACGCTCCGGCGCACTCGATGGCGCCAGGCTTGGGCGAGAACCTCGCCGCGTCCTTCGGCGGGACGATGTCGGCGCAACAGGCGGTCGACGGTTGGGCCGGCGAGAAGGCCTGCTGGACCTTCGGGATCTTCGGGTACACCGACGCTTGCAACGCGCAGTGCGCCAGCCAGATGCACTCGGACGGCTGCGGTCACTACACGCAGATCATTTGGCGCGACACGACGCAGCTCGGCTGTGGCGTTGCGTCCTGTGGCAGCGGCGCTGGTTTGAAAGACTATTGGATCTGCAACTACAGCCCGGAAGGCAACATCAAATACGCGCCCACAGGCCGGCCGCCGTATTGAGCGCTGAGCCGACGAGCCTTCCGCGCGTCGGGTGAGCTGTGCTAGGTCGCAGGGCATGGGCCCACGTTCACTCGTCCTCGGGACGCTCGCTTGTGCGCTGCTAGCAGCGCAGGCATGTTCGCTGAATTTCGCGAAGTTCAAGCCAGCCCCGGCCAAGCAGGGCGGTGACGCCGGCAAAGCGCGCGACGCGGGCGCTGCTCACGACGGCAGCGGGAGCCTCGCGCGCGACGCGAGTCGGCCAAACGACGATGGCGGTGTTCAACCCGGCGCCGATAGCGCAACCCCGAATCTGGCGCAGCTCTGCACGCCACTTGCGACGCGCTGCGCGCAGACGCGGGTCGAGGCCTGTGCGGCGCAGGGCGATGCCTGGAAGCTGCAGACTGAGTGCGCCGCCAAGAGCTGCAACCCGGTGAGTGTCGCGTGCAACGCTTGCAGCGCGCCCGTCGCCGCTGACGGGGTGCTCAGCTGCGCCAGTGCACGCGCGAGCGCCACAGGCGACGCCATTGCCAGCACGGACACCAAGCCAGCGCGCGATACCGACCACGGCAGCTGCGGCGGCCTCGGTTCGCCGGAGCGGGTGATCGAGTGGATCGCGCCCGAGACCGACTATTGGGTGCTCGACACGCGCGGCTCGAATTACGACACCGTGCTCTACGCGCGCGACTGCTCGTGCAGCGGGGCCGAGCTCGGCTGCAACGACAACGCCGACTCCAGCACCTCGGCCTCGGACTTGGTCGCGCACTTCGAGCGCGGCCAGCGTGTTGCGCTGTTCGTGGATGGCAACGCAGGCGACAAGGGCACGGCGGTGCTCAATGCCCACCCGGTCACTTGCCCCACGATCGACTTGGACCCCGCCGCCTTGCCGACCACCTTCATGGACAAGGGCAAGGATGGCACCGAGAGCTTCCGCTTCACGCCCAAGAGCACAGCGTTCTACTCGATCCGGGTGCACGCCAAGTCCGGCTCCAAGGTGTGCATGAAGCAAGGCGCGCGCTGCGGTGGTGCGACCATCGCCTGCAACACCGGCACGGGAAGCTATGGCGCGCAGGTGATCCGCGAGCTGATGGCGGGACAGCCGATCACCGTCGAAGTGACGCTGATGGGCGACACCAGCTTCGAGCTCGACATCAAGCCGGTGGCGGGCGCTGTTTGCACGACCGACGACCTGTTCAACAATCTTGGCACTACGCTCACGTTCAACTCCACGCAGAACTACCTGACCGGCAGCTGCGCACCGGCCGGCTCGTCTTTGTACTCGATGCCGGCGTTCAACGAGTTGCGCTACGCGGTGCACTCGACGTTGCGCGCGCCTAGCGAATACGTGATCGATGTCACGAGCGATTTTCCGGCCGCGGTCTACCTGCTGCACAACGATTGCGGTGGCGAAGAGCTGCAGTGCGCGGTCAGCACGTACGATGCGACTATGCAGAAGTACTCGACGGGTGCAGGCATCACCGGCGCGCCCACCGATCAGGACTACGTGCTCGTGATCGAGAACATCAACCAGAATGCGGGTGTGCCGCAGAATGGTTTCGAGATCCAGGTCCGCCTGCTGTAGTAATCGTTGGTCCTCCGCTTCGTGGCGCAGTTCTCTCTGCTGACGGCGGGCTTTGGCGCCCTGCCCATTCGCTCCCGGGCTCCACCCTATCGCGCGCGCTCGCGGCACGCGACGAGATCTTCGCCACGCTGCGCGTGGAGATCGCCAAACACCGCGCAGCACCGAGCGACGACGGTCTCTCGCGCGTGATGCGCGCCAAGCTCCCGGACGGCAGCACGCTCGACGACGCTGCCGCGTTGGTCGAGGTGCACCACATGTTCCTCGCGGGCTACATCGTGTTCGCAGAGCTCGCGGGCATCTGCCTCGCGCTCGACCGCGACAAGGGCCTGGCAACGCAGCTCGCGACCGAAGTCCGCGCGGCGTGTCCAAGCGGTCCGATCACGCCGTCCGCGCTCGCACGCAGCGCGAGGACTTCGAGCTCGGCGGCTACCGCATCCCGAAGGACTGGATGGTGCTCTGGGCGCTGCGCGAGACCAACATGTGGCCGGCTTCGTTTCGCGAGCCGTCGAAGTTCGATCCGGATCGTTTTGGCGAAGCGCGCGCCGAGGACAAGGCGAGCGAGCACGCGTTCGTGCCGCAGGGCGTGGGGCCAGAGACTGGACATCGCTGCCCCGGCCTCGACTACGCCACGATGTTCATGCAGCTCTTCGCGGCACACCTGGTGCGCGACTATGAGCTCTCGCTGCCCGAGCAGGACACGAGCTACCAGTGGAAGATCATTCCACCCGAGCCCAAGGCCGGGCTTGCGTTCCAGCTGACGCGCCGTTAGCCGGCGCCAGCTCAATGCAGCGCGATGAAGTCGCGCACGACGGCCGCCGCCGGCTTCGCGCTGCGATCGCACGCGAACAGCCCAAAGTGGTAAGCGCGCAGCTGTCAGCACGCTGTCGACGACGTCTGCACCGACGAAGCCGCGAGCGACGGCACGCGGTTACTTGCCGTCTGCTACGCTGGCTCGGTGCAAGGTCGCGCGGAGCCACTGTCAGACGTCGGCGGCCCACCGATGCGGCGTCCGATACGCTGCTATGCGGCGCGGGCTGCTCCGTATCCACGCCGGACGGACTGACTCTGCACAGGGACTCACTGCGCCTTCGGCGCGCCGGCCTGTGTGCCGGCGTTCAACAGCGCGGCCTCGTCAGCGTGGTACTCCGTCTGCAACCTGCGGATCACCGCTTC
>JADGRE010000329.1 GCA_017881185.1 Pseudomonadota bacterium | reverse complement strand
GACCGTGCTGCGCTTGCTCGGCGGTCGCTACGACGCCCAGGCCACGCGTGATCGTTTGACCGACTGGAAGCTCTTCGACCCGATCGTGCTCGCCAGCTTTGGTGTGGCCCGGCCGTATGCGAACTTGCCGTCGCTGTGGTTGGTCGACGGCATCGCGCCGCTGGAAGTCGGCGGCGTGAGGAACGATCACCTGTACTTGCGACTATGCAACGACGATCCCAGCTTTGCGCCGCCCGGTCACAGCGTGGTGCAGGCCATGTTGACTACCAGCTACGAGTCCTGGGCCGCTTCCGGCTCGCGCTACGGGGCCGCAAAAGACGCTGTCGCCGAGGCGCTGCTCGGTCGCCTCGAGACGCTGATGCCGGAGCTACGCGCGAACGTGCGCATGACCGACCTCGCCACGCCGCTCACCTATTGGAGCATGGCCCGGGCTTGGCGAGGCGCGTACGAGGGCTGGATGCCCAGCTCGCAATCGTTCTTCGGCCACGTGCACAAGACCCTGGCTGGGCTGGACGGATTCTACATGGCCGGCCAGTGGGTGGAGCCCGGCGGCGGCGTGCCCACGGCGGTGATGAGCGGCCGTCAGGTCGTGCAGCTGATCTGCGACAACGAGCATCGCCCGTTCGTTGCCCGTGCCAGCTGACAACGCTCAAGGTCTGCGCGCAGCTGCGCCGGCAGTCCGTCGAGCTGGCGAGCCTGGGTGCGCTCGGCTAGACTCGGCGCCCTCGTGCCTGCCTCATCCACCGGAGTTGTGCTCGAAAAGCAGCTGTTGCGCGCGTACGCTGCCGTGTTCTCTGGCGCTGCGCTCTACCACTTGCTGTGCTTGGTGCTGCCTGCGCAGACGGCTTCGTGGTCGGTCGGGTCGTCGCCGGCACGTCACGCGCTCTTCGTGCTCGTCAACTGCGGCCTCGCGTTCGGAGTCGTGAAACGGCCTCGCGGCTTTCTGTGGCTGTTCACGGCGTTGTGCTTGCAACAACTGCTGAGCCACGGCACGGACCTGGCGCGGAGCTTGCGGCAACCTGGGCACTTCGACACGATGTCGGCCCTGGTGCTGGTGGCGCTACCGGTCGCATGGGTGTTGCTCTGGCGCGCGCGACACGAGCGCAGCTAGCTGCTGCTGCGCGGTCCGCTCGCTGCGAAAAGTGATACGGTTGGCGCATGGTGCTGACTCCTGCCGAGGCGCTGGGTTTGTCGGGCGCGAGCCTCGATGGCCGGGTGCGGCGCGCGCTGGCCCAGCTGGCAGACACGACCTTCGCGCGCATCGCTGCGCGTCTGGCGACCGATGCCGCCGACAACGCAGTGGTCTACGAGCACGCGGGTGTAGTGGAGCCGGTGCGCATCATGCTGCGGCCGCTGCTCGTGATGCCCGATCAACTGGCGTACGTACATCGCGTCTGCACCACGCTCACCGATGCGCTCAAGCGTCTGCCGGAGCTGTACCTGGCCGATGCCGACGTGCGTCGCGTACTGGCCATCCGCGCCGACGAAGACGCCTGGCTGCGCGAGATCTGGTCGCCGCGGCACAGTCATCAGAACCCCGTGTACGGTCGGCTCGACGCCGTCTGCGACTTCACCAGCGCGCACTGGCACGCGGCGTTGCAGTTCATGGAGCCGAACCTCAGCGGCGTGGGCGGCATCCACTTCGCGCCACTCTCCGAAGCGCTGGTCATGCGCGACGTGGTTCCGACCATCCGTGCGCACGATCCGCAGCTGGCGATCG
Source organism: Pseudomonadota bacterium (assembly GCA_017881185.1). Lineage (GTDB taxonomy): Bacteria > Myxococcota_A > Polyangia > Polyangiales > JAFGIB01 > JADGRF01. The sequence goes on along the minus strand of JADGRE010000329.1, from coordinate 2,387 downwards.
AGCTGCCCCGCGATCAACGCGAGCTGTTCCTGCAGGTCCTGCTCGATCACGCGCGCAGCTGCGGGCGCGAACGCAGCGTGATCGCGTTGATCGAGCCGAAGTACGAGCACGAAGGCCCGAACGAGCAGCCCGTGCTCTTGCGCTTCTTGCGCGAGCGCCACAGCGTGAGCGCCGTGCACGCCGACCCACGAGAGCTGCGGGTGGTGGGCGACGAGGTGTTCTACGAAGATACCCGCATCGACGTCGCGTACCGCGACTACGAGAGTCGAGATCTGCTGGCGCTCGAACGCGAGGCGGGCAAGCCGCTGTCGGGCATGCGCTTGCTCTTCGGGCAAAATCGGGTGGTGTCGTCGCTGGTCGGGGACTTCGACCACAAGAGCTGCTGGGAATTGTTCACCGACGACACGCTTGCCGCGCGCCATTTCAGCATCGAAGAGCGCCGCCTCTTTCGCAAGCACGTGCTGTGGACGCGTCTGTTATTCGAGCGTCGCACCAGCTTGCCGCACGGCGAGGGCGAGCTCGTGCGCTACGCGCGCGAGCATCGCGAAGAGCTGGTGCTCAAGCCCAACCGCGGCTACGGCGGCGCGGGTGTGCACATCGGTGCCGCCACCAGCAGCAGCGCGTGGGATGCGTTGCTCGACACCGCGCTGGCTCACGCTGCCGACCCGGAGCACGCCTGGGTGGTGCAGGTCGCGACGCCGCTGCCCGTGTACGAGTTCCCTGTGGTCGACGCCGCAGGTGCGATGCACGAAGAGCCGTTCTATGCGGTGATGGGCTTTGCCGCGACCGACGACGGCCTGGGCATCTTGTGCCGCGTGTCGCAGAAGCAAGTGGTGAACGTCGCGCAGCGTGGCGGCTTGGCCGCGGTGCTCGTTGGGCATCCGCCGCCCGAGCTGCGCGGGCCGTCGCGCGCGAGCGTGGCGCCTGTCGATGCGTTGGCTGCGTTGCGTGCGCAGATTCGCGAGCTGCGTCACCTCGATCAGACCATCGGTCTGCTCGGCTGGGACGAAGAGACCTACCTGCCAGCGGGTGCGCGGCAGGGCCGCGGTGAGCAGGTTGCGACGCTCGAGGGCTTGCGTCACGGGCTGCTGGTCGCAGAGCGCATGGGTGAGCTGATCGAGCAACTGAGCGCGCGTGCGGCGCAGGACCCCGCGCTCGGCGCAGAGCTGGAACGTTTGCGCAAGCTCCGCAAGGTGGCGTGCGCGCTGCCGGCCGAGCTGGTGCGCGCGTTCGCGCAGGCGCGCTCCAGCACCTTGGCGGCCTGGGAAGATGCACGTCGCGCCGACGACTACGCGATCTTCGCGCCGGCGTTCAGCCAGCTGCTCGCGCTTTGCAGGCAACGTGCCGCGCTGTTGGCAGACGGCGGCGACCCTTACGACGCATTGCTCGACGAATACGAGCCCGGCATGACGCGTGCGCGCATGGACCCGGTGCTTTTCGACTTGCGCGATCGCCTCGCCGAGCGCGTGCCGCGCTTCACGCAGCTCAGCCGAGCGCACGCCGGGCTGCTCGAGGGCAAACGTTTTCCGGAAGCCGCGCAGTGGGAGCTGTGTCGCGAGCTGCTTGCGAGCATGGGCTTCGAGACCGAGCGCGGCAGGCTCGATCGCTCCACGCATCCGTTCACGCTGGCGGCCGGCAACGACGACGTGCGGCTGACGATCCGCATCTGCGAAGACAACTTGTTGTCGGCGCTGTACGCGACGCTGCATGAGGGCGGTCATGGCCTCTACGATCAAGGCTACCTCGCTGCCGATCGCGACAGCCTGCTCGCAGACGCTCCGAGCACGGGCATTCACGAGTCGCAGTCGCGGTTGTGGGAGAACCTGGTGGGGCGCAGCCGTGCGTTCTGGCAGGGCTTCTTTCCCAAGCTGCAGGCCCGCTTTGCCGAGCAGCTCGCGGGCCTCGACGCCGAGCGCATGTACCGCGCGGTGAACGTGGTGAGGCCGAGCAAGAACCGCGTCGAGGCCGACGAGGTCACTTACAACTTGCACATCCTCTTGCGTTACGAGCTCGAGGTCGCGCTCTTGCGTGGAGAGCTCTCGGTAGCCGAGCTTCCGGCTGCGTGGAACGAACGCAGCGGTACGCTGCTCGGCGCGACGCCCACCACCGCGCGCGAAGGTTGTTTGCAAGACGTGCACTGGTCGATCGGCGCGTTCGGTTACTTCCCCACCTACACCTTTGGCAATTTGTACGCGGCGCAGCTGGCCGAGTGCTACGCGCAGCAGCACGATCTCGTCGGCGAGCTTTCGGCGGGCACGCTGGCGCCGTTGCGGCAGTGGCTGCGCACCCAAATCCACGAGGTCGGTCACCGTCGAAGCGCCGAAGACATCATCACGGCGGTCACCGGACGCGGACTCGATGCAGCTGCATTTCTGCGGGCGCTGGAC
>JADGRE010000328.1 GCA_017881185.1 Pseudomonadota bacterium | reverse complement strand
CTTGCCCAGTCACCCACCACAGCCGCTCGGACACGAGGTCCCGCGCGACGAGCAAGCCGTGCTCGAAGCGCTGCTCGCCCCGGTGCGTGCGCGCGGGCAACGCTATCGCGACGCGGGATAGCCGCGCGGGGATGCGAGCTTCACGCTAGCGCTGCGGCTGTGCCCTGGACCCGCTCAGCGCGAAGCTCTCTCGGCCGCGTAGCACGTGCAGCAGTGGCGTCGTCATGAAGGTGGTGACCAGCGCCATCAAGACGAGCATCGTGAACAGGGTCGGCGACACGACCCGCAGGTCGAGCCCGACGTTGAGCACCACGAGCTCCATCAGGCCGCGCGTGTTCATGAGCACACCGAGCGCTGCAGCATCACGGGTGTGCAGGCCCGTGAGCCGCGCGGCGACGAAGCTGCCGCCGAACTTCCCGACGGTCGCGACCAGCACGATCAGCGCGACGATGCCCCAGTGCGGCAGGCCTGACACGAGCCCGATCTGCGTGCGCATGCCCGTGAACGCGAAGAAGGCCGGCAGAAACAGCACGAGCACCAAGTCGGTGAGCTTGTCGCCGACCTCGTGCGCGAACGCGCTGTCGTGGGGAATCACGGCGCCGAACAGAAAGGCGCCGAACAGCGCGTGAATGCCGATGGCCTCGGTCGCCAGCGAAGAGAGCAAGAGACCCAAGAGCACGATCGCCATCGCATCTTGCGAGAGACTCCCGGGGCGCCGCTGTAGCCACACGACAATCCGCGGACCCACGACGCCGAGCATCAGCCCCACGAAGCCCACCGCGAGCAGCAGTGTCTGGACGGCGTCTTGTGGTGTGGATTTGGCCACACCGACGACCAGCGCGAGCAGACACCAGGCCGTGACGTCGTCGACCGCAGCGCAGGTGAGCGCGATGACGCCGAGCGGTGTCTTCTGCAGGTGGCGGTCGCTCAAGATGCGCGCCAACACGGGAAACGCGGTGACCGACATGGAGACCGCGATGAAGAGCGCGAAGCTGAAGAAGGGAACGTCGCGCGACGACAACACCGGATACAGATACAAGGCCAACAGGCCGCCGAGCACGAAGGGCACCGTGATGCTCGCGTGCGACACCGCCACCGAGGCCTGGGTGCGCTTGCGCAGCGTGTCGGTGTCGAGCTCGAGGCCCACCAGGAACATGAAGAGCACCACGCCGACTTGGGCGATGATGCCGAGCAGCGGCGCGATGCTCGCGGGCAAGATGAACGCCGAAACGCCCGGAGCGAACCGACCGAGCAAGGATGGGCCGAGCAAGATGCCGGCGATCATCTCGCCGATGACAGGCGGCTGCTGGACGCGCGCGAACAAGGCGCCGACCGCTCTGGCCGCGACGATGATGACCGCCAACGCCAAGAGCACGTGAGGCAAGGCGCTCGGCAGGGAGGCTGCGCCAGCGCCGCTGCTGGCACTACCGCTGCCAGGGCCAAACAGCGCAGCGCCCACAGCCGGCGCGGGCGCTTGCAAGGTGTTGCCGATCGAATGCACGAGCGCAAGTGCAGCCACGCCCGCACTCAGCATCGCCACATAGCCCGCGACCGGCTTCCAGCGCATCGCAATAGCTTACCCGGGGGGCGTGCGCCTAGCCACTGCAAACATGCTGCGCGCGGCCCTGCAGCAGCCCGCGTTGATCCAGCCCACACGAGCTACTCGACCGATCGACCAGCCGCGCCTTCACAGGTGCGCCGGCGCGTGTCCTGCGCCGAGCTGCGAATCGTGGCTCTGCAGCGACAGCTGGATCTTGCGCGCACGCGCCCGCGCAGCCATCGCGTAGAGCACCGGCACGGCCATGCGGCTGATCAGCAGCGAGGCGACTTCACCGGCCATCAGCGAAATGGCCAGGCCCTGGAAGATCGGATCGAACAGGATCACGGCTGCGCCGACCACCACGGCCGCCGCCGTCAGCAGCATCGGTCGGAAGCGCACTGCACCGGCCTCCACGACGGCCTGTTCCAGTGGCAGACCTTCCTCGATGCGTGCCTCGATGAAGTCCACCAGGATGATCGAGTTGCGCACGACGATGCCTGCACCCGCCATGAAACCGATCATCGAGGTCGCGGTGAAGAACGCTCCCATCGCCGCATGCGCGGGCAGGATGCCCACGAGCGAGAACGGAATCGCGGCCATCACCACCATCGGCGTGAGGAACGAGCGGAACCACCCGACGAGCAACACGTAGATCAGCACCAGCACCACGCCGAAGGCCACGCCGAGATCACGGAATACCTCGAGCGTGATCTGCCACTCGCCATCCCACTTGATCGACGGCTGTGTGTCGTCATGGGGCATCGCCGCGTTCAAGACCGCAAGCTTGCCGGGCTTGCCGCCGTAATGGCTGGCATCGAGCTTCGCGAGCTGGTCGTTCATCGCGAAGATGGCGTAGGCCGCACTCTCCTGTTTGCCGGCCATGTCGGCGGTCACGTAGACCACCGGCAAGAGGTTCTTGTGGTAGATGCTGCGATCTTCGACGCTGCTTTCCTCGCGCACCAGCTCGCGCAAAGGCACGAGCGCCGGTCCGTTTCCACGCACGCGTAGCGACAGCAGGTCCTGCGTGGTGGAACGCGCGCTGCGCGGCAGCTCCACGACGATCTCCACGTCCTCTCGTTCCCCCGGTGCGTGCAAGAGACCGACCGCAGCGCCCGACACGGCCGCGCGCAAGGTCTCGCTCACCACGTCGGCAGTGATGCCATGCAGCGCAGCCTTCTCTTTGTCCACGATCAGACGCGTCTTGGGGTGTGCATCCTCGACATACCAGTCGAGGTCGACCACACCGTCCGTCGCCTTCAGCTCGCGCTTCACCTCGGTCGCGAGCGCCAGGCGTGCTTCGGGGCTGGGGCCGTAGATCTCGGCAACCAGCGTCTGCAACACGGGCGGTCCAGGCGGCACCTCGGCAATCGCCACGCGCGCGTTGTAACGCTCGGCAATCGCCGCGACCGCCGGCCGAATGCGCTTGGCAAGGTCATGGCTCTGCGCTTTGCGCTCGTGCTTGGGCAAGAGATTGACCTGCACATCGGCGACGCTGGGTCCACTGCGCAGGTCGTAGTGGCGAACCAGACCGTTGAAGTTGAACGGGGCCGCGGTGCCCACGTACACTTGGTAGTCGACCACCTCCGGCTCGCTGCGCACGGCAGCAGCGATCTCGCGTGCCGCCTGGGCAGTGCGCTCGAGCGCGCTGCCTTCGGGCATGTTCAAGATCACCTGCAGCTCGCTCTTGTTGTCGAACGGCAGCATCTTCACGCGTACGTGACCCGTGGGCACGAGCATTGCCGCAGCCACCAGCAGCGCAGCGATGGTCGCGAGGAAGCCGTAGCGCCAACCCGCGCGCGTTAGCAGGCGTGACATGAACGCGCGGTAGCCGCGCGTCATCAGGTCTTCTTTGTGCCCGTGAGCCGAGTGCGCCCCGTGCGCGCTCTTGCTGCGCAGGATGCGCGCGGCCGCCCAGGGTGTGACCACGAACGCGACCACCAACGAGAACAACATCGCCGCGGTCGAGCCGACGGGTATCGGACGCATGTAGGGCCCCATCAGGCCACCCACGAAACCCATGGGTACGATCGCGGCAATGACCGCGAGGGTGGCGAGCACGGTGGGATTGCCGACCTCGGCCACCGCGCGCACCGCAATGCGTGTCAGAGATTGCCCAGCGTTCTCGGGCAGATCCCGGTGGCGCACGATGTTCTCCACCACGACGATCGCGTCGTCGACCAAGATGCCAATCGAGAAGATCAGCGCAAAGAGCGTGATGCGGTTGAGCGTGTAGCCCACCAGGTAGAACACGAGCAGCGTGAGCGCCAGCGTGGAAGGAATCGCCACGGCAACAACGAGCGACTCGCGGAAGCCGAGCATAAAGAAGATCAAGAGCGACACGCTCACGACGGCGATCGCCATGTGCATGAGCAGCTCGTTCGACTTCTCGTTGGCGGTCTCGCCGTAGTGCCGCGTCGTGGTCATGGTGACGTCGGACGGGATCACGCTGCCTTGTAGCCCGTGCACTTGTGCCAGCACGCTGCTAGCAACCGCGATGGCGTTGGTGCCCGGGCGCTTGGCGATCGAGAGCGTGACGGCAGGTTCTTCCTCGCTCCGCGAAGCACTCGCG
>JADGRE010000148.1 GCA_017881185.1 Pseudomonadota bacterium | reverse complement strand
GTCACGACCTACTCCCTGCACCCGGGCGTTGTAGCCACCGACGTCTGGCGCAAGGTGCCGTGGCCCATCGGCTCGCTGATGAAGCTGCGCATGATTTCGCCCGAGCAAGGCGCGCTCACGTCGCTGTACTGCGCGACGGCCCCCGAGCTGGCGAGCCAGACCGGGCTCTACTACGACAAGTGCGCGGGCAAGACGCCGAGCGCGCTGGCGCAAGACCCGCAGCTCGCGGCCGAGCTGTGGCGGCGCAGTGAGGCGTGGGCGGAATAGGAGCCGCATGCGCTTGTGCTCGGCGTTAGGCGTCTTCGATGCGCACGGCACGCGGGGTCGCTGCTGCCGAGCGCGGCCAGCGCGCTGGGCAACCCAAAGCGCGGCGCACGCAGCGAGATCTCCTCGATGCGCGGTGGCACGACGTCGAAGAGTCCGGCGCCTGGGGATGCAGGCGCACTGCGCAGAGCGACAGTGTCCCACAGCACAGCGCTGGGCTGGCGTGCAGCGGCTCCGGCTGATCAAGTCAGCGCGGCAGCCACCAGCAGCAGCCCAGCGGGCAGGAGGATGAAGGCAAGCTGGAATACGACCTTCGAGGGCAACATGACCGAGAGATAATCGCCCTGGGCCGGGCCGCCAGCCCTTGGTTGTCTTTTCTTCAAGCGGGACCCGCCCGAGTCCCATTTCCGAGGCAATCGGCCCCGGCTTGTCGGCGGCCCGCGGGCGTGTAGCCTGCCGGCATGAACCCGCCCGAACAGGGTCCGCCGAGCCTGCAGCTGTCGCCGATCGGCGTCATTCACACGCCCTGGAAGGACAAGCGCAGCGCGCCCCGTCAGCCGGCTGCCGCACGCGACGTGGCGGGCACCATCGAGCTGCGCTCGGGCTGCCACTTCGAGGACGCGCTGCAGGACGTTGCGCAGTGGTCGCATCTGTGGGTGCTGTTCTGGTTCGATCGCAACCACGACTGGCGTCCCAAAGTGTTGCCGCCGCGCTCGCAGCAGAAGCGCGGCGTGTTCTCGACACGCTCACCGCATCGCCCGAACCCGATCGGGCTCAGTGCCGTGCGCCTGTTGCGTGTTGCGGGTCTGCAGTTGCACGTGCTCGACGTGGACATGCTCGACCAGACACCGGTGCTTGACCTCAAGCCCTACGTGCCATACACCGACAGCATCGCTGCCGCCAACAGCGGCTGGTTGCCCGGCCACGTGTCGAGCGCACCCGATCCGGGCCCGCGCTACACGATCAGCTGGAGCGTGCTCGCGCAGGAGCAGCTGCAATGGCTCGCAGCGCACACGCCGCTGCCGCTGCAGGCGCTCGCCGAGGAAGTGCTGCAGCTCGGCCCGGCCCCGCACCCGTACCGGCGCATCCGCGATCTCGGCGACCACTTGCGCCTGGCCGTCAAGGACTTCCGCTTGCGCTTCGTGGTCGACGCCTCGCAGGTGCGCGTGCTCGACATCGGCACCGGCTACCGCAAGCGCGTGCTCGCAGACCCACATGCACAAGCGAGTGAAAGCACCCCGCTTTGCGTACATCGCGCGTTCGTGGCGCGTTTTGCGGCGGGCGAGATATAGTGATGCCGCTCCTGCAGCCCAAGGCCTTGCCCGCTTGTCTGAATCCGCGACAGTGCGGCGCAGCGGAACTGTGCGTGCAGGGCACCTGTCGGCCCAATCGCTGTGCCGCGACCGAGTGCAAACAGGGCAAGCTCTGCGGCCCAGCCGGTGGACAGTGTGTGCCCGATCGCTGCGCGAGCACGCAGGGCTCGCGGGGCAAGCTTTGCGTGGCCGCAAGCGGCACCTGCGTGGCCGATCCCTGTGCCACCACGCGCTGCCCCGAGAAGGCGGTATGCCAAATGCTGTTCGACACAAGTGCGCATTGCGCGGCGCAGCCTGTGGCCGGGCCGGCGTCGGTGCGTGCGATCGTGCGATCGTGGTCGGCGCCGGCGGCGGCGGTTGCACCTGCGCGGCGTTCGGCGGTCAGCGGCGCGCGAGGCAGCTGCGCCAGCGGCTTGTGGCTGCTGGTTGGCGTTACCTGGCTCGGGCGTCGTCGATGGCGCCCCATCCCACGCTGATCGGTGGGCGCCCCATTGCGAGCGCGGGTCGGCGTGATCCATGCTTTGACAGGTCCGCGCTCGCGGCGCCGCCACCGCGCAACAGGAGAGCACACGCATGGATCCCACCGGACGAGGGCGCAAACGTGCTGGGCGTACTGGCACGACCGAGCCGAAGCCGCCGGCGCGCGAAGAAGGCGAGACCCTGCCGCCGCCGCGACCGACCAAGGAACGCGGCGAATTCGATCCCGACACGCTGTGGGACAGTGAGGTCGAGGAGGGCGGCGAAGACGGTGAGCGCGAGTCGATCGACCCGGAGCCCAGCGAAGACGCCGACGCGGAGCCAGAAGCCAACGACGACCTCGACGACTGGGACCATCCGCTGCGTCGGTTGAAGATCAATTGAGCACGGCGCGAGCGGGTTGCGCGGCAGAACGAGCGGCGGCCGCTGACGGTGGCCTGGCACGACGGCACCACGCACCTGCTACTCACAGCCCACGAGCTACTACAACGCCTCGTTGCGCTCATCCCGCGACCCGAAAAGAACCTTGTCGTCTATGACGGCGTGCTTGCTAGCAACGCCAAGTGGCGCAAGCGCGTGAGCCTGCAACCCCCGTTATCTGCCAGCGCGTCCCTCGGCAGGCTACCAGCGCCGGGGCGCATAAGATATCTTACGTCAGCTGCGCCGGGGACGGGTGTTTGTGTGGCTTACGCGTCGACGTGCCGAATCTACGGCCTTGCCATAGCGCCGAAACCGGTCATCGGGAAATTCTTGAATCCGAGCTTCAGCGCGGGCGAGCCGTCCTTCACCGAGTAGTCTCCCGCAGAGGGATCGACGAACATCGGATCTGCCACGACCGAGTTGGCATCCAGCCCAGCGGCTTTCCACTCTGCCCAGGTGAAGGAACTACCGTTCCTGTTGAGCCACGGAGAGATATTTGGATCCTTGCCGCTATTGTAGATGCAGTTGAAATCGAAGGTCGGGATCTTCTGCGCGATGTCTGTGCTCAGATTGTTGACCAAGAAGGTGGAATAGGTGACGTCCCCCACGAAGATGTTGTTTTTGACGACATGGTTGGAGTTGGCCCAGGGGCTGTGGATATCGACGACAGCTCCACCAACGAGGATGTTGTTTACATACGTGTTGTACCTGTTCCATTGCACCTTGAGGCCGCCACCGATGAGGAGGTTATTGGTCTGCAAGTAGTTCGTTGAGTTGTCGTCGAGATCGATGCCGAAATAGGGCGGTCTCACTTCAAAGCGATTGTTCTGGACCGTCGTGGTATCCACGGCGTCCAGCTTCGACGCGCTCACATCGTCTGACCAGCGGGAATTGCGATCGCGCCCCCAGGCATTGAGCGGGCCGTGGTCGCTAGTCTCCAGTACGGCATCGTAAACCCAGTTCCACTCGATGACATGGCCGCCCCAGCAACCATCGGTGAAGTTGATACCAGCCCGTGGCATCTGGTGAATCGTATTGTGGCGGATCGTATCCTTCCTCGTGATCGACAAGTCGACCCCGGCCACCTGCTTCTCGAATCGGCCGAAATTGAACATGGTGTTGTTCTCGACGAGCACCGAAGACGGATAGTCCTCCGTGAGCGGGCCCGGCATGTGGTCGTCGCACGTCCCAGCATCGTCGAAGGAATTGGCCCCGCAACGAACCGCGGTTTTCAGTCCGACAAGCGCAACACAGCTAGCTCCAGCATCTTCGAACTTATTGTTGACGATGCTGTGACTCCGGTTGTAGCCGCTCACGAAGACGCCATTGCCACCGATCTGATCGAAGAAGCACGATTCGATTCGGATGTTCTCGGCGTTGGTCATGAACACGGCGCCGGCGCGGGCGATGGCCCAGTCTCCCCGTAGAATGGGCTCGTAGGGTTTACTGAAGAGCGTGCGGTACGTGTGAGTAAATGTGACGCCCTTGAACGTGATGTACTGGGCCCTCGACGACGACGTCCCGACAAACCTCAGCAGCTCGTCTTGCGACGCAAGCTCGACGGTCGCGGTGGTGAGGTCGGTCCCCGACGGCGGATAGAAGAACAACTCGCCCGTGGTCTTTCTGTAGTACCACTCGCCGGGAGCGTCGAGCTCCTCGAAGATGTTCTCGACCATGCGGTAGGTGGCATGTTTGCCGCTGCCGCGATTGTTGTCGCCCACCCACTTAGAATCCACCGTAGTGCCGCTCTTGCCGGTGATGATGAATGAGTTGCCTCCCCATTGTTGGTCGTGCAAAGTGCGGATATACCCCGGTCCTTCGGCTGGATTCGCCCACAGGCTGACACGCGGAGAGTCGAGGCAGTCGCTTGCGAAGCCGTCGAGGATCTTCGTGGAATCGAAGTTCGGGTACCTCGCCAGTACCTGGCGTTTGCCGTTCAAGAATAGCTGGTCGACCTTCAGATTGGTCGCGATGGTCGCCACCTTGATGGAGCCCGAAGAGGTCGACCATGAAGGTGTCACTTTGATCCCGCCGCTAATGACGGGCTTTTCGTTTCCGTAGGCGGCATAGACGATTGGCGCCGTGGAGGTCCCGGAGTTCGAAGGACCAAACTCGACCGGCGCGCTCAGGTAGTACGTGCCCGCACGCAGGTAAACTGTCACCGGCGTATTGTTCTTCTTGCGCTCATCCGCTTTATCGCGGGCGGAGGTGAGGGTTTTGAGCGGGAAGGCGATCGATCCGTCGTTCGAGTCATTGCCGGTCGGAGAGACATAAATCTCCGCGCCGGTGCCTCCGTCGGTTCCCGCTCCGGCAGTGCCTCCCGCTCCGGCTCCGGCAGTGCCTCCCGCTCCGGCTCCGGCGGCCGCTCCTGCGGCGGCGGCGGTGCCAGCACTCCCAGCCACTCCACCGCTTGCCGTTGCGCCGCCGTTCCCGGTTGCACCGCCAGAGCCCGCAGCGGCACCGCCGCTCCTCCCACTGCAGGCAACATGAGGAGCGCTTGCCAGCACCATCAGCAACACTGCCAGTCCTGCTGGGTTTCTCCCGGAATCGTTCCTGTTACACAAGGTTCCCTCCAGAGAGCACGCTGCGTACTGGTTCACCATGAACGTGATGGCGGCGCAGCAATACAACTATTGAACCAGGGGTTGAGGCTAGTCGCAATAGCGGGACCGGCCCGTTCACCTTCCGCAAGGAACTGCGCCCCTACGTGGAGCAGATGCAGTCTGGCCAGCGCGGCTTCGACTCGACGACCCTGTCGATCGGCCAGGGCCTGGAGTATTCGGTCTACCGCGGTTGAGCACGACGATGCGTGCGCGAGAGGAGCTACGCCCATGTCCAAGGTTCGAGTAAACGCTTTTGGAATCACTATCGATGGTTACGGCGCCGGTCCCGACCAAGATCTGGCCAACCCGATGGGCGCCGGAGGCATGGCGCTGCACCAGTGGGTCTTGGGAACCAAGACCTTCCAGAGAATGCACGCCGACTTCGCTGCATCGCTGATCGGTGACGAGGTCGCCCGAGAAGGCGTCGACGACGACTTTGCCGCGCGCGCCTTCGAGAACCTCGGCGCCTGGATCATGGGCCGCAACATGTTCGGCCCGGTGCGGGGCCCCTGGCCAGACGACAGCTGGAACGGATGGTGGGGCAAGAACCCACCGTACCACGTGCCGGTCTTCGTGCTTACGCACCATGCACGTGCGTCCATCACGATGGAGGGCGGAACGACCTTCCATTTTGTCACCGATGGCATCCATGCCGCGCTGAAGCGCGCGAAGGAGGCGGCTGCGGGCAAGGACGTCCGAGTCGGCGGGGGCGTTGCCACCATTCGCCAGTACCTCAGCGCCGGGCTGATCGACGAGCTCCACCTCGTGATCTCGCCCGCGCTGCTGGGCAGGGGCGAGCACCTCCTCGCCGGCATCGATATGGTGAGCCTTGGCTACAAGTGCACGCAGCACGCCTCGACGGACCACGCGACGCATGTCGTGCTGACGAAGTAGCGTTCGCCAGGCAGACTGCGGCAACTGCGCCGCTCGATCCCTACGGACGCCGCGTCCCGCGGCAGGCTCCCTGCGCGGACCTCCAAGCACTCTGCATGCGCCTGCTGTCGCCGAAGCCCGCCGATCGTCCAGCGGGAGACGCGGTGCTGGTGATGCTCGATCCCACGTCAGCTGCACCAGAGCGCCTCCGACGGACGCCCGGCTCATCCCCGGTCGCCACGGTGCCGTCGGACTTCGTTGGTCGACACGCGCAGCTGGAACTCTTGCACAACGCGTTCGACGCCACACAGCTCGGACGTCCCAGCACCGTGTTCGTGCGCGGCAACGCGGGAGTCGGGAAGGCGGCGCTGTACCGGCTTCGCCCATCGCTTCGACAGTTCCACGTGCAGCTTCGCGGCGTCCGGCAGCGGTCGGTTGCCCAAGTTCGCGGGCCATAGGCCAACCTATGCGGGGGCTTACGGCCATCGTCTGCGGAAGCACTTCGGAGTAGACCAGATCAAGCGGGCGTGCGCAGCGCTTGTGGCCCCGCTCACCTATCTTCCCTGTTCGCCTATCTTCTCCCGCTGCGCCAAAGACAAACTTGGCGGTGCTCGCGCCCATGGCGGAGCACGCACTGCGCGTCTATGCTGCAACACCGATGGCGAGCGATCCTCAGGTCGAGCGGCTGCGCGCCGAATTGGAGCGCCTACAACTGGCGACCAGCGGCGGCGCCGGTGCCGAACAGTTTGCCGAGCTGCTCGGCTTGTTCCTGGGCAACGTCCCCGATTTCATCGGCCTCTTGGCCCTGGAAGGAACGTTCCTATTCCTGAATCGTGCCCGTCCAGGCCGAACCCTGGCGGAGGTGCTCGGGCGCAATCTCTTCAGCTACCTGCCCGAGCCGAGCGCGAGCGAAGTGCGAGCCGCTTTCGCGCGCGTGACTGCGACTAGCGACACCGTCTCGATCCAATACAAGGCCAAGTGGAGCGACGGCTCCGAGCACATGATGGCAGCACACCTCTGCCCCGTGCGAAACGATCGAGGCGTTGCAGCGATCGCCATGATCGCCACCGACGTGACGGAACAACGACGCGTGGAGACGGCGCTGCGCGTCAGCACGGAGAAGCTGCGCATCGCGGTGGCAGCCACCGGCATGGGCCTGTGGAGCTGGGATATCAAGCAGAACGTCGTGCACTGGGACGACGCGCTGTGCCGCATGTGGGGCGTCACGAGCGAGACAGCACCGCAGACTCGAGAGAGCTATCTCACGCTGATTCATCCCGAAGACCGTGAGCGCGTGAGACTGGCGGTCGAAGCTGTGGTGCGGACCGGCGCGTATCCGGTGCTGGAGCACCGAATCGTGAGACCAGACGGCTCAGTTCGTCGCGTCCTGGCCAAAGGCACCGTGAGCTTCGCGGCGGACGGCAGCCCCGAGCACATCGTCGGCGGCGTGCTCGACATCACCGAGCAGCGCGAGCTGGAGGAGCGCTCGCGCCAAGCGCAGAAGCTCGAAGCGATCGGCGAGCTCTGCGCGGGCGTCGCGCACAACTTCAACAACATGTTGATGGCCATTCTGCCCAACATCGAGCTTGCGCTACGCAACGTACCCGAGGAAACCGCGCCGTTGCTACGCAGCGCGCACGAGGCGGGCCTGCGTGCCGTCGAGCTCGTACGTCAGCTGATGACGTTCGCCGGCCGCGCGCACGCCAACGAGAAACGCTCCAGTGACGTGCGCGAGGTCGTCGAGCGAACCGTGGCGATCTGCCGGCGCGCGTTCGATCATGGCATCGAGCTATCCGTAAGCTGCCCGAGTGAGCCTCAACCGGTGCTTGCCGATGCCACGCAGCTGGAACAAGCGCTGCTCAATCTGCTGATCAACGCCCGCGACGCTTTGAGCGATGCCCCTGTGAACCCGAAGCAGGTGACCGTCGAAGTCGCCAGCGTCACGATCACGCCCGAGGACGGCGCTGTCCTAGGGCTCGTGGCAGCAGACCGCTATGTTTGCGTCCGCGTGATCGACAACGGCGTAGGCATGAGCCCAGAGACGCGCAACCGGATCTACGAGCCCTTCTTCACTACCAAGGAGATCGGCCGCGGCACTGGCCTGGGCCTGTCGACCGCGCGCGCGATCGTGCAGGAGCACGGCGGCGCTCTGGAATGCAGCAGCAGCGAGGGCCACGGCACTACGTTCACCATGTACTTGCCCGTGTCGCTCTCGGCGAGTGTCGAGCGCGCTCCGCGCGTGGCGGTGACCGACCGACCGGGCTCTCAGACCGTGCTCGTGGTCGACGACGAAGCGTCCGTTCGCACGGTCGTGCGCAAGATGCTGGAGCGCGCTGGCTACACCGTACACGTCGCGGCCAGCGGACGCGAAGCGCTCGACCTGCTCGCAGACCGAGCGCTTCGTGAGAGCGTGTCGCTGGTGCTGCTCGATCTATCGATGCCGGGCATGTCCGGTGATGCGGTGCATCGGGAGCTACGCACGCTGGCCCCGGGCTTGAAAGTGGTCTATTTCAGCGGTCATCCGCTCGACGTCGGCAACGACGTCGCAGGCGTGATTCAAAAGCCGGCCACCTATGACGAGCTGGTGCAAAGCGTGCGCGCGATTCTGGAACGGTGAGATCCTTCCTAGGGTCCTTGCTGACGGGGTCGGGCGTGGGTCGTCGTGTTCGCCGCTCGTGGCCACGGCGTCAGCGGCCCGCGCTGGACGGAGGCTGTCAACTGCTTGCGCCAAGGCTTGCGGCATGGTGCTCGGCGCGTCCGCAAGCTCCGCGCCGCCCTTGATGTGGACTGGCGAACGACGTCGGTGTCGCTCTCGACCGTAAATGCGTTGGCAATCGATTGCAGCTGACAGCCGACCACACGCGGCCCAACGAGGCGGCATCATCTACACCTCGGATGTCGCGTACCTCGATCGGCTGCGAACGCACTTTCCAAACGTGCGAATCGTGCGAGCGTGAGCAACTACTCTCAATGCAGATAACTGGTGATCGCCGTGTACCAGCGGTCGCCCATCCACGGATAACCGATGTTGTCGGTGGGGTGAATGTTGTCGGTGCCCAGCCCATCGGATGGAAAGTCCTGGTGCATCTCCACGTAGATCACGTGCCGGCCCTGAGCCGTTTGCTTCTGGATGATCCCGGGAATGGTGGCGTTGTAGGTGGTGACCGTCGCATCGGTCCACGGCAGAGGGATGATCGAGGAGACGACTAGCAGCGCGTTCGGCAGCGCCGTCACGATCTTGGTGATCAGCTGCTCGAGGCGGTCAGAAGCGCCCGTCGACATCGATCCCATGTCGTTGGTACCTATGTGCAGCAGGACGATCCGAGGTGAGTCCTTGAGCGCCTGGTTGGTATCCGCGATGTTCGTGATCTGGTCGATGGTCCACCCCGGATGGCCCTC
This sequence comes from Pseudomonadota bacterium, assembly GCA_017881185.1. Lineage (GTDB taxonomy): Bacteria > Myxococcota_A > Polyangia > Polyangiales > JAFGIB01 > JADGRF01. The sequence continues at coordinate 4,544 of JADGRE010000148.1, read as the reverse complement.
ATTGTTCTGGGGGAAAGCCACCCCTGCCACCATGTTCGGCCCATCTTGTTGACTGCCCACGAACGTGAGGTGCTTGTTGTCCGCATGCGCACGCGTGAAGAGCTCCACGCGATAACCGCCGTTGTTCGTAGTGGAGCCGTACGTGATCGAGTCTCCGAGGGGCAGCACTTTGCAGTCGCCGGTTGCAGGGCAAGGCTCGAACGCAGGCGCGGCGTCCGCTCCTGCGCCTCCGCCGTCCGTGCTTTGGCCACCGCTACCGGCTACGCCTGTTCCAGCTGTCGAAGCGCCGGCGTCGGCCGTGGCCGTAGTTGCTGCCGCGTCTGGCCCACCCGACGCGCCGGCGTTACTTCCGCTCGCCGGTAAGCCCGCATCCTGGGTGTTGCTCGTAGCCTGTGCACCCGCGCTCGAAAAGCTGCCTGCTTGCCCGGCTCCTGCGCTACCGCCGACCCCATTGCGCCCGCCACCCGTCGACTTGCAGGCCGCCCCGAAGCAGAAGGAAACGCTCAGCAGCACCAGCGATCGGAAGAAGAGCTTCATGGGTGCACTCCCAACGTAGGGCCGAGGGGCGGTCTTGATTGACGACTCTTTCGGGCTTGTGGAGCCGCCGGGTCCGCAAGTGGTTCGTATATCAACTAGATTGATATTGGATGGTACGCAATGTTCCCAGATGGGACCGTCGGGTGTTCGAGCCTGAGTCGTGGTCCAAGCCCGACGCGGCACCGGCCGCGAGGAAGCCCGTGTACCAGGTACTGGTCGTGCCCCACTTCGCGGCCACGGGGGCGCGAGCGAAGGAATCGGCGGCCCTCTTTGGTGCTGCGCTGGCGGCAGAGCTCCCAGTCAGAGGCACAGCGGGTGCGGCAAGCGCTGTTGCGAGCAGCTGCAACGTCGGCGGCGTAGCAGCGCGGACGCAGCGGTGCACCGCAGCCTGCAATGCTGCTCATCACCTCGGAACGTTCGAGTGTCGTGCCGAACAAGAAACGCAGCGACGCGATCGCCACATTCACCGTGGACCCATCCAACTTCTTCACCGTCAGCAGCCACAGCACCCAGCTGCGGACCTGTTCGGTGCTCAACTGGTCGCCACTGCGTCCGAAGTGCGCAACCAAAGCCCTCGCATACCGCAAGTAGCCTTCGCACGTGGCCTTCGCGAATCCTCGCAGCGCAAGGTCCTGGTGCCGATCTGCTGCTCGCGCAGGGCAGTATTCCTTTGGCGAATTGCAACCATGCGCCAATGGCACGCTGGCGAGGTCGACAGCGTCGCGGAGTGCATCGATCTTTGTGGCGCCACGCGTGTTCGCGCCTACGTGAGAGGTGGTCACGCCTGGCGGCCACCCGGCTGCGCGGCTCGAGGCGTTCCGCCTTCGCGCCGAGCGGAGAACGTGATGAGCTGCATGTATGGACAACGCATTTTTGCGCTTGGGAGCGTGACGCTGACGCTGGGTCTGTCGTGTGCGCGCGCTACGCCCAATGGCTTTCCGGGCTTCGTCGATGCACCTGTCGCGGCGGTGGCGGCGCCGGTCAGCGGACAGGTCGCGCAAGTGTTGGTGCGCGAGGGCGAGCGAGTCAAACGCGACCAATTGCTGGCACGGCTGGACTCTCGGGAGCGAACCGCGTTGGTTGCGCAGGCGCAGGCCAATGTGCAGCACGCGCGCGACGCCCTGCACGAGGCCGAGCACAACGCGGATGCGGTAGCGCCCACCGTGCGTGCAGCTGTGGCCGATGAAGCCCGGCAGCGTGCGGAGCTCGACGACGCGCTCGCGGAGTTCGAGCGCGCACAACGCTTGCTACAGCAGGGCGCGAGCTCCCAGTCCCAGCTCGACGCCGCACGCGCTCGTATGGATGCGGCGCGAGCCAGCGTTGCGGCGCAAGGGGCAAGCCGTCAGGCCACGCGCGGCCGCGTCATGACGGCGCTAGCGGCCGTCCAAACGGCACGCGCGTTGGTGCAGAGCAGCGAGGCCGGGCTCGAGCTTGCGCGCGTGCAGCTGCAGGAGGCGGAGATTCGAAGTCCGTTCGACGGGATCATCGTCGAGCAGAGCTTGCAGCCCGGAGAGTGGGCGGCGCCCGGCACGCCAATCGTGAGCGTCGAAGACCTGGCCCGTCAGTGGGTGCGAGTCGATATCGAAGAAACGCAGCTGCAAGCGCTGCGGCTTGGCGCGCCGGCAGAGATCACGGTCGTGGCTCTTCCGGGCGTGCGCTATCGGGGGCATGTCATCGAGATCGGTGCGGAGGGCGAGTTCGCGCTCAACCGCGACGTGAAACGCGGTCGCCCAGACGTGCGGACGTTTCGCGTCAGAATCGGGCTCGACAAGGTCGAGGAAGAGCTGCGTCCCGGCATGACGGCCGACGTGACCATCAAGCCTGTGGAGCCCAGGCCATGACGGCGGCGATCGAGGCGCAGCAGCTGACGCGGCGCTTCGGGCAGTTCGTGGCCGTCGATCACGTCGACTTGCAGGTAGAAGAGGGCGAGCTCTTCGGCTTGCTCGGGCCCAATGGTGCCGGCAAGACGACGTTGATCCGCATGCTCACGGGCCTGCAGTCGATCAGCGAGGGCAACGCGCGTGTCGCAGGCGTCGACGTGCGCAAGGACACCGCGGCGTTGCGCCGTGCGATCAGCGTGGTGCCTCAGGCCCTCACCTCCGACCTGGACCTGACCGGTTACGAGAACCTCGACATCTATGCGCGCTTCTTCAGCGTGCCACGAGCGCAGCGACAGCCGCGCATCGAGGAGTTGCTCCAGGCCGTCGAGCTGTGGGATCGCCGCAAGGACTTGGTCAGCACCTACTCGGGCGGAATGCGCAGGCGCCTGGAGATTGCGCGCGGGCTCATTCATCGACCGCGCGTGCTCTTTCTGGATGAGCCCACCATCGGCCTCGATCCGCAGAGTAGGCACGTGATCTGGGATTTGCTGCGTGAGCTGCGGCAGGGCGATCGAATGACCATCTCGCTCACGACGCACTACTTGGACGAAGCAGATGCGCTGTGCGATCGCGTGGCCATCGTCGACCGAGGTCGCATCGTCGCGCTCGGCACGCCTGGCGAGTTGAAGGCCTCCGTCCCCGGCTCCGATACGCTCGAGATCGCGCTGGATGCGCCCATCGACGACGCGCTCGCGACCGCGGTCCAGGCCTTGCCCAGCGTGCGTACGCTCGACCGCGCCCAGAGCGCGCTCACGGTGCACGCTGACGGCGGCACGCGGCTTCTGCCCCGGGTGATCGAGCTCTTGACTGGCGCAGGCATCAAGGTGCTGGCAGCGAGCGTCAGTCAGATCAGCTTGGAGGATGTGTTCATCCACGTCACCGGTCGTTCCCTGCGAGACACCACGGCAGCGTCCGTGGACGCGCGGCGCGCCGGCTTGCCGAGGCGCTTCTCATGAGAACCTTGGCCGTATTCGAGCGCGACTTGCGGCGCATGCTGCGCAACCCACTCACGTTGTTCAGCGCAGTGCTCATGCCGCTGCTGTATCTGGTGATCTTGGGCAACTCGCTGCAGGGGCCGATCAAGGGTCTGTCGCTGGGCGTGGTCGCGTTCGATCGCGGTCCACAGGCGCGCGCGCTGCTGGGCGCGCTGCAAGCCCTGGAGCACGGCCCGGGCACGGTGCACCTGGTGCCGCTGGTCGACGAGCAGCGTGCGCTCGGTCTGTTGCGCGACGGCGTGCTCTCGGGCGTGCTGGTGGTGCCGCCGCGCTTTTCTTCGGATCTCGCGCGCGGACAGAGCGCGACGATCGGTCTGCTCTTGGACAACGTCGACGCAGTGGCGGCCGGTGCTTTGCAGGGCGCCATCTCGGCTGCATTGCCCGCGATGCGCAGCCCATTGGCGCGCTTCGAGGTTCACCGCGGTGAGGCACACGTGCTCCCTCAGGAGATCTACCCGCGCGTCGACTACGACACCTCGCTCGTGCCCGCGGTGGTGGTGATGGCGATCTTCATGGGCAGCATGATCGCAGGCGGTTTCAACTTGGTGATGGATCGCTTCTTGGGCGTGCACGAGAGCTATCTGTCTACGCCGCTGAGCCGGTTGAACATCGCCATCGGCGTGCTCGCGAGCGGCACGGTCGTGACGCTCTTGTCGAGCAGCGTGGTGCTGTGGTGTGGGCTGCTAATCACCGGCGGGCGCGTGCACGGCGGCGCTTTCGGCTACATGGCGCTGTTCGCCGTGCAGCTGCTCACGACCTTCGGCTTGCTCGCGATGATGATGGCGGTGCTCGGCCGTGCCTCACACCCACGCATCAGTGGCGTGCTCAGCGGCTTTCTCAACGTGATCCTGTTCTTTCCCAGCGGCGCGCTCTATCCACTCGCGAGCTTTCCGCGCTGGTTGCGGATGATCGCCATGGTCGATCCCGAAACGCATGCCGTGGCCGCGCTCAAAGCGATCTTGTTTCGCAACGGCGACCTCGCAGTGGCTGGCACGCACGTGGTGTTCCTGGCCGTGTTCGCCGTCCTGATGACAGCGCTCGCGGTGAGCTCGCTCAAGCGCACTCTCTAGCTCCGCCGTGAGGCTTCAGTAGCTCGCGAGGTCGGCGTGCGTAGCGGCGCCGGCCCACGGCA
>JADGRE010000147.1 GCA_017881185.1 Pseudomonadota bacterium | reverse complement strand
AGCGCGGCGTCCGGGTCGCTGCCGCGCAGGCTCTTGATGAACGCGCTGACCACGTTGTAGTGGCCTTCGCCGCTCTTGTCGTGAAGCAGGGTCTTGGCGCTGGTGAGCTCTGCCAGCTCGGCCAGCGTCAGCATGCGCTTGCCGCTCTGCTCGGCGTGCTGCACCAAGGTCTCGAGCATGTCGAGCGCGCGCCGCGCGTCGCCGTCGGCGCTCGCTGCCAGCGCGCGCAGCGCCTGCGGGTCGAGCTCCATCTGGCTGGCACCCAACCCACGCTCGCTGTCGTGCAATGCGCGCGTCAGCAGGGTCTCGATCTCGGCCGCCGTGAGCGCCTGCAACCGGAACACGCGCGCTCGCGATAGCAGCGCCGCGTTCACCGCGAAGGACGGGTTTTCGGTGGTCGCGCCGATCAGCGTGACCGTGCCGCGCTCCACGTGAGGCAGCAGCGCGTCCTGCTGTGCCTTGCTCCAGCGATGGATCTCGTCGACGAAGAGAATCGTGCGGCGCCCGTGCAGGCGCTTGTGTTCGCGAGCCTCCTCGATGGCCTTGCGCACCTCGGGCACGCCGCTGAGCACGGCGCTCAGGGTCACGAAGCGCGCCTTCGACTCGTTCGCGATCACCTGCGCGAGCGTGGTCTTGCCGGTGCCCGGCGGCCCCCACAGGATCAGTGATGGCACTTGGTCTTTGGTGATGGCGCCGGCGAGCAGCTTGCCTTCACCGAGCAGCTCCCGCTGGCCCACGACCTCCGCGAGCGTGCGCGGTCGCATACGGTCCGCGAGCGGTCCAGGTTGCGCAGGCGCAGCTGCGATGCGGTCGAACAGATCCAAGGTCACGGGCGTACATCAAGAGGCGCCGCTCTGAACAGGGGCGTGTGCGTGGTCGCTGCGCGGCATTCCCCGTGCCGGCGCGGCGGGCCTTCGCGCGCGTCAAATTCGCGCTAATTTCCGGCTATTCAACCGTCCTGAACGTGGTCCAGCCCACGGGTTCGCGGCTTGCAAAGCGCCCCGAGACGTGGGACAGGTTTCCCTGCACAGCGGGCGGAAAGTGGTCGGCAACGACAGACTCGCGCCTGACACGCAGCGGCAAGCCAGGCTCGTGAGAGGTTGCGATGGGGGAGAAACTAGACCGCGTCTTCGAGTATCGGGTGCTCTACTCCAAGGAGCGAGAGCTGCAGATTCCGTTGTCCGCGTCAGAGTCCTCGCGTCTGGAGCGGCTGCGCACTCAGCTCCCCGAGCGCGCGCCGTCGGTCGACGATCGCGACGCGTTGACGCTGCTCACCACACCGTTGCCCGTGCAATATGCCGCGGCCGGGCGTTTCGGCTCCGGCGTGCTTCGCAATGCCTCTGCCGCGGGTCTCGCCATCGTCACCGCCGAGCCGCCCGAGCTCGGTGCGCGTCTGATCATCCACGTGCAAGAACCGTTGCATGGCATCGAGTACACCTTCCCGTGCCGCGTGGTCTCGCGCGTCGTCAAGGGCGTGACCGCCATGGGCGTGGTCTTCGAAGGCGTGCCCTCGCAGACGCGTATGGCAGGCCGCTCCAGTGGCGTCTGGCGCTCCGACCTCACCCCGCTCCAGAATCACGTTACCCCGAAGACTCGCTCCGGTCGTTGAGACGCCGCGCGTTTCACGCGCGGCTCGGTCATTTAGCGCATGATCTTGAGCCGGCGCGGCCCGTGCGTGTCCGGGGCCTTCTCGCCGCCTGCACGCTCGAACGCGTCGCGCGCGATGCGCACGGACAACGCCTCGGCCACTTGCACGAACGCGCGCGCGGTGGGGTGCGCGGGCATCGCCTGCACGATGGGCGTGCCGTCGTCGCCCCACTGCCGCACCTGCTGATCGAGCGGGATCTGTCCGAGCAGCGGCGCCTGCGCAAACTCCGCAATCTTCTGGCCACCGCCGGCACCGAAGATCTCGTGCTTGTTGCCCGCCGGGTCGACGAAGAAGCTCATGTTCTCGATCACGCCGAGAATCGGTACGTTGAGCTTCTTGCACATCGACACGGACTTGTAGACGTCTTGCAGCGCGACCTCTTGTGGCGTGGTCACGATCACGGCGCCCGTCGACTTCAAGCGTTGCGCGAGCGAGAGCGCGACGTCGCCCGTGCCCGGCGGCAGATCGAGCACGAGGTAATCGAGCTCGCCCCACGCGACGTCGGTCAGGAACTGGTTGAGCGCGCCTTGCACCATCGGCCCGCGCCAGATGATGGCGTCTTTGTCGCTCTCGATCAGAAAGCCGATGCTCATCAGCTTCATGCCGAAGCGGCTCATCGGCTCGATGCTCTTGCCGTCGAGCGCACGCGGGTGCCCAGACACACCGAGCATAGTCGGCACCGAAGGCCCGTAGATGTCGGCGTCGAGCAGGCCGACGCGCGCGCCGCCGCGATGCAACGCCAACGCCAGGTTGGCAGCGCAGGTGCTCTTGCCCACGCCGCCTTTGCCGCTCATCACCAAGATCACGTTGCGCACCGTCGGCACCGGATCGTCGGCGTTGGTGCGGCGCATCGGCACCTGTAAGCGGAAGGTGGCGTGCAGCTGCGTCACGCCGAGCGGCGCAAGCGCGCTCTCGAGCGCCGTGCTCACCTGCTTCTGCACCTCTTCGGACACCACTGGCAGCGCCACGGTCATGGAGACCGCGGCGTTCTTCCCGTTCGTGTCCGACACGCTGATCTGCGACAAGAGCCCCAGCTCCAGCAGCGGCTTGCCATACACGGGATCGATCACGCCGCGCAGCGCAGCTTCCACGGCTTCTACGGTTGGTGTCGGCATCTTGGTCGGCGCATTCGTAAGACCCGGCTAGCGGCGCGTCAAGCAGGACAACCTGCGCCGTGCCCGCTATGCTGCCGCCGTGCTTGCCGTGCTCTTGCCTGCGCGTCTGCGCTTGCCCGCGCTCGTCTTCGTGGTGTGTGCCGGGTGCTACGTGGCCACGCTGGGGCCGCGCGCGCGTGGCACCTCCGACAACGCGCACTTCGTGCACCTGGCCAACAGCTTCTTGCACGGCCAGCTGTCGGTCGTGGGCAACCGACCCCCGGGCGACAACGACTGGGCACAGTTCGGTGGGCGCTGGTACGTGTCGTTTCCGCCGCTGCCGGCCCTGGTGATTCTGCCTGCCGTCGCGATCTGGGGCACCGCCGTCTGGGACCGCCTGTTCTGGGCCATCTTCGCCGGCCTCGGCCCCGGTCTGGTCTTCGTGCTCTTGCGCCGGCTCCGTGAGTCCGGCCGCAGCGAGCGCACGCTGCGCGACGACCTCGCGTTCACGGCGCTCTTCGCGTTCGGCAGCGTCTATTACTACACGGCCGTTCAGGGAACCGTCTGGTTCGCCGCGCACGTCGTAGCCTGTCCGCTCATCGCGCTCTATCTGCTGTGTGCGCTCGATGCCCGCCGGCCGCTGCTCGCGGGGCTGCTGCTCGGCCTGTGCTTTCTCACGCGGCCGACCACGCTGTTGCTCGGCGTGGTGTTCGCCGTGGAAGCGCTGCAAGCCAGCCGCCACGCGTCCGCGCCGCCGCCGTTAGCGGCGGACGCCAGCGTGCCCTCGCGTTTGGTAGCGTGGTTGCGCGGTGTGCAGCTGCGCCCTGCGCTGATCCGCTGCGTGTGGTTTGCGCTACCGCTCCTGCTGGTCGGTGGCGTGGCCATGTGGTTCAACAAGGCGCGTTTCGACGACCCCTTCGAGTTCGGCCACAACTTCCTCACCGTGCGCTGGCGTGGGCGCATCGATAAGTGGGGCCTCTTCAACTATCACTTCCTGGCGAAGAACCTCTCGGTGTTCTTGGCGGGCTTGCCGTGGCTGTCGGCCACCGCGCCCTACTTGCGCATCAGTCGTCATGGGCTCGCGCTCTGGCTCACCACGCCGCAATACCTCGGTGTGCTGTGGCCCAAGCGCGAGTCGGTCACCACCATCGCACTCGCTCTGGGCGCAGCGGCCGTCGCGCTGCTGGACCTCTGCTACCAGAACAGCGGCTGGATCCAGTTCGGCTACCGCTTCAGTCTCGACTACAGCGTGCTGCTGGTCGCGCTGCTGGCACTCGGTGGTCGCAAGCTTGGCCCGGCGTTCTACGCGCTGCTCGTGTTCGCCTGCGCCGTGAACTTGTTCGGCGCCATCACCTTCGACCGCGTCGAGCGCTTCTACGACCCGGACGGCACGCAAAGCGTGATGTTTCAGCCGGACTGACGCGCGTCAGCATGAGCGCCTCAGCGTTTGGCAACCGCGTTCTCGAGCGAACGAAACGCGTAGTAGTGATGCAGCACGGCGCGCACGTACGAGCGCGTCTCCGAGAACGGCGGCACGCCGCGGTACTTCGCCACGGCGTTCTCGCCTGCGTTGTAGGCAGCGACGGTCAGCACCAGGTCGCCGTTGAACTTGTTGGCGAGCACGCGCAGGTAACGCGTACCGCCGAGCACGTTCTGCCGCGGGTCGAACGCGTCGAGCACGCCCATACTGGCCGCCGTGTCGGGCATCAGCTGCATCAAGCCGACGGCACCATCTTGCGAGACGGCGTCGGGATAGAAGTTGCTTTCCACCTGCACGATGGCGCGGATGAATGCGCCCGGCAGTTGGTAGAGCTGCGCCGCTTCTTGAATGTGCGTGTCGTAGCGCCGCAGCCGCTCGGGATCACCGCGGCGGCCGAAGGTCTGCGTGAACGTGCCTTTGTGTGCCGCGTACAGCTCGCCCGAATCACTCGTGTGATAGAGCCGGCGATAGCCCGCGTTCGCCGGCTGCACGTTCGTGTAGTGAACCACGCCGTCGCGGTCGACGAAGCTGTAGATGTCGGCGAGCGCCAGCTGTGCCGGTAGCGCGCATGCAAGCGCGAGCGCGGCCACGCGCGCAACCGGCGCGACCCGCCACCCCCCGACGACTACAGAGCGCATCACCCACAGTTTAACGGCCGGCGGCCCAACAAGACAATTCCCTGAGCGCTTTTCAGTAGGTCGCTGGCCCCGTGCCTGCGCTTTCGTAGCGAAACCAGCGCGTAGGTGCGTGCGGCAGTCCTTTGGACTATGTTCGGCCGTTCCATGGCCTTGGCTTGCGACTATCTCGTGATGGGCGGCGGTATCGCCGGCCTGACCTTCGCGCTGGAAGCAGCCCGCGACGCCGACGTCATCGTCGTCACCAAGGCTCAGCTCGAAGACTCGGCGACCGCGCACGCCCAGGGTGGCATCGCCGCAGTGCTCGACCCCGGCGACTCGTTCGAGCGGCACGTCAGCGACACCCTCGAGGCCGGCCGCGGCTTGTCGCACACCGACGTGGTCGACATGGTCGTGCGTGATGGCCCGCAGCGCATCGCTGATCTCATCGCCTTGGGTGCGACCTTCAGCCGCGTGACGGCCGATGGCGATTCCGCGCTCGACCTCACGAAGGAGGGTGGCCACACCGCGCGCCGCGTGGTGCACGCCGGCGACGTGACCGGTCGCGAGGTGCAACGCGCGCTTGCGCAAGCCGCGCGTCAACACCCGCGCATCCGCATCCTCGAAAACCACATGGCCATCGATCTCATCGATCGCGCCAAGTTCGGCGGTGCGCGTTCGATCGCAGGCGCCTACGCGCTCGAACAGACCACCGGCAGCGTGCACACCATCGTCGCGCGCGCGACCGTGCTCGCCACTGGCGGCGCTGGCAAAGTCTATCTCTACACCACCAACCCCGACGTCGCGACCGGCGACGGCGTGGCCATGGCGTACCGCGCGGGCGCCGAGATCGCGAACATGGAGTTCTTCCAGTTCCACCCGACCTGCCTGTACCACCCGCACGCCAAGAGCTTCTTGATCAGCGAAGCCTTGCGCGGCGAGGGCGGCGTGCTGCGTCGCAAAGACGGCAGCGCGTTCATGGCCAAGCACCACGCGCAGGCGGATCTCGCGCCGCGTGACGTGGTGGCGCGCGCCATCGACTTCGAGCTCAAACGCACGGGTGAAGACTGCGTGTGGCTCGACATGAGTGCGCGGCCCGCGTCGTACTTGCGCGAGCGCTTCCCGACCATTCACGCCGAGTGTCTGAAGTTCGGCATCGACATGACGCAGCAGCCGATCCCCGTCGTGCCGGCCGCGCACTACATGTGCGGGGGCGTCGTGGTCGACGCCGAAGGCCGCACCAGCGTCGCCGGTCTGTGGGCGATCGGTGAGACCACCTGCACGGGTTTGCACGGTGCCAACCGTCTGGCCTCCAACTCGCTGCTCGAAGGTCTGGTCTATGGCCGTCGCGCCGCGCTGGCCTTGCGTGCCGAGCCGCAGCGCAAGCTGGCGAATGAGCTGCCCGACTGGGACGCCGGCGAGGCCGCTCCGAGCGACGAAGCCGTCGTGGTCGCGCACAACTGGGACGAGCTGCGCCGCTTCATGTGGAACTACGTGGGCATCGTGCGCTCCGACAAGCGCCTCACGCGCGCGGCTCGCCGCATCGCGCTGCTCAAGGAAGAGATTCGCGACTACTACTGGAAGCATCTGGTCACCGCCGACCTCTTGGAGCTGCGCAACCTCGCCGATCTGGCCGAGCTGATCGTGGCCTGCGCGCAGTTCCGCAAGGAGAGCCGCGGCCTGCACTACAACATCGACCACCCCGCCCTCGACGACGCTGGCTACCAGGGCGACACGCTGATCTGGCGTGGCTCCGAGGCGCGCTTGCGCCGCATCAGCTGAACACCATGTTTTGCCGGTTCGGCGAGCCTGAACACGCCCCCTACACGGGTGGGCCCACAGGTCCGGTTGACAGCCCCAAGGCTCATCGCTAAAAGCCCCCAGGGCCACGGGTGCGTGCGCGCCGGGCCTTGTCTCTACAGCGCCTCTAGAGCGAGTTTACAGAGCCTACAGTCGGGAACCCGCGGTTCCCTTGGGAGAAGCCATGGCTGGTTACCTGTTCACGTCCGAGTCCGTTTCCGAAGGTCATCCCGACAAGATCTGCGACGCCATCTCCGATGCCGTCTTGGACGCGTGCCTTGCCCAGGACAAGCGCTCGCGCGTCGCGTGCGAGACCCTCGTGAAGACGGGCTTCGTGGTCGTGGCAGGTGAGATCACCACCAACGCCAGCGTCGACTACGCCAAGATCGTGCGCGAGGCCGTGCGCGAGATCGGCTACACCGATTCGTCCATGGGCTTCGACGCCAACACCTGCGCCGTGCTCACGGCGGTCGAGCAACAGTCGGCCGACATCTCGCAGGGCGTGACCGAAGGCGCGGGCCTGTTCAAGGAGCAGGGCGCGGGCGACCAAGGCCTGATGTTCGGCTTCGCGATCGACGAGACACCCGAGCTCATGCCTATGCCGATCATGCTCGCGCACAAGCTCGTGAAGCAGCAGGCCACGCTGCGCAAGAACGGCAAGCTCAAGTGGTTGCGCCCCGACGCCAAGAGTCAGGTCACCGTCGAATACGCTGCCGATGGTCGCCCCGCGCGCATCGACGCCGTGGTGCTCTCGACGCAGCACGAAGACGGCATCAAGCACAAGCAGATCTTCGATTCCGTTCTGGAAGAGATCATCAAGCCGGTGTTGCCCGCGAAGATGATCGACAAGAAGACCAAGTTCTTCGTGAACCCCACCGGTCGCTTCGTGGTCGGCGGTCCGTACGGCGACTGCGGTCTCACCGGTCGCAAGATCATCGTCGACAGCTACGGCGGCATGGGCCGTCACGGCGGCGGCGCGTTCAGCGGCAAAGATCCTTCGAAGGTCGATCGCTCGGCTTGCTACTTCGCGCGCTACGTCGCGAAGAACATCGTGGCGGCCAAGCTCGCCACCAAGTGCGAGGTGCAGGTCGCCTACGCGATCGGCGTGGCCAAGCCCGTCGGCGTGTACGTCACCACCTTCGGCACCGGCGTCGTCGACGACGAGAAGATCGCCAAGGTCGTCTCGGAGCTCTTCGACTTCCGCCCGGCCGCGCTGATCGAGACTCTCGATCTCTTGCGCCCCATCTACCGCAAGACGGCGGCGTACGGTCACTTTGGCCGCACCGAGAAGACCTTCAGCTGGGAGAACCCAGATCGCGCGCTCGAGCTGGCCGACGCGCTGCGCCCCAAGGGCAAGGCCAACGGCAAGTCGGCCAAGAAGCCGGCCCGCGGCAAGACCAAGCGCTCCGAGCTCGGCGCCGAAAGCGCTTGAAGATCCGAGTGTTTGCGCCTGCGGCTGGTCTGGTCCACACGCAGGTTGCGGCGATCCGCAGAACTTTCGGTGGGCGTTCGGTGTCGAACGCTATATGCTGAAGGTCGCAGGTCGTCGTACACCTGCGTGAAGCTGGAGTCAGAAGCAGCGCATGGAGATACGGCTGAGCGTAGGTTTGCTGGCGGTGCTCGCGTTTGCGGCGCACGCGCTCACAGCCTCTGAGCCGGTTGCAGTGCTCGACCCGAGCGACCCCGACGTGCAGGCGCTCGCCCAGTTGGAAGACGCGACTGCGCAGGCGCGCACCGATCTCGAGCGTACGCGTCAGCTCGCCAATGAGTATCTGCACCGCGGCCGCCCAGGTCTGGCGATCGCCACGGTGCGCGCGGCGCCACCCGATCTCGTACGCGACCCGCTGCTGACGCACCGCTTGGCGCAAGCCTATGAAGCAACTGGTCGCGTCGACGACGCGCTCGCCACCGCGCAGCTCGCGCATGCACGCTGTCTGTGCTCGGCGCGCGGCGTGCAGACTTGCGCGAGCGTACCGCGTTGCTCGATCGGTATGCTCACTGCGCTCGAGATGCACGAAGACGCGCTCGAGATGCTCGCGCGCTGGGGCGTGCAAGATCCGCGTCACGACGGCCGCACCGGTCTCGCGTATCGCTTGGCGCAGCGCACGGCGCGTATCGCGTCGATCGGGGTCACTACGCCGGTCGAGTAGCGTTCAAGCGCGCGACCGTTCAGGCACGTGATAAAGCAGCGAGCATGGCTGCAGGTAGCAGCTGACGCACCAGCTGCGCGCAGCGCTCCTGACTGAAGCGCAGTGCGGCATCCATCGCGCAGTCACCGGCCGCGAACACCGCGGCTTGTACCGCGCAGCTGGCTGCAAAGCTCGCCGCTTGCGGCTCGTGCATGCTGGCCAACGCGGCGCAGGCCGCTTGTGTCACCGTGTCTGTGACGATGTCGTCGCTGCTTGGCAAGCTGGACAAGCGCTTCGCATGTTGCGCGCAGGTGTGTGCATCGCCGTCGCCGGCAGCCCAGTGCTCGGCGGCCGCCAGCGCGGCTTCGAGCTGCGCACCTTCGTCGTGCAAGTAGCTCGCTGCGAAGCGCGTGCAGGCGACGGCAGCGCGCGTCAACGCTGGGGGCTCGGCCCCGAAGCGTGCGGCCAGGGCGAGCAGCCAGTCGGCGCGCGGACATTGCTCGTAAAAGCGCTCCCAGTCGTCGCCATAGGCTTGCGCCCATTGCACTACGTCATGCTGGGCACCCAGCCCGGCGAGCCGCTCGCTGATGCCGCCCATGGCGACATGCTAGCAGGCTGCGTTGCTGCCCAGGCATGCATTACGCTACCCTGGAGCAGTGCAGCGCCGAGAACATGCCCGCTATCGCCTGTGGTTTCCGGTGCAAATCGAAGCGGGTGGTCAGGTCAAGATCGCGATCAACCACAACATCGGCGCCGGCGGCATGCTGATCGTGCTGTGCGCCGAAATGAAGATCGGCGAGTCGGTGTCGGTGACCTTCGCGCTGCCACCGTCGGGCGAGACCCGGGCACTGCGTGGACACATCGTGCGCATCGACCCCAACACCGAAGATCCCGACGGTGAGTGGCCGTTCAAGGTCGGCGTGGCGTTCGAAGAAGTTTCGCCCGAGCTGATCCCATTCTTGGAAGAAGCAGTGGCGCGCTTCGGCTGAACGAGCTACGGGCGTCGCATGAACCAGCCAGCGGCCGAGCGCTACCGCGTGCTCGATGAGCTACGTCTCATCGGTGCCGGCGGCACCAACAAGGTGATGGCCGGTGAGCTCTCGCGCCTGGTACGCCGCGCGCTCAGTGACGCGCGTCTACCCGAGCCGCGCAAAGAGGGGCAGGGTGCGCTCGTCTACCCGTTCGAGCCGCGTGTAGCGAAGGTGGCCGCGCTCTACCACCGCACCTGCGTGCGGGTGCTGTGGGATGTCATGGAGACGCGCGCGGTGCGCCTCGAGCCGCTGTTCGCCGATCTGGTGCAGGCGGGCGCCGCGTGCGTGCAACGCTTCTTGTGGAACGGTGCGCGTCTGAGCGTCTATGCACACGGCGTGCAGGACTTCGCCGCCGGCGAGCGGCAGATCGTGGGCACGGTCAAGAACGCGCTCATCGAAGCTGCGGGCCAACACGGGATGACGGTCACGCTCGATCCGGAGAACCCGGACGTGCTCTTCTGCGCGCGCCTCTCCGAAGGCGTGATGCGCGTGTCGGTCGACCTCGCAGGGCGGCCCATGAATCAGCGCGGGTATCGGCACGAGCGGGCAGAGGCTCCGCTGCGCGAAGATCTCGCCGCGGTGATGCTGATGTTGGCGCGCTACGACGCGCGCAGCGAGTTGCTCGTCGACCCCATGGCAGGCTCGGGCACGCTTGCGATCGAGGCCGCATGCATGGCCAGCGCTCGCAGCCTGTGGGTGCCGCCACGCAAACCGCTCCTGCTCGACATGCCGGCGTTTGCAGGCGTTGCACCTGACAGCAGCGAGCCCTTGTTTGCGGACACCCAAGCGTGCGTGATCGCGAGCGACATCGATCCGGAAATGAGAGCCATCACGCAGCGCGCCGCCGAGCGCGCCGGTGTGGCCAGCTCGTTGCGGGTGATTACGAGCGACTTGCGCGCGCTCGATCCGGCACGCATCGTCGAGTTGAGCGCCGCTTGTGCCGGCGGGCGCACCAAGGGCCTCATCATCAGCAACCCGCCGTACGGCGAGCGCCTGGACGACGCAGACCTCGACGAGCTGTACCGCAGCCTCGGGCGCTTCTGTCGGCAGTTGCCCGGCTGGCGCGCTGCGTTTCTGGTCGCCAACCGCAGCTTCGAGGCCTGCTTCGGTGGCCGCCCGCGCATCAAGAAGCCGCTCAGCAACGGTCCGCTGCCCGCGTATTTCTACCTCTACGACCTGTGATTCGACCTCGGCGACGTACTGTTCCCCTCGTCAAGCGGGGGCACGCAGTGCAGGCTGGTTGAGGGCGGGGCATTGCAGACCCGTCGAATGTAGCTAAAGGTAGGAATGTGAGCGCAGTCTACGGGCCAGAACGTTCGGAGCCCGCCGCGGAGGAGGAGAGGGATCCGCCTGGGCTGTTGGCCGCTCGCCGAACGCTGCCCGCGCGGGTGACCGTGCTCGCCCTGCTGACCTGGGCCGGCTTGGCTTGCGGCACGTTCGCGTTGGTACGTGACACGCCGGCCGCGCGGACCAGCGCCGGTGGCGAGTCCCCGGGCTGTGGCCTGCACGCGAGCCACCGCATGTACATCGGTTTTCGCGACAGCATGGACCTCGACGACATGATCCCGGCGGCGCGTCAGTCTCGGCGCGTGTTGCGCGACCTGCGCCGTCAGGTGTGCGGCGCCGTGGAATCGGCACAGCACGTGGCCTCGCGCTTGCAGCGGACACTGCGCGCCGCGCTCACATCGCAGCAGGGCGTGGAGGTCGCCGAGATCGTGTTCGCCGACGGTACGCTCGAGGAAGCGAATCTGGAGCTGCGTGGGGCGGCGCCGGTCGTTGCAGCGTCAGGGTCGTCTGGGTCGCCTTCGCCCGCCGTCAACACGCCCAAGACCGACCTTCGCTGGCACTTGCGCGTGGCTCGCCACGACGACACCTGGTCGGCCCACCACCTCACGAACGACCTCACGAGCCAGTGAGCTGCGCAAGTGCGCGCTGGCTCAGGTGATGAGCGGCGCGATCAGCAGCGAGACGACGGCCATCACCTTGATGAGGATGGCCACGCCGGGGCCCGAGGTGTCCTTGAAAGGATCGCCTACGGTGTCGCCCACGACGGCGGCCTTGTGCGCGTCGGAGCCCTTCTTGTGGCCCTCGAGCAAGCCCTTCTCGATGTACTTCTTGGCGTTGTCCCAAGCGCCGCCGGCGTTCGCCATGAGCAAGGACAGCGTGGCGCCGACTGCGAGTGCGCCCGCGAGCGCGCCCGCGAGCACCTTGGCGCCCAGGATGAAGCCGATCAGCACCGGCGCGATGATCGCGATCGCGCCCGGCAGCATCATCTCGCGGATGGCGGCTGTGGTGGCGATGTCGACGATGCGCGCGGGCTGGGGCTCGACGCCCTCTTTGCCTTCGAGCAGGCCGGGGATCTCGCGGAACTGACGACGAATCTCCTCGACGATCGCACCGGCCGCACGGCCGACGGCGGTCATGGTGGTGGAGCCGACGAGGCAGGGCAGGATCGCGCCGAACAGGATGCCCATCAGCACGTCTGCGTCGATCAGGTTCAGCTGGAGCGCGGCGAGGTTGTGCGCGGCGCGGCTGGCATTCACTTCCATATTGAACGCGGCGAACAGCGCGACCACCGTGAGCACGGCCGAGCCGATGGCGAAGCCCTTGCCGACGGCGGCCGTGGTGTTGCCGACGGCGTCGAGCTCGTCGGTGATCTTGCGGACGTCGGGGCCGAGACCGCTCATCTCGGAGATGCCGCCGCCGTTGTCGGCGATCGGGCCGTAGGCGTCGACCGTCATCACGATGGCGGTGGCGGCGAGCATGCCGACCGCGGCGAGCGCGATGCCGTACAGACCCAGCACGTGGTTGCTGGTCCAGCCGACGATGCACAGCGTGAGCAGCGGAATCGCGCAGCTCTCGAGACCCACCGCCAGACCACGGATCACGTTGGTGCCAGGCCCCGTGAGCGAAGCCTGCATGATCG
Organism: Pseudomonadota bacterium; assembly: GCA_017881185.1. Classification (GTDB taxonomy): domain Bacteria; phylum Myxococcota_A; class Polyangia; order Polyangiales; family JAFGIB01; genus JADGRF01. The sequence continues at coordinate 1,200 of JADGRE010000147.1, read as the reverse complement.
CGCGGATTGGGCCCATCGATGTGTAGTAGTCGGTGACCAGACCGACGATGGCGCCGCCGACGGCGCCTGCCGCGAGCGCGACCAAGGCGGTGTTCGCCACGCCGAACTGCGGCAGAATGAAGAAGCCGCCACCGATCGCCAGGAACGGCGGCAAGATCAGCGCGAGACGCAGCACGCGCGCAGGCGGCAGATTCTTGAGCAGGCGCGTGATGAAGATGCCGAGGATCGACACGCCGAGGCCGAGCGTGGAGAGCAGAATCGGCAAGCCCGCCGCGACGGCGCGCAGCTCGGCTTCATCCGTGAGGCTGGGTGCGAGCGGTTGCAGCTGCGCCACGGGCAGGGTGAGCCCGAGCGCCATGGCCGCGACCATGGCCGCGATGTAGCTCTCGTAGATGTCTGCGCCCATGCCGGCGATGTCACCGACGTTGTCGCCGACGTTGTCCGCGATTACGCCCGGGTTGCGCGGGTCGTCTTCGGGGATGTTGGCTTCGACCTTGCCGACGATGTCGGCGCCGACGTCTGCGGCCTTCGTGTAGATGCCGCCGCCGATGCGCGCGAACAGAGCAATCGAAGACGCACCCACCGCGAACGCGTGCAGCACGGTCTTGAGCGAGTCGCCTTCGACGTTGCGGAAGATCTGGTACAGGCCGCCGAGGCCGACGAGGCCGAGGCCTGCGACGCACAGACCCATCACGGCGCCACCATCGAGCGCCATGACCAGCGCAGCTGACATGCCGTGGGCACGCGCAGCTTCGGTGGTGCGTACGTTGGCGAAGGTCGCAGCCTTCATGCCGAAGAAGCCCGCGAGCAACGAGAGGAACGCACCCGCGAGGAACGCACCGGCCGCTTGCAGGCCCAGGTGCTTGCCGTTGAAGCCCAAGAACAGCGCGCTTGCGACCACGGTGGCGTAGATGGCGAGCACCTTGTACTCGCGCACGAGGAACGCCATCGCGCCTTCGCGGATGTAGCGCGCGATGCGCTGCATCACTTCGTTGCCTTCGGGGGCAGCCTTGACACGGAAGTAGAACGCCGCCGCAATGACGAGCGCGAGAGCGCCCATGACGATGGCGTAGATGGGTAGCCGTTCCACGCGTTACTCCTTGCGGAGAGCCGCAGGCTGCTCCGCCAACAAGAACCTGCGGAGAGCCGCAGGCTGCTCCGCCAACAAGAACCTGCGGAGAGCCGCAGGCTGCTCCGCCA
>JADGRE010000327.1 GCA_017881185.1 Pseudomonadota bacterium | reverse complement strand
TCATCGCGGAGCTGGAGCTCGATCTGACGCATTACGTGCTCGCTGTGCGCACGCTGGGTAGGGTGGCCCCGCCCGTCGCGTTCACCTGCGCGATCGTCCAGCTCAGCACCGACGTGCGGCACGAGCTCGGCCTCTTGGCACTGCAGCGAGGCCTCGCGCAGAGCGTGGCCATCGAGCGCGCGATGCTCTGCATCGTGACCGGCCTAGCGACCACGCTGCTGTGCCGGGTCGGCGCCAGGCTGCTGCAGCAACAGGAGCGAGCCCTGCACGCAGACCTCACCCGCACGGCCGAATTGTTGTTCGCAGCAGCTGCCGACAGCGCCGAGTGAGGAAAGGTGCGCACGCCGACGCACAGCGTGCGCGGACACGGCAAATACGCATGGAAGCTGGACCCCCGTGACACGCCGATGGTAGTGTTCGGGCTCCGCAAACGGGTCGTGCTGCAAAACTTTTTGTGGTTCTAGGGGTCTGATGGTGGAGAGGTGTTTGCCTCTGCCCCAACCGAACACGGAAGCGATCGATGAGCACCGACAAGACGCCAGAAACTCCGACGCAAGCCAAGGGGCCTCGCCCCGGCGCGATGACCATGGCCATGCAGGCCGTGCAGATCAAACCTTCCGGTCCGAAGGTCCTGCGCATTGGCTTGATCCAGGGCGGAAGAATCGTCGAAGAGCGCGTCATCCGTAAGCGCGAGACAGTCACCGTCGGCAGCTCCGAGAAGAGTCACTTCGTCATCCACACCGAAGGCATGCCCGCACGCTTCGAGCTCTTCCAGCTCGTCGGCAACGACTACATCCTCAACTTCACCGACATAATGACCGGCCGCGTGGGCCTGCCAGGCGGCGTGCAAGATCTCGCTCAGATGCGCACCAGTGGTGCCGCACGCAACGCCGGCACGCACTACCAGGTGAAGATCAGCGACAACTCGCGCGGCAAAGTCGTGATGGGCAACGTCACGTTGCTGTTCCAGTTCGTCGTACCGGCCCCCGTGCAACCGCGTCCGCAGCTGCCGGCGGCGGCGCGCGCGGGCTTCGTGCGCAGCATCGACTGGCTGTTCACCGCGTTCATGGTCTTCACGTTCATGAGCATGTTCGGGTTCATCGTGTATCTCGAGAACGCCGACTGGCCCATCGACGAAGGTCTGTCGGCGATGTCCGACGAAATTGCCAAGATGATCTTCGAGGAGCCTCCTCCGCCGCCACCGCCCGAAAACAAGGCGGACAAGGCCGACGATCAGCAGGCCGAAGACAAGTCTGCGAAGCCCGAGCCCAAAGAGAAGGCACCGGCCAAGGAAGCCAAGGCCGAGCCTTCTCCCGACAAGGCCGAAGCCGAGCAGCAAGCGGTCGCCGAGAAGTCAGCGCGCATCGCGCAAGAAGCGTCGCAAGCAGCGGAAGCTCTCATCGTGGGCGCATTGAGCGCGGACACGGGCGGCGCACTGGCCGACGTGCTCGCGGGCGGCGCGGTCACCGGCAACGCGCAAGACATCCTGTCGCAGGCCATGGGCGTGGGCGTGGCCAAGTCTGCCTCGGGCGGCGATCTGCGTACGCGCGGCGGCGGTGCCAGCGGCAGCGGCGTCGCAGGCCTCGGCGGCTTGGCGCGCAAAGAGGGCACGACCGGCGCGGTGGGCGAGGGCAGTGCCGTCGCCGAGCGCACGGTGCACGGCAAAGTTCAGGCGCAGGAAGCCGACATGAGCGGCGCCGGCGATTTCGACGCCAACTTGGTGGTGCAGACCATCAAGACCCGCCTGCGCGCGATCCAGATGTGCTACGAGCAACAACTCCGCCGTAACCCGAGCCTTGCCGGCAAGGTCACCGTCGAGTTCACCATCGAACAACGCGGTAACGTCACGGGTGTAAGAGTGAAGGAAAACACCACCAACGACCCGGCTGTTGGGTCGTGCGTGGCCGACACCGTCAGCCGGTTCCGCTTCAACCCGGGGCCCCAAGGCGGCAGCGTCACCTTCGCGTATCCCTTCGTCTTCGCCCCCTCCAGCTGACCCGCATGCAGAGCCCAACCGCAACCCAGCCCGTTGAACACTTGTCGGTCGCCCGGCAACTGTCTGGCTGTGCACTGCACGCATGGCCGATCCGGGCAGGTGCGCAGTGTTGCGTGCAAGTCTTCGATATTCTTGTGCATTGACACCAGAGGACCGAAGACTATACTCGCCGAGTTCGCAGGACCTATCGCAGGACCTATCGCAGCAAAGGACCCACACGATGCGCCACCAACATAGGCCCGGACGGTTCCACCAGCAGGCTCGCACCGCGAGCTTGGCGTTGTTGCTTGCGTTCGGCGTAACTGGGTCGGCTTTCGCAGACGACAACCACGGCCAAAGCAACAAAGACAGCAAAGACAACAAGGGTAACGGCAACGGCGGTGCAGGCACCGAGCACGTTGCGCCGCTGTCGAATGCCGAGCAGGTTGCCCAAGCGCAAATGATGGTGAGCCGCGGCTCCGACCTGAGCGAGCGCGTCGGTCACATGCTCGACGCCGCCAGCCGCGAAGGCGACATCATCAAAGTCACCTGCCTCAACGACAAGCTCACGCAGATCAACGCCAACGTGCACACCGCACAGAGTCGTATGGCGTCGTTGCAGAGCGCTGCCACGAATGACGAGCGCAATCACGAGTTCACCGTGCTATCGGTGCTCTCGCAGAAGTTCCAGGTGCTCGACCAAGAAGCCAACCAATGCGTTGGCCAAGATCTTTACGAGACCGGCAAGACCACGCGCGTGACCGAGATCGAAAAGTCACTCTTGCCGTTCGAAACACACGCTGGCGAGCCACCCGTGGCGCTGCCGCCCGGCAACGTCCCACCCGAAGTGCCCCGCGCTGTAAGCGGGACTCACTAAGGGCGCCAAGCTACCGAAACCCACTCTGAATGAATACCCGAGACTTGGGGGAGCAGTTCCCGGCCCCCGCGGAGACGACCGGGACCATGCGCGGCCGCTGCCATCCTTCTTTTTACCTAGCGCTCATCGGCTTGCTGTGGCTCGGCAGTGCATTCGCGTGCAGCTCCCAGGCACACGCGCAAGCCTGGCTGTCCGACCGAGCCCGAACCGAAGGGCACGGTATCCGCGTAGGCGATCTCGAGCTGCACCCAGGTATCGGCAGCGAGCTCGGGTACACGAACAACGTCTTCTACTCAGAGAAGCAGGAGGGCAGCGCCATCTTGCGCGTGTCGCCGCACCTCTTGCTGTCGACGCTGGGTGAAGAGCGTCGCGCCGGCAACGAGGAGGGGCCCAGCGCCTTGCCCGGGCCGGTTGGCTTCCGCGGCGGCCTGTCTGGCTCGCTCATGAAGTACTTCGCCACGCCGCTCTCGGACACCGTCTCACTCGGCGGCAACGTCGACTTTCAGCTGGTGCTCAACCCGCAGCGCCCGGTCAGCTTCGCCATCACCGAGGCTTTGCACCACACCGAGAGCGCATTCCCGAACTCGGCGCCAGAGAACACCGGCATCATGCCGACGGGCGCGACCGGCACGATCCGCGCTGCGTCGGTTCCGAACTCCACCTTCGGGCGCAACCAGCAGACAGTTGGCGCACAGCTCATGCTCGCAAGCCCGGGTGGCCTGCTGCGCACGGAGCTCGGCTACCGATTCGGCATCGACGACTTCGTCAACGACGCCTACCGCGCCAACCGCAACAGCACGCATACGGTCGACAGCCGTACCTCGTGGGAGTTCTTGCCGAAGACCGCGATCTTCCACGAAGCCGCGTTCACGTACCAGAACTACATCCACGATACGTCCACGAGCACAGTGTCGGACAACAAGCAAGTCACGACCCGCATCGGCCTCAACGGCGCTGTGACCTCGACTGTCGCTGGCACCGCCGCCGTTGGTTACGTGGCCGGCTTCTTCGACAAGGGCAACTCGCTCGAGAACATCTCGCTCTTGCTCGACACTCGCTGGGTTCCCTCTGAGACCGCGGAGCTCGGCTTGAGCTATGCGCGTGACTTTGGTTCGGCCTTCCAGGGCAACTTCGTGCAGCACGACCGGGTGTACGTGCACAGCCGGCTGGTGGCGGGCGGAGCGTGGGTCTTCAGTGGCAAGGCGGGCGTCGAGGTGTTGGCCTTCGGTCGAGACGTCGTTCAAGGTCCGCGTTCCGACTTGCGCCCGTTCGTGGACGTCTCCGGCGAATACCGCTTCGCGAGCTGGTTG
>JADGRE010000029.1 GCA_017881185.1 Pseudomonadota bacterium | reverse complement strand
AAGCTGCGCTGCATGCAGGCGTCGATGCCGCGATACCGGCAGCTGTCACGAGCAGCCGCGGTGATCTCCTTGCGCAAGAAACGCCGCACGCAGATCAACTGCTCGCGCTGCTCGCAGTACTGCCGCAGGTCCGCCGCGCGATCCAGGCGGTCGCCGTTGCACGAGCCGACCGAGCCCGGCGTGGGGGCGATCACGCACAACCACAGACCGACCAAGAGGGCCAGCTTGCGCGCACTCATGGCAGCACCTCGTAGTCGAGCAGCACGCCGAGCGCCAAGCTGGCGATGACGTTCATGCGCGACTGCGCGCCAGCATACGCGTCCACGTCCAGCTGCGCGAAGATGCCGGCACCCGCCAAGATCCGGTAGTCGAGCAACATGCCCAGCTCGAGGCCGGCGCTCGGACCACCGTGCACCACGATCGGCACGCCCAGATGAGCGAGCGCGAGTAGATCGCCGCTGAGCTCGTAGTGGCCCAGATACGCCGGCATGAGCACCAACTGCTGTGCGGCATAGAGCGGCGCGGTGTAGCCACCATCGCGCCCGAGATTGAGCGCGGCTCCCAGGCCAAAGCCGTGTCCGTAGCCCTTCTGGCCGGCGGGCACATAGCCGACCAGTGCATCGGTATAGGCTGGCGCGAAGCGGGTTTGTCCCAGCTCGCTCGTCATGGTCAGGCGCAGCGGCACTCCCGCAGACGCAGCGAGCAGGTAGCGCGCGGGCTCACTCGGCGTCTGCGCATGGGCCGCGACAGCTGCGGCTTGCACGCCGAGCGCGCCCAGCAACGCCAAGAGCCAGGCTCCGTTCAACTGCAATCGCATATTCGAGCGAGGCATCGTGTTATAAGGCCGCGTGCTGCGGTTTCTAGCGGGCTTTGGAGTCGCGTCCCTGTTGTGGGGAGGGTTCGTCTACGGTTACCACCGCGGCTGGATCGATATCAGCCTCGCGCCGGAAGCACCACCACAGGCGCAAGAAAGCGCGTCGGACGACGCGAGTCCAGACGCCACGCACAAGTCCGATCGCGCGCGGCGCAAGCATGCATCGGGCGGCACGCGGAGCAAAGCCCGCGGGCCCGGCGGCAACAGCATGACCGGAGACGACCTCGGCGAGAACGACACGCGCAGCGTGGACATGAACAGCGCCGGCGGCGAAGAGCAACTCACCGGCCACGAGATCGAGCAAGGCTTCGACAGCGTGTTCGCACAAGTGCGTCGCTGCTTGATTCTGGTGGCCAGCGACGAGCCTGTGCATGGCCAGGTGACCTTCGGTCTGCGCATCTCCGGGCAAGGCAAAGTGGGGGCTGTGAATCTGAGCGGCCCGTCGAGCGTTACACAGGGTGAGGCCGGCGCATGCCTGCGCAAAGCGGCCTCGGCCATGCGGTTCCGTACCTTTCACGGACCCGACATGGTGGTGCACTACCCCCTGACGCTTGAATGAGACTGCAGACTTCGACCCTCATCGCCTGCTGTTTCGCGCTGCCGGTGTTCGGTTGTGTGGCGAGCGCGGTACCCGTGCGGCATGCCGAGCCAGAGCAGCTGTCGGCGCTGCCAGAGAGCCAAGCCATCGCGCTCATCGATGACTGTCTTGCGCAGGCGCGTCTCACGCCCAAACCGGGCTGGGCCGTCCAGCTGCCGCAGCACGCAGGCGATCTGAGCGTCGACATTCGTGTGGGCGTTGCGCCTGTCGGCATCGAGTGGGTGAGCCAGGCCGATCGCGAGCAATACGGGCGCACGCTGCCGCCACCGGATCCGAGCGGACAGCTGCGCGTGATGCAAGCTAAGGATGGTGCGCTCATCCTGCTGCTCGACCAGGCGAGCTACCGCTTCGAGCGCAGCGGGCCGCAGGCGTGGGTCGCAAGCCGCGATCTGGATTCGACCGAAGACCGGCTCAAGCGCGACGTTCAAGACTTCATCGCCTACGTGAAAAGCCAGTACCCTCTGTGAGGTGCGCGCGCGCCTGCTGATCGTCGTGTGTGTGATCGCGGCCTTCGCGCGAGCGCTGCCCTACCCGTTGCAGCGCTCCTGGGACGACGGTCGCTTCCTCATCGACAACCCCGACGTGCAGCATCCATCGTGGGCCGCGCTACGCTCGTTCTTCGCGCAGCTGCAGTTCGAGGCCTATCACCCGCTGCATTTGCTGAGCTACTGGATCGACGTCCCGTGGGCGGGGCCGAGCCCACTCGTGCTGCACTGCGTCAGCTTGGCGTTGTGGGCGCTGGCGGTGTGCTGCGTGCACGCACTGTTCCTGGAGCTCGGCTTGTCGAACACGGCCGCAGCGCTGGGCAGTCTGGTGTGCGGCCTGCATCCGATCCAGGTGGAAGCCGTGTCGTGGGCCACCGGGCGCAAAGACGTGCTCGCGCTGCTGTTCGGTGCGACGAGCCTGCTGTGGCACCTGCGCTCGCGCGCAGCGTGGGATCGCGCGGCCTGGTATGCGCGGGGCGCCTTCGTGCTCGCCGCGCTGTCGAAGACCACGTCGCTGCCTCTGCCGCTGGTGGCGTGCATGCTGGATGTGACGGTGCGCAGACTTCACTGGCGGCAAGCACTTCTTCGCTCCGGACCAAGCATCGTGCTGGCGGGTGTGCTCGGCGGCAGCGTGATGGATACCTGGCAGGCCAGCGAGATGGTGCGCACCACACTCGGTGGGCTCGAGCGCGCTCCGATGCGCGTCTGCGCCACGTTCGCGGCTCAACTGACGAGCGCGCTGTGGCCGGCGCGCACTTCGCCCATGTACGCCACACAAGCGATCGCCAGTTGCGGTGCGTTGCAAGTTGCGATCGTCGCGTGCTTCGTGGGCGTGATCTGGGTCGCGCAGCGTCGAGGCGCCGCGCGGGTGGTGTGCGGTCTCGTGGCTTTTGCGCTGCTGATGCTGCCGGTCAGCAACCTCGTGCCGATGTACTTCCCGCTGCAAGATCGCTACCTGTCGCTACCCATACTGGGACTCGCGCTCGCGGGCGCTGCGATTGCAGATCACTTGCAGGCTCGGCTGCGCGTGCCTGGACACGCGCTGCTCGTCGGCGTGGTCCTGCTGCTGGCTGCGCGCACCGTGCAGTACCAGGGAGCTTGGGCCAGCGAGGTGCGTCTGTGGGGCCACGCGGCCAGCACGCAACCGGACGCGGAATATGCGTGGATCAAGCTCGGCGAAACGAGACGGGACGCGGGCGATCTCGAAGGTGCCATCGCGGCCGACCGACACCTGGTGCGCCTCGTGCCTGGGCGCAAACTTGCTTACGCGGCGCTGCTCGAAGTGACGGCACTGCGTGACGAACGCTATCTGGGCTACGGGCCATCACGTGCCCGGGCGTTCGCGCAGCAGCTCTACGCCAAGCTGTCGGACCCGACCGCGCTGCGCGAGCTTGCGGCAGCGTTGCTCGCGGCCAACTACCTGCGCAGCGTCGAGCTACCGCTGGCCATCTCCCTGGCGTCGCAACCGCTCGGCGATCCAGCGCTCGAGCACCTGGCGCTCGGTCAGCTGGAACGCGGGCACCCCAGCGTCGCGCGGTTCTACGCCGCGCAAATGCGGTCTCCGACGCAGGAGCCGGCACTGCAGGCCATGCTGCGGACCCCGAGCTACCGCGTGCTGCCCTGATCGAGCGCGCGAGCCAGCGCGTCGAGGCGCGGATCACGCACACCTGCAAGCCGGGCGGCGTTGAGCGTGTCGCGTGCGGCGGACATGCCGTGCAGGCGACCTTCCAGACGAATCAAGTTGACCCACGCCGCCGGACGCTCGGGCGCAGCGAGCACAGCGCGGCGCGTGACCTCCAGCGCGCGTTCGAACGATCCAGCCGCCTCGAGTGCGACGCCGAGGTTCGACAATCCGACCGCGCGCGCCGGCGCCAGCGCGACCGCGCGCGACTCGGCAGCAACCGCGGCCCCAATGTCGTCCGCATGCAGCGCGACCTTCCCGAGCTCATCGTAGGCGCCGGACCACTGCAAGCGCGCAGCGGCCGTCGGCGGACCGGCCGCACCGAAGCGTGCGTGTAGCGCGGCGTTGAGCGTGCGCTGCGCCGCAGTGGCAGAGCGCGCGTACGGCGATGGCGTGCCCGCGACCAAGAACGGCGCGGCGGCCAGCGGCCGCAGCGGCACGGATCCGCCTGCGCGGCGCAGCGGCTCCTCGCTCTCGAACACCAGAGGACGGCGCAGCGGGTCGGCCAGCAACGCGCGCAGGACGCGTTCGACCAATGCGCGCCGCTGCGTGGGTGCGAGCGGTTGTGCTGGCGCGAGCGCTTGCAGCGACGGCAACGAGGTCAAGCGCCGCAACACCGTCGCGTCCCACAAGTGTTGACCGGGCGCGACCGCGACGTCAGGGCGCGCGGCTTCCACATAAACGGCGAAGAGCGCGCCAGCGCAGGCGGAATCGGAGGTGCAGACATACGCCGCCCTCGGCGGCAACGCGCTCAAGGGGCTGCCGCTGCCGAGACGCTCGGCCGTGACATACGCGTCGGCGTGCGCGGGCCATGGCGTGTTCCAAAAGGTCGCCAGCGCCAACGCGCCAGCGACGCCGAAGCCGAGCAGCGCTCCGCCACGCCACCGCAGCAGCCATTGCCCCAGCTGCGCGACGCCCACGCCGGCAAGCAGACACAGCGCGGCGCCGGACGCGTGACCCAGCTGTCGCTCCGCGATGCCCATCGGGTTCACCCAGACTGCATAAGCCAAGTCGAGCGTGAGCACCGAGAGCAGCACGAGCGCCGCTGCGCGTGCGCGGGTGAGCAGCCCCACGAGGCCGAGCAAGGCCGCCGGCAGCAGCCACGGATGCTCGCCGAGCTGCTGTGCGAGCAAGAAGGAGGGCGCGCCGCCCGAGTGGAACATCTCGTGGGAGAACGACGAACGAATGCGGGCCGCAGTGAGATGCTCGAACAGCCGCCCGAGGGTCTCGGGATCTCCCCAGTCCGCCGCAGTGTCACGACGGGCGGCCAGCGGGAGGTACGCGATGATGGCGGCTGTCAGCAGCAGCAGCGGCATGCGCAAACGCAGGTAGCGTGCGCGAGCTGCTGCGGGTCGCGCGAGCAACGCAGCCATCAGCAGCGGCAGCATGAGGTAGCCCGCCGTGACGTGCGCGCCGAGCGCCAAACCAAAGAGCGTCCAGCCTGCCGCGGCTGCCACAGGCCCGGCCAAGAGCGTGAGTGCAGCGGCCTCGACCAAGAGCAACGCCGTCGAATACACTTCGACGCCCAGCGCGCTGCCCAGGAACGTGCCGAAGCACAAGAGACCGCACACTGCGACCGTCGCACCCGCAGCGCCAGCGCCTGCGGACGACACGCCACTGCGCCGCGACAGCCCGAGCGTGAGCTGCGCCAATGCCGCGAGCACCGCCGCCGAGATCAACCCGACGGCGACGCTTTGACGCCAGGCGATCGACCCCAGCGGCAGGAACGAAGCCAGGCGCAACACCAGGAGGTCGAGCGGAAAGCCCGTCGGGTGCGCGACCCCGAGCAGATACGCTGCCGTGCCGATTTCGCCGCTGTCTCCCGGCGCGACGTCCGCGCCCGCCAGCCACGCGAGCCAGCCAGCCGTGCATGCGAACACGCACCCCACGAACACGCGCCCGAAGGTGTCGTGCGCGCTGTGCCCCCGTGGAAAGTCCTGCGCGACCATGTTCGCCCGCCCGAGCGTAGCACCACGGGCGGCTCACACTTGCTTTCGTAGCTGCGCCCGCGATGCTATAGATGCGCCGGTTCATGCTGCGCGATTACCTTGAGCTTTCACGCCCAAAGGATTGGGTGAAGAACCTGTTCGTGTTCATGCCGGTGCCCTTCGCACTGGCGAGCGGCGCGAAGCTCGACGTACGCATCTTCGCCCTCGGGCTGTGTGCGTTCTGCATGGCGAACTCCGCCGTGTATTCGTTCAACGACGCCCAGGACGCCGAGCGCGACCGTGCGCACGACAAGAAGAAGGAACGGCCGGTCGCTTCGGGCCGCGTGAGCTTGCGTGGCGCCTACCTCTGGTCGGCCAGCCTCGTGGTCGCCAGCAGCACGCTGGCGCTGGCCTCCGGCAATCACGGTGCGCTCACCGTGATCGGCATCTACCTGGGCATCAACCTGGTGTACTGCCTGGGCGCCAAGAACGTGGCGCTGCTCGACGTGTTCTTGTTGTCGTCGGGCTTCGTGCTGCGCGTGCTGCTCGGTTGCGCCCTGCTGCACGTGCCTCCGTCCAACCCCATGCTCTTGTGCTCGTACGCGCTCGCGCTCTTTCTGGCGCTGGCCAAGCGGCGCGCCGACGTCATCAAGGGTCTCGACGGCAGCCATCGACCCTCGCTGCTCGGCTACAACGAAGCGTTCCTCGACCACGCCATGGGCATCACCGCGAGCATGGCGGTCGTGGGTTACGCGCTCTACTCCATGGAGTCGGCGGTGCTCATCGCCAACCGCAAGTTCGCCTCGCTGCCCTTCGTGATGTTTGGCGTGCTCGACTACTTGCGCCTGGTGCACGTGCGCAAGACCGGCGGCTCCCCCGTCGACGTCTTGCTCGCCTCGCCAGCGCTGGTCGTTACGGGCATCGGTTGGCTACTCGCGGTGTTCTGGAGCGTGAAGCTACCGTGACGCTACGGTAACGGAGCGGGCGTCTGCCCCGCATCCCAGATCAGCCGCGCATCCAACGTACCCGAGAGCAAGTCGATGCCGCGCTCACGCTCCACCTGCAGCTCGACGCGGCCATGCACGTGGTACGCGCCGGACGCTCCATCTTCGTCGGCGGGCTCGACATCCGTCAGCGTGAGCGTGCCGAGCACCACGGCGATGCGCTTGTGCGCGAGCAGCACGTGGCTGGGCCGCCGTCCCAAGCGGCCCACCGGCACCATCGGCAGCTCCACCTGCCGGAACACGGTCGGGTCGTGTGGCCCGGTGACGAGGTCGTCGCCCGCTTGCTCCGGAAGGCTCGCGTAGAGCTCGAGCTGCGAGCTGCCGCTAGCGTCGGGAGGCGTGCGCAGCATCAGCTCGCGCAGCTTGAAGACCTTACCGAGGTGCTCCACGTTGACGGCGGTGAGGTGCACCGTCGTGATCGGTATCTCCCCGACACCGCGCAGCGTGAGCGTCCCCGACGACGTCGAGGACTCGGTCGCACTGTATTGCGGCTCGATTATCGGCTTGAGCTGAAGGTTGAGCCCAAACGCCAAGCCACACGACACGAGCGCCCAGACCAGCTTGCCCACGCTCATACGAAGATCCCACGCAGCCCGAGACCCAGCTGGTAGATGGCGCAAGCGTGCAAGCCCAGGCTCGGCCAACTCGCACTGCCGTACAGGATCGAGTTGTCCAAATGCGCACCCAGGCCGAAGATCACCACCGCAACCAGCAGCCGAAGCAGCGGCAGCCGCATTGGCGAGGGTTCGCCAGCCGCGCGCTGCTGGGCCGCCATCGCATCCCGCGCAGCTGGGCTCGCGCCCGCCGCGTAGTGCTTGCCGCGCGGGCCGGTGGTGGCTGTCGGTAGCGCGAGCGCTTCGGCACCAAACACCACTTGCTCGCGCAAGCCATCGCTCGGCGCCGTGTTGGCGCCCGCGTGCTCGTCGCCAGCCTGCGCGCTTGCGTGTGCTGGCGGCGCGGGGTCGGCGCTGGTGGGCTCCGAGGTCTCGGCGCCGAGGTCGAGCTCGAGATCGCCCGACGGGGGTCGATACCGCGAGCGCGCAGGCACGTTGCTCGGCGCAGCCGGCTTGGCTGCCGCGTGCGGGGCCGAACGCGGCGGCGCTGGCGCGGCACCCGCGCGGGACAAAACGACCTCGGCACCCGCAGCCTGCAACGCCTGTTGGTAGGCGCGCGCTTGCGCCGCACTGCTGCCGCGCTTCACCACCACGGGCGCAGCGTCCATGAGCCGCTGCGCCGCGCGCCCATCGATCCCGAGCGTCTGCTGCAACGCGGCCAGCGTCTGCGCGCGCGCGCTGCGAAAGGCGACTACCCGAACGTCGTAGGTCCCGCCCGCCGGCGGCACCGGACGCTGACCCGTTCCTGCTGTCGTCGCAGGGTTGCGACCCCCGTTGTGCACATCGATAAATTACCACACGCCGGCGGGCGCGCCCAATCCACGGCGACTACCCCGGAGACCTTCAGCGGCAACCTGCGTGTGTGTGTGTGTGCGCGAGTCCCAACGGCTCAACTAGGCGGACGCGTGGCGCCCAGTGGCCGCAACAGCGCCCAAAGTCCGCCACTCGCTGCCACGACGGCCTGCGACAACCACAACGCCAGCGAGGCGACGAGCGCGGGCCCTGCCGCCACACCGACGAGCGCAAACAAGTTCACGAAGATCGCCTCGCGCACACCGGCACCCGAGAGCGTGAACGGCAGAAACGCGGCGGCGGTTGCGATGGGCACGATAGCGAGCGATGCGGTCAAGCGTGGCGCGGGCCCGAGCGCGCTCAAGAGCGCGTGACCTGCCAGTGCAGGCAGGAGTTGGCAAGCGACCGAGAGCGTCAGTGCACCGAGCAGCGGCCACACGCGCGAGGGCACTGGCAGCTTCGCGAGCCAGCGGTCGAAGGGTGCGGGCATCGACAGCGAGAGCCTGCGCGCAAGCAACAAGCCCACGACGGAACCGAGCGCCGCCGCGCTGCCCAGGCACGCCAGGAGCCAGGGCGCGATGATGCCCGGCAGCGGATCCACGAACGTGGCTGCCGCCGTCAGCAGCAACATGGCGGACAGCCCGAGCACGCGCTCGACCAGCACCACGGCGAGTGCGCTCGCAGCACCCGTGCTGCCGAACGCATCGCGCGACGCCAGGCCGCGCACGACATCTCCACCGACGCCGCCAGGCAGGTAGGTGTTGTAAAAAGCACCGATCAGATAGTATTTGGTGAGGCGCCACAGCGGCGGCGGCGCGGACGCGCCGAAGGCCGACAACAGGAGGCGCCAACGCACCACCGCGAAAGCGTAGGCGAGGTAGTGGATGGCAACCACTGCAGCCAACCGAGCCACGCTGATGCGCAGGTATGCGTCGACCAACGCGGCGCGATCCACGTGCATGTACAGGTACGCAAACGCCGCCAGCGTCACTGCGACTTGCACCAAGCGCACGCCGATCGTGCGAGCGCGAGTGCTCACGCTCGATCTGTCGGCAGCGGTCTGCATGCGCGCGCGTACGATAGCAGAAGCAGTCACGACGCAGTCAGACAACGCGATCTGGCGACGCGGTCAGACGAGACTGGCCCGCGCCGCGGGCAACTCGACGTGGAAGCGCGTGTGACTACCGAGCTCGCTCTGCGCGCTGAGCGTCCCGCCGTGCTCCGCCACGATGCCGTGGGAAACCGCCAGACCGAACCCTGCCCCGGAGCCCCCGCCTCCCGCACTCACGAAGGGATCGAAGAGCTTATCCATGCGCTCGGGCGCGATCCCTGGACCGTGGTCTTCGATGGTGAGCCGGACGCAGGCGCCGTCAGCACCCTCGATGCGACGCGCCGAGATGATCACGCGCTTGTCTTCGTGGGCGACCGGATAGCGCTCGTTGAGCGCGTCACGCGCGTTGCCCAGCAGGTTCATCAGCACTTGCTGGATCTGCTGCGGGTGGCAGCGCACCAACGGCAGATCCTTGGGTAGTGCGAGCTCCAGTTGCACGCCCTCCTTGTGCAACATCACCCCGAGCAGGGCGAGCGTGCTCTCCACGAGGCTCTCGACCGGCACGTCGGCGTAGGGCTCACCTTCCTGACGGGCGAACGAAAGCAAGTTGCGCACGATCGACGCGACGCGTTGGGCTTCGGTCAGGATCTCCGCGGCATAGTCATGCAACGCCTCGTTGTCGGTACGGCGGCGGATCAGCTGCGCGTAGTTCATGATGCTTTGAATGGGGTTGTTGATCTCGTGTGCCACACCGCTCGCCAGCGTGCCGATGGCCTCGAGCTTCTGCTGATGACGCGAGCGCGCTTGCAAGGCCGCGCGCTCGCTCTTCGCGCGCTTGCGCTCGGTGGCATCGACGGCGATGCCCAGGGTGCCGACGATCTCGCCATGCTCGTCGCGCAGTGGCTCGACGTACGCTTCGAACGCGCGACCCAGCCACTCGACGTTGAAGCTAACGCTCTCGCCCGACAGCGCGCGCACGTGAGCGGCAACCTGCGGCTCGTTCGGATCGCGGGTGCCGAAGTAGTCCCACAACGAGCGGCCGACGACCTGATCGGGCAAGAGACCAAGGGAACGCAGCGCCGCGCCGGCCGACGAGGTGAAGCGCAACTCGGCGTCCGTGCTCCACACGACGGCAGGCACCTGATCGGTGAGCAGGCGCAGGCGCGCGTCACGCGTCGCATGTTGCTGCGTCGCGCCGTCATCGCGCTGCGAGTCGGCCTCGTCCTTGCGCGTAGTGTCCGCCAGGTCTTCGTCCCCCAAAGCTTCGCCCCAGCGCCCAGTATGCCACCGCCTGCGCGCCGATGACAGCGCCGCAGGCGCGGCGAAAACCTCTGCAGCTTGTTCGCGCTGGCTGCGTTCGCTATCGTCGCCGTGCAACGCGCGGCCCGAGCCGACCATGGCAGTAGAGATCCGACAGCACGCGCCTGGCCAAGACGTCACAAATTTCATCCGCGCAGGTCACGTGGTGTTCGCGGGCGACCCTGCCTGGGTGCCGCCGCTGCATCTGGAGCTGCGCGAGCGCCTTTCGCCTGCAAAGAACCCCTTCTTCAAACGTGCCGAGGTCGTGCTTTTCACGGCCTGGCGCGACGGGCAGTTGGTGGGCCGCTGCTCGGCCCAGGTCGACCGCGAGCACCTGCGCGTGCACGCCGATCACACCGGCTTCTTCGGCTTCTTCGACACCGTCGACGACCCGGCTGTCGCCAGCGCGCTACTCGACAAGGCTGCCGCTTGGCTGGCAGCCCGTGGCATGAAGCGCATGATGGGTCCGTTCTCGCTCTACGCGAACGAAGAGGTCGGCCTCTTGATCGAGGGTTTCGAGCATCCACCAGTGATGTTCATGGCCCATTCGCGTCCCTACCAAGCGGCGCTGTGCGAAGGCGCCGGTCTGCAGAAGGAGATCGACCTTCTGGCCTGGCGCTACGACGACCCGCACCTGCCGTTACGCGCGCAAAAGGCCTGGGAAGATGTGCAACGCATGCCCGAGGTGCGCTTGCGTTCGCTCGACCTGCGACACATGCAGCGCGAGGTGGAGATCGTCATGTCGATCTACAACGATGCGTGGTCGGGCAAGTGGGCGTACGTCCCTGCCCTACCCGACGAGGTGCGCAAGGCGGCGCACGACCTGCGTCTCATCGTCGACCCGGACATCGCCTTCATCGCAGAGATCAACGGCGAGCCCGCAGGCATGTGCATCATGCTGCCGAATATCAACGAGGCCATCGCCGACCTCGCCGGCGAGCTGTTCCCCTTCGGCTTCGCCAAGCTGCTCTACAGGATGAAGGTCAAACACCCCATCTCCACCCGCTTGATGATGCTCGGCATCCGCGAGGAAGTGCGCAAGCAGCGCCGCTACGGTGGCTTGTCGGCCGCCATGTACGTGGAGACCGCCCGACGTGGTCTCGCCAAGGGCTACAAGTGGGGCGAGCTGTCGTGGACGCGCGAGACCGATGCGCCCATCAACGTCGCGATCAAGATGATGGGCGCACGCGCCTACAAGCGCTACCGGGTGTTTCACAGAGCGCTCTGACTCGCGCTTGCACCGGGCGCGCGCACCCGCTTGGCGAGCAGCGCGCGGTATTGCCGCAAGCGCACACGGTAAGGTCGCGGGTCGTCGGCCACCGCGACGGCACGCTCGAACGCAGCGATGGCGTCCTGCGGGCGTGACAGCGCGTCGAGCAAGAGGGCACGCCCCACGTGCACCGCCGCAAAGCGTGGCGCCAGGTCGACGAGCGCGTCGTACACCGCAAGCGCTTCGCGCAATCGGCCCGCATTCACCAGGGTGGCCGCGAGGCCCAGACGCAGGTCGAGGAGCTTCGGATCATGCGCGATGCCTGCGCGAAATGTGCGCTCCGCCGAGGCGCCGTCGCCGAGCTGCGCATAGGCCACCCCAAGCGCGTTGTAGGTCTCGCCATGGCTAGGCTCGCGCGCGAGCGCCTGGCTGAGCGATTCGATCGCATCTTGCGTCCGACCCCAGCGCAGCAGCCGAATACCCAGCAAACGCAGCGCATAGGCGTCCGCCGGTGCGAGCTGCGCGGCCTGGCGGTACGCAAGCTCGGCTTCGGGATAGTTGCGTTCGAGCTCGTAGCTCTCGCCCACCACCACGCGCGCTTGCGGATTGCTCGGCAAGAGCAGCGTGGCGCGCGTTGCGGCCTGGCGCGCGGCAGCGGGCTGCCCGGCCGCGAGCTCGGCACGCGCGAGCAGCAACCAGGTCGTGCCGTCGTTGGGTTCCTCGACCAGCGCTGCGCGATACGCGCGCGCGGCCTGCGCGTACGCACCGTCGTCCAGCGCGCGTTGGGCGCGCGCCCGAGGCGAGCTGGCGCATGCGCCACACAACGCGGCCACAGCCAGCAGCACGGGCAAGCGCAGCGTGCCTTGACGTCGCAGGCGCGTCGCCGCAAGATCGCGCGCATGCAACGCGAAATCTTGCGCACGATTCTCGATCGCGTCACCGGACTCACACGCCAAGCCGACAGCTATCGCGCCCAGGAAGGCCATGAGGTGACGTTGTACCTTGGCGAACCGGGCCGTGCGATGGTGGTGAACCACGTGCAGAGCATCACCCTGCTCGACACACACCTCGAGATCGAAGCTCGCGACCGCGGCAGCCTATACACCGCCATCGACTTCGTGCACGCAGTGCAGAGCGCCGGCGCCGAGAAGAAGGGCCAGAAGCGCGGCGGCGTGGGCTTCAGCGACTGATGGGGCACGTTGGACACGCTGGCCACGCTGGCCACGCTGGCCACGCTGGCCACGCTGGCCACGCTGGCCACGCTGGCCACGCGCAAATGGTGCTAACCTCGTCGACGCGATGAAAGCGCGCGTCCTGGTGGTCGATGACGAGGCGGGCCTGCGCGAGATGCTTCGCGTATTGCTCTCGCGTGCCGGCTACGACACCCAGGTGGCCGACGGTCAGACGCGCGCGGCGGCCGCGCTGCGCAGCGGCGAGCCGTACGATCTAGTCGTCACCGATCTCTCCATGCCCGATGGCTCGGGCATGGGCGTGCTGCAAGAGGCCCGTGCCATCGACGACGGCACGCAGGTGATCATGATCACCGCGTATGCGACCACGGCGCAGGCCGTGCAGGCCATGCGCGAAGGCGCGTACGACTACATCCAGAAGCCGTTCAAGAACGACGAGCTGCTCGCGATCCTCGAGAAGGCCTGTGAGAAGCGCAGCATCGTCGATCAGAACAAGACACTGCGCAGGCGCTTGCAGGAAGGCTTCCGCACCGGCGACCTCGTGGGCAAGAGCGCGTCGATCCAGTCGATCATGCGCATGGTCGAGCGCGTTGCCAGCGCCCCGGCGAGCGTGCTCATCACCGGCGAGAGCGGAACGGGCAAAGAGCTCGTGGCGCGCGCCCTGCATCAGAGCGGTGAGCGCGCCAGCAAGGCGTTCGTGGCCATCAACTGTGCAGCCCTGCCCGAGCCGCTGCTCGAAAGCGAGCTCTTCGGCTACGAAAAGGGCGCGTTCACCGGAGCCACGGCGAAGAAAGACGGCCTGTTTCGCGCAGCTGACGGCGGCACGCTCTTTCTCGACGAAGTAGGCGAGCTGCCTGCCGCGCTGCAAGTGAAGCTGCTGCGCGTGCTGCAAGAGCGCACGGTGCGCCCGGTGGGAGGCCACGAAGAGCTGCCGGTCGATGTGCGCGTCGTCGCCGCCACCAACCGTGACGTCGAAGCCGAGGTCAACGCGGGGCGTTTCCGCGAGGACCTGTTCTATCGACTGAACGTCATCAACTTGCACTTGCCGCCGCTGCGCGAGCGCAGCGAAGACATCCCGCTGCTCGCCGAACACTTCCTGCGCAAGCATGCCGCCGTGCAGAACAAGCGCCTGTCATTTTCGCCAGAGGCGATGCGCTGGCTCGTGGGTCAGCCGTATCGTGGCAACGTGCGCGAGCTGGAAAACGTGGTGGAGCGCGCCGTCACACTCGCGCTCGGCGCCCGCATCGAGCTCTTCGACCTCACGCCGAAACCTGCTGCCGATGCAGCGCAGCCAACGGTTGTGCCGCTGCGCATCCCGGACACCGGCTTCGACCTCGACGGGCATCTGGCCGGCATCGAACGCCAGGTGCTCGAGGCTGCGCTCGAGAAGGCGGGGGGCGTGCGCAAAGACGCGGCCAAGTTGCTCGGCATGACCTTCCGCTCGTTTCGCTACCGGCTCGCAAAGTACGGCCTCGGTGACCCGGACGAGAGCGTGTACGAGACCGACCTCGGCGAACCGCGCTAACGCGCAAGTCAGTTCGGCCAAGCTCCGCCAACGCTCCGCCAACCTCGGCGCGCACCTTGCAGGCAACCATGCGCTGCACACACCGCCAGGCCGCGCCGGCGATTGTCCGGGCCCGGCGTTCCCCTGTACTCTGCTCAAGAGAGGGCTCAAGCATGCCAAGTCAGCCGACATGTAGGCACCCCGAAGCCGAGCGAGGCGCCGCTGGGTTCACGCTCGTGGAGCTGATGATCGTCGTGATCATCATCGGCGTGCTGGCAGCAGTCGCCATCCCGACCTTCACTTCGTACGTCTACAAGTCACGCACAGCCGAGGCGACGCAATTCCTTGGCGTGATCAAGCTGCGCGAAGAGTCGTATCGCTCCGAGTTCGGGGCCTATTGCGGGACGATCGGCACTGCCAACAACCCCACCGGCCTCGCCTTGAGTGCCGGGTTCCTGACGCCCGACCCGAGCCTCGTGAGCGCCACCAATCGCCGCGAAGCCCGCGTGTTCGCTAACACGAACGCCAGCGTCATGGGGTATTGGAACCAGCTCGGCGCACATCCTGCGGGTGCGGTGCGCTTCGGTTATGCGGTCGCGGCGGGGGACCCGACCAGCGCACCCGCTGCCTACGGTTGGACAACCGGCAACGCCGACTTCTGGTACATCGCGGACGCGGTAGCGGACCTCGACGGCGACGGCAACTACGTCACCTTCGAAGCCTACTCGGCGAGCACCAACATTTGGGTGGGCGCCGCCAGCCCCGACCCTGACCACGCCCACGACAAGGGTTGGGAATGACTTTTTTTGTCAGCTACTACCCAGGCATGTGACCATTCTCGTCACACTGCGGATCTTCAAACACGGCGGATCTCTCATTTCGCCCTAACTTGCGGAGGGTTCGCTGACCAATTCGGGTCAGCACCCCCTGGCACACTCGGTGCATAACCACCTCACGCGGCCCAGGAGCGTTGCTCCAGTCGTGTGAGTTCCAAGCGGCGGCACGTCGCAGAAAGGCACGGTTCGTTTCGATGTCCAAGCTTTTGAAGAAGAAATCGGGGTTCACCCTGATCGAGTTGATGATCGTCGTCGCCATCCTAGGCATTCTAGCTGCTCTCGCCATCCCGGCGTTCATCGGCTACGTCCGCCGCTCCAAGACCGCTGAAGCCACGGGCAACTTGAACTCGTTGTTCAAGTCCGCCACGAGCTACATGTCGCAAGAGCGCACCACAAAGAGCCTCACCGGCACCACGTCGACCTATTGCTCGGTCGGCGCCGAGCCCATGAACCCCACCGTGCCGAACCAGAACAAGCAGTCGTACTCGGCGGGCACGAACGCGGTCGCGCTGGGCTTCTCCATCGCCGACTACGTGTACTTCGGCTACGGCATCACGTCAGCGTCCGGCATGTGCGGCTGGGCTGCCAACGCGAATGTCTACACGTTCTTCGCGCACGGCGACCTCGACGGTGACGCCACGCTGAGCACCTTCGAGCTCGCGACTGGTACCGACAAGGACAACGCGCTGTACCACGCCAAGGGCTTCTACATCGACAACGAGATCGAGTAAGTCGCCTCTGCTTTTCTGTGCGTGATCGACTCCCCGGCCCCTGCGCCGGGGAGTTTTTTTGTACTGTGTGCCGCGCGTTGTGATGGAATTAGATGATGAGCGCTTGGCCTAGCCGCGTCGTGCTGATAGGCGCCCTGCTCGCGGCGGCCCTGGCCACCGAGCGCCTGCGCGACCGTGCACAGAGCCACTTCATCGCGACGCAGACCTACGAGGACGTCTACTACTTGCCGCCGCCGGACCAGCTGGTGATGGGCTCACTCGGCTATCGCGAGCTGCTGGCGGATCTGATCTGGATGAAAGCGCTGATCTACTTTGGTTCGGAGATCGTGCATCGCGGTGGCGTGAAGAACTTGTACGCGTACACCGATGCCATGCTCGCGCTCGACCCGCATTTCAAGAAGGTCTACCGCTGGGTGGCGAGCGCCGCCATCTACCGCACCGGCGACGTGACCAACGACGACATTCGCAAAGCCATCGCCTATCTCGAGCGAGGCATCACAGTGTTCCCGGACGACGGTGACCTGGCGTGGGATCTCGGCGCCACCTACGCCTACGAGCTCGCGCCGATGTTGGTCGGCGACGACGAGCGCGCCGAGGCCCGCCGACACGGCCTCGTGTACCTGCAGCTCGCCGCGCTGCGCGGCGCAGGGCCGGCTTGGTTGGCCTTGAGTGCCGCCGGCCAGCTGAGTCGCCTGGGCAAGACCGAACAGGCCATCAAACACTTGCAAGACGTCTACGCCACCATCAGCGACGACAGCATGAAGCAGCAGGTGCTGGCTCGCCTCGGGCAGCTGCGCAACGCCTCCTACGCCGAGGCCTTCCAGCGCACCGCGCAGGAGCTGGAAGCCGCCCGCATGAAGAACTTTCCGTACGTGGATCCGAGCCTGTTCATGCTGCTCGGTAAGCGGCCACCGTTCGATGCCACAGCACTCTTGTTGCGTGGCTTCGATCCGCAGGCGGATCCCCAGGGACTCAGCGACGGCCGCGCGCAGGATTGATCGTCGGCCCGCGCCGGCTCACACTGCGTCGCGTGCAGACTGAGCGGCGTCGACTGGCAAGACTCCAAGGCAGAGCGCAGCGTGCTTTCACCCTCGTGGAAGGCGCACTGGTGGTGTGCTTGCTCGGCGCGCTGCTCGCCGTCGCGTTCCCCACGTTCATTCGCACAGTGCAGACCAGCAAGATCGCAGAAGCCTCGAGCGAGCTCGCGAGCTTGTACAAGGCGAGTGCGAGCTACTACGCCACAGCGCAGAGCCTGCCGGATGGCACGCACGCGTTCTGTCTGGCCACCGCGGCTGGCCCTGCACCGGCTCTTCCAGCCGTCGAGCCGGTGCGAGTCGACTTCAGCGCCGCGGATACGCCGGGCGCGGCCACCTGGTCCGCCATCGGGTTCTTGCCGCAGGCCGCGCTGCGCTACCGCTACAGCTACCTGCCAACGCAGGCTGGCTGCGCCCTGCCGACACCCAAAGTCGCGGCGCTCAGCTTGCGTGCGGAGGGCGACCTCGATGGCGATGGGGCGTATTCCCGCTTCGAGCGTGGGGCCAACCTCGGCGCACCTGGCGAGCTCGTGCCGGACCCGGTGCTGCGCGTGCGCGACCGCGTGGAGTAGCGCGCGCCAGCGTCAATCTCGGGCGTGGCGCAGCTGCCCGCTCATTCAGCCAGCGTGAGCACCTGCGTCTCGATCTCGCCTGCTTTGATGTCGACCTTCACGGTCTTGCGGATCCCAAAGTCGTCGTTCACGAGGGTCAAGGTGTGGCGGCCAGCTTCGAGCGGCACGTTCATCTGCGGGGTATTGCCGATGAGCCGTCCGTCGACGAACACCTTCGACCACGGGCGCGTGTTGACGCGCAACGTGCCTGTGCCTCCACCGCCCCGTGGCTCGGCAGCAGGAGGCGGCTCGACTGCGGCGACCGGTGCGCGGTACACCGGTGCGCTCGACACAGCCGGCGCCGAGGAGACCGACCGACCGCTCGCACGGCGCGGTGACGATGACGACGACGCAGCACGACTGGCCGGCGGCGCCGCACCGGCAGGCGCAGCTGACGCGCCCGGCTCAGCCGCCAACGCCTTGAGTGTGGCGGCTTGAAGCTCCAGCACGGTTCCGGAGCTCACGTGCAGCGCGCTCTCCCACGGGGCATAGCCGTCGCGCACCAAGCGAATCTGGTGATCGCCGGGCTCCATGTCGGTGGTGCGCACGGGCGTCGGCTGCGCGATGCGACGACCATCGACGAAGACCGCTGCGCCCTGCGGCACCGAATCGAGCGCGAAGCCCGACTCGATGCGATCGAGCGTGACCGTCGGCAGCTCCATGGTCTGACCCGCCTGCAGCTCGACCTTCGTCGACCACGAGCGGTAGCCGGGACTGGTGACCTCGATGTCGTGCGTGACTCCGGCGGGGAGCTGATCGAGCACGAAGGGACTGGTGCTGCTGCTGGCGGGATGGCCGTCGACGGTGACCACGACGTTGCGCGGCGAGGTCGTGAGGTGGATCGAGCCGGGCTCGGCCTTGCCGAACAGCACCAGACCCAAGGTGATGGCCGCGACGATTCCGACCACCGCGATGACCACCGTGGTCATCGCCGTGGTCATGGGGCGACCCGGGCGCTTCTGTGTCCAGGGCGACGCCTCGTCCTGCAGGTTGATGGTTGGGTCGGCGCGCCTCGGAACAGGCGTGCCGCGCACCTGCTGCGGCTGCGAACCGTACGCCGGCACGCCTTGTGACATTTGAGGCTGGGAATAGCCCTGCGCCGCCGACAGCTGCGGCTGCGAATACTGCTGTGGAGCCTGTGCAAACGCGGGATGCACCGGCGCGTTCTGTCCCGGGCCAGGCGTGGAGATCAACACGGGAGGCAACGAGCCCGTGGATGAGACCGCGGGTTGCGGTCCGCGCGCCATGGCGGCGAGCGGCAGGTCGTCGGGCTTGTCGTAGATCTGCGTCGACAGCTCGTCCTCGTCCCAATCCATGTCGAGCCCCGGTGGCCGCGAGCGACCCCCTTGCGACTGCACGGCAGCCGGAGCCGCTTGCGAGGTCCGCACGCCGGAGCGCGCGGCGGAGGGCGGAATGGACTGCGCGCGCGGCACGATTCCGGGCACGCGCGTAATCATCGGCTGACTCGACTGCGGCCGGGCTGCTGCGGCCGGCATGCCCAGCAGCGTGGACTTGCGAGGCAACGGCTGATTGGGGCTCGACTGGCGTGCGGCTGCAGGCGCGCGGTACTGCGGCTGGATGTTGAGCTCGCTCAGCGTGCTCACCGGTTCGATTTCGTCGAACGCATGCAAGCCGGTGGGCTCGGCCTCTTCGATGCCCGCGCCCATTTCCATGCCGGCGTACTCTTGATCGCGCGCGCTCTCTTTGTCGATCTCCTCCGCGAACACGCGGTGCATGTAGAGACTGAGGTCTTTGCGCGAGAAGAAGTTGCCGCTGGTGTACATGAACGACTGCAAGTCGTCGTGCAGCTGCATCGCGGTCTGGTAGCGCTCATCCCGATCGCGCGCCAAGGCCTTGAGCACGATCTGCTCGAGGTCTTCCGGCACCCTACGGTTGTAGGTGCTGGGCGGCATGATGTCGACGTTGCGAACTTTCTCGAGTGTGGCGAAGTCGCTCTCGCCCACGAACAAACGCTCGCCGGTGAGCAGCTCGTACAAGCAAATGCCCACGCCGAAGACGTCGCTGCGGCGATCGATCTCCATGCCCTGCACTTGCTCGGGCGACATGTACCCGAACTTGCCCTTCAAGATACCCGCCTGCGTCTTGCCGGCCTTGCCTGCAGCCTTGGCGATGCCGAAGTCGATGATCTTCACCTCGCCTTCGTACGAGACGATCATGTTCTGCGGCGAGACGTCGCGATGCACGAGGTTCAAGAACGAGCCGGTCGCATCACGCTTGTTGTGCGCGTAGTCGAGGCCCTCGCACAGCTTCATGATCATGTAGCAAGACATCGGCACCGGCAGCTGTTCGCCGCGCTGACGCGAGCGATTGAAGATCGCCCGCATGTCTTTGCCGTTGATGTATTCGAGCGCGATGAAGAAGCTGCCGTCGACGCGCCCTAGATCGAAGATCTGAGCGATGTTCGCGTGCGTGAGCTGCACCGCGATCTTCGCCTCATCGATGAACATCGTGATGAACTCTTCATCTTCGGCGATGCTCGGCAGGATGCGTTTGACCGCAACCATGCGCTCGAAGCCCTCGACGCCGGTGGCCTTGGCCTTGAAGACCTCGGCCATGCCGCCAACGTTGACTCGCTCGAGGAGGAAGTATTTTCCGAACGGAATGGGCTGCTTCAAGTCGCCCTCATGACAACCACGAATGCCGTGCGCAACAAACGGCTGCGCGCGACCCGGTGCTACAGACCCTAAAGGTACGGGATCAGAGCGATTTTGGTCAAGGCTATGGGTTACTTCTGCGGCGGTCTGCCGGGAGCCGGGACACGGAACGCGGCGGTTGGGCTCAGTGCGCAGGCGCGGGCAACGCTGGCGGGGCGCCGGCGTCGGGTTTGAGCGCGTCAGGCATTGGGAAACGCGCCGGACCGCTGGGGAAGTAGCGCACGCGCTGATCTTGCAGCCAACCCCAGTAGCCGTACGGTCGCGGCTTGACCTGGGGGAATAGGACGTCGGCCGCGGGCCGAGTCTGGGCCATGAACGCCAGCGCGCTGTCCTCGTCGACGGCCAACGGCGTCGAGCCGTCGACGGCCACGTTGCCGGCCTCCCGCGCGAACGCCAGACGCTGTGCAGGCAAGGCAATGGGCTGTGCGACGCCTGCGCCTTGCATGGCTTGGCTGAGCGCGGCCCACGCGCCCTGCGCGTACACCACGAAGCCTTCGGCATCGACGCCAATGGCGGCGGCGGCGGTGGGCGCGTCCGACAAGAGCGGTCCACTGCACAGCGTGGCAGCGCCGCTGGGCGGCTCGCCGACGGCCACGCGCAAGCGTCCGTGCAGGTAATGAGCGAAGAGCGAGACGCCTGCGCTTGGTGCAGGCACCGCAGTGTTTGCTGGCGCGGCAGCCACACCCGTGAGGTACGCGACGGGTCGCGTCAGGCCGGGATCCGCGAGCGTTTGCGGCACGGCGCGTGAAGCGTCGATGCGCACGACCCAGGCGGGTGCCTCACCGACCAGCGCGGTGCGGGCAAACGCCGCTGGGAAGCCGACGTCCGGGAGACCGTCGGTGGAGAACGGCACGGCTTTGCCGCCGATCTGCAGATCGTCACCGGGCAACAGCGGCTTGCGCGTGAGATAGAAGTAGTCGCGCGGGTCGCGCCCAAGATAGCGCGGGAACGAGATGGGGGTCATGGCGGACACGGCCAAGCGCGAGCGCACGTGCACGCCCAGCAGGTCTGCGGAGTCACCATCGTACTCGCTGGCCGTCAACGCGCGCGTCAAAGGCGGGATGCTCTCGCCCTTGGCGAATGGACGGTAGAGCTCGAAGCCTGTGTGTTTGCCATTCATGTCGAGGTGCATGCCGCGCTCGCAGCGTGCCGCGATCATCGCCTTGCCAAGCTCCTCGGGGCCCATCGACTCGCCCCAGAAGTACGCGAGAAAGCCTTCGCTCGTGAGGCACAAGCCCGAGCGCGGAATGTAGGTCTGCTCCTTGGCCCACTCGGGTGCGGCGCCCCACCACCAGCGCTCCCACGGATTGTAGCGACCGTCCTCGACCACGCTCGTCAGGTTCTGACGCATCGCGATCATGTCGTTGGGGATCTGCGAGTTCGCCAGCTCTTCGTCCCACGCGCGACGGCCCGGCCCAGGCCACGAGCCCATGCCGACCCGGCCGTCTTCGAGCACAGCGACGGTTGCGGCGTAGGGCTTCGGCGGCAAGTACACGCGCCGCTCCGACATGGCGCCGAACTCGCCGTGCAGCGCCTGAAAGCCGCCGTTGAAGGCGCCGACTAGGTGCGAGATCACCCACGGATCGCGTGGGATCTGACCGCTGCCGGTTTCACCCGTCGCGCTCTGCGGCTCCTGCGTGCCCATCACGATGCCCAGTTGCACCTGACGCGGATCCCACATCGTCACGTATACGCGCGTGTACTCGCGCTCGGGATCGACGCGGATGAACGTGCGGTAGAACAGCGGCGAGCCGTCCGGGTTCTGCGCGACGAAGGGATCGTCGGTGATGCGCAGCCACACACCCTCGCCCTTGATGGGGTGATCGAGCACCGGGCGCAGACGTGGCGGCGGCCAGCCGATGTCGAGCTCGCGCTTGACCACGGCGGGCGGCTCGGGTCGCACCGGCAGATCGGGAAGCTGCAGCTCCTGTTTCACCTCGGCGGCGGTGTCCACCACCACCACGTCGTGGTACGCGCGGTTGGCGCGGTCGGTCAGACCGAACACGGTGTGCTCGAGCCATTCGACCGGGCCGCGACCGATCCACGGCACGCGACGCACCGTGTCGACCACCCAGGTCACCAGGCCAGGACGACCCTTCTCGACGCGCTCGAACTCGACGGCGTCTGCGCCGACCACCGGCCGGTCAGCAGCGGGGTCGATCACGATTTCACGGGTGTCGGCGTGGATGCTCAGCTTCGCGACTACCGCCGACAGCTGCAACTTCGACGGAGCGTTCACGAAATTGTAGCGACGTGTGCCGAACGCGGCCACGCGGCCAGTGTCTTGCAGGTTCGTGACGACGTTCTGCAGCTTCGCGTACCAGGGCCAGCCGTGCGTGATGGCGGAAGGCTCGCCGCGCGTGTCGAGCAGCACGACGGCGTCGTACGCGCGCCCTACCCGCGCGGCGTACGCCACGTACGGCCCGACCGGCACGAGCTGGTCTTCATCGGCGCTGGAGGTGCGCGTGGTGTTCGTGAGGCCGTAGACGTCGACCACCGAGCTGCCGGAGACGCGGACGTTGGCGAAGTACACGTCGTGCAGGTCTTTGCCGGAGCGCGCCGAGAAGAGCGCGGGGCGTAGGCCGAGCAAGCTCGGGCGTGGGGCGAGCCAGGCAACCTGCGCTGGGTCCACCACCAAGCCGAGATGCTGCAGCCACTGGGCGAGCGCGAGCTCCGAGCTCGGCGCGCGCGCGGCGCCGGGGGCGCTGCGCCACAAGCAGAGGCCCCCGACCACCAGCAAGAGCGCGGCGAGCAGGCGCAGCCGTGACGAGAGCGCTGCGAGCAGGCGCAGCGGTGCCTGCGGCACGGTCCCCCACACATGGCTTCGACTGGCTTGTTCCGACACACCCACCTGCCCGGGGCTCGGAACGCTCGGTCGGAGCCCACGTCCAGAAATCTGGATAACGCCTACCATGGCTTGGGCGAGAACGCAGAGAAATGGCAGAGTGACGCCGTGACCGCGAACCCCGAGCGCCTGTGGCGACTGCGAGCCTCACGATCCTGGCGTGCAGCCGGCGCTCTGATCGCACTGGCCTGCAGTGGGTCCGTGCATGCACAAGCGCACGCGCGCAGTCACGGGCAAGAGCAGCCCCGTGCACCGGGTGCCGCGAGCGCGGGCGTGACGACGCTCTGCCAGCAGCTCGCACGCAACCCGGCGCGCGACGCAGCGTTGGCTTTGGTGCAGCAGCTGGCACAGAGCCAGAGCGCGGCGGCCAGCGCTTGCGTGGCGCAGGCGCTGCAGGCCGGACAAGAGGACGTCGTCGCCGACCGGATGATCGACGCGCTCGGCGAGCTCGGCGCACGCGAGTCGCTGCAAGCGCTGCAACGCTTCACTCGGCATCGGCGGCCCCAGGCGCGCGCACACGCCTACCTCGCGCTCTCGCGCTTGCATGAGCCTGCAGCGCTCAGCCTGGTCGAACAAGGCTTGCGCGACCACGACCCGAGCGTGCGTGCGCAGACGGCGCGCGCGCTGGCGGAGCGCGGCGACCCGAGCGCCGTGCCTGCACTGCTGCGTGCGCTCGCGCGCTCCGAGCCCGAGACCGCCGCGGCCATCGGCAAGCTCGGCGACGCGGCCAGCGTGCGCGCGTTCACTGCGCAGCTCGGCAACCAGCCGCTCGAGGTGATGTTGACCGGCTATCAGCGCTACCTGGAGCGCACCGATCTCGACCGCAACACGAAGCTGCAGATCGTCGCGACCCTGGAGGACGTCACGGGCGAGCATGTGCGCGCGTTCCTGCAGGGCCTACTGACCAAGCCCAGCATCGCGGGCGACGAGGCGCTGACGCGGGCGCTGCGTGGCAGCGTGGAGCGCTTGCGAACGCCGGTCGCGAGCCCTCGCAAGGAACCGGCTCGATGAGCGCACCAGCACAGCGCTGGCTGCTGGCCGTGCTCTTTGCCGGCTGCGCGGCGACGGGATGCGCCGCCACGCCCAAACGTGCGGCAAGCGTACCCGTGGGCGCCGCTTCGCGAGCCTGCACGCAGCTGACGGCGGCGGATGCCATGATGGCTCACGCGCCAGACGGCGGCGCCGGCGCACAGTTGGCCAGCCACGCGCTCGCCGCCGGCGTCGCAGACGGCGCAGCGCCCGGCTTGCTGCTCTACGATCTGTCGGCGCGCGCGTTGCGCTGGCGGGCGCCGGTCACGCCGAGCGCGCGACCCCAGCTGCTGCAGGATGTGGTCGTCACCACGCTCGCGGGACAAGTTGCGGCGTTCGATTTGCGGGACGGATCGCAACGCTGGGCGCTGCCGCTGCAGCGTGCACAGTGGCTCGGCGCAAGCCAGACGGGGGCCGTCGTCGTGTACACCACGACCACGCCGGCGTTGGACCCTCGGCAGCGCGCCTCGAGCGTGAGCGCGGTGGACGCGAGCACGGGCGCGCAGCGCTGGCAGCGTGAGTTTCATGAAGCCATTTCGCGCCCAACCTGCTCCGCGGAGCACTGCTGGGTCATCGCCGAGGGCCACGAGCTACTCACGTTCGACGCGCGCTCCGGGGCCGATCTGGGCTGCGCCTCGGTTTCGGGTGTGCAGCTGGAATGGCTCGCTGCTGCTGACGGCGGCGGACTCTTGTTCGGCACGACGCCCGCACGCGCGAAGGACGCGCTTGGATCGAGCAGAGCGGCAGCGCGCGTGCCCGACACGGAGCTGCCCGGACAGACCCAGCTGCGCCCGTCGGGCTACGACGCGATCCCTGCGGGCCGCTCGGCACACGGGCGCATCGCCTTGCTCGCACCGCTCGCGCCCGATGCCGGCGGCGCCGCGCTCCTCGGTGATCGATACTATTCTGTCTTCTACCGTGATCTCTTCGCGCACCGCGCGGATGGCGCGTTCGCGTGGGCCGCGCTGCTCGATCACGACGTGGTCGCCGGGCACGCCAGCAGCGCCGGCCTCGTGCTGGTGACCGGGGACGGCAAGCTGGTCGCGCTGGACGCGCAGACCGGGGCACGCAGCGACCTGGGCTCGTTCGGCGCCGCCATCAGCAGCGCGGATCTCGACGTGATCGGACCGCTGCCGCCGACAGCTGCAGCGCCCGCAGCCATCGAGCCGCTGCGCAACGCGCTTTCGGCCATCGCGCTCGACCCGGACACGCGCCTTCTGCCTGCGCGACAGCTCGCCATCGACGCACTGATCTCGCTTGCCGATCCGGCCGCCACTGCCGATCTGCTCGCCATCTACGGGCACGACGGCATGCCAGCGCCGCTGCGCGCGCACCTCGCGAGCCAGTTGCCCAAGCGCAGCGTCGGCACCGAATACCTGGTGGACGCGCTGCTGGCGCACTACGACTTCCTCGACGACACCCGCTCGCCACCGTTGCACGCGATCATCCCGGCGTTGATCGCGCAGCGACAGACCCGCGCCGTGCCGCGCTTGGTCGATCATCTCTTCGATCCGGCGACCCCAGAAGCCGAGCTGGAACCGTTGGTCGATGCACTCGACGAGCTGGGCGGCACCGAGGTCGTGAGCCCACTGTCGGAGCTGCTGCGGCTCTACCATGCCGACAGCGCGCTGGCCGCAACGCCACAAGTGCTGACGCGCGCAGCACGCGCGCTGCTGCGGCGTGGGGACCCAGAACAAACGGCCTTCGTGGAGCGACTCGCGCAGGACGCGCGCACCAGCCAACCGCTGCGCGAACAGTTGGCGGCGCTGCTGCCGAGCGCGCAGTCGAGCAGCGCCACGACGGCCGCGGTCCCCGCGTGGGACACGCCACCTGCAGCGCCCCGCGCAGAGCCCTCCGTTGCGCGGACGCTGACGACCGCGGCCGTGGACCACGTGATGCGCGAACACGCGCAAGAGCTGCGCGAATGCGTGCTCGCCGAGCTGCAACGCACGCCCAAGCTCACAGCAGTGCGCATCGCGTTCGTGGCGAACAACGACGGCAGCGCCAGCTCGGTGCGGGTGACACCCGATACGCCAGCGCTGCGAGCGTGTCTTGGTACCAAGGTGAGCAGCTACAACTTCGGGCGCTTTCGCGCCAGACGCACGCTCGCCAGCTACGTCGTGAGCTTGCACGCTGGCGCGCCGGACGCAACCGCAAGCGCAGGGCCGAGCGTGCTGAGCCGTGATTTCTGGTCACTGTCGCAGCAACGCGCGCAGGCCAACGCCGCGCCATGGGTGCCCTTGCATCCATGGTGGCAGAACCAGAACCCGCTGTTCGTCTCGGTTGAGCCGGGCAAGCCCACGGCTGCGAGCACGCCCACCGCGACGCAAGCGCAAACAGCCGTCCGCGCAGCCGATCACGCCGCTGCCGCTGCACCCGCGCCGCAGCCGACCGCTGGCACCGCTGGCACGGCAGCACCTGCTGCACCGCAAGCACCGCAAGCACCGGCGCCCGAAGACAGCTGGTGGCTGCCGGCACAGCAGTGAAGATCGACGCGCTCAGCGCACGCGACGGCCGACGCCCGTAGCCACACGCAGCTCTCGCTCCGCACGCGCGAGACCCGTCATGACCTCAGTCGACGCCTGGCGGAGCGCGAGCGGAACCTGCGGCCCGAGCGCATCCGGATGCACGCTCTGTGCGAGACGACGCAACGCGCGGCGCGCCTCGCCCGTGCGAGCGTCGGCGTGCAAGTCGAGTAACTCGGCGGGGCTCGCGCGGCGGCGAATCTGCCGCTGCTTGCGCAGCAGCACCGGATAGCTCGCGCCCGCATGCACGCGCGGCACGACCGCGCCGAGCAGGTACAGCGCCGTGAGTGTGCGCAGCGACCGCACGGAAGCACAGCCGTTCTGGCGCAGCGTGGCCAGTAGCACGCCCTCGTCTGTGGCGAGCGCCCACACAAGCGCGGCTTCGTCTGGCCAGAGCGCGGCGTCGCGCAACAACCAAGCACCCAACGAACTGAGCGTCAGTGCGCTGCTGGCATGAGCCACCAAGAATGCTTGCACGTCCTGCTCACCGACGCGGGTGCGCAGCGCCGACAACACGATGTCGCACGTTGCGATGGGCTCGCTCACCCAGGGCACGCCGACGTCGGCGCTACCGCTGACCAGCGTGTACTCGATGGCCGGCCACTCGAACACGCGCAAGAGGCGAGCGCGTAGCTGATCGCGCAGCGCATGTTCCACGGCGGGTCGCGTCGCGGCACCGGCGCGCACCAGCCACTGACCCACCGGATGCTCGGCGGCACCTACGCAGAGGGCTCGCAGATGTGCCTCGACGTCGAGGTCTCCCTCGCGAAGCAAGACGTCACCGAGCAACTCGGACTCGCGCTCGGCACGCGCCGCACGCACCACACCGTCGACGATGGCGACGCGCACTGCGTCCAGCGTGGTGCGCGCGGTCAACACCCCCGTCTTGCGCGCGCGCGACAGCGCGAGCAACGCGCGCGCGAACGACACAGCAGCAGACGAGCGGTGCATCCTGCATGCTTACCTGAGCCCACCACGGCTGGCCAAAAACTGGCCAGCTCGCCAGCTCGCGGCGCGGCGCGGCGGGATGCGGGACCCAGCTGCAGCTCAGTGACGCAGCTCAGCGCACGTAGCGCGGATCGCCCGGCACCAGCGCGAGCACCGAGCGGATCTCGTCGTAGCGGCTCGAGATGGAACGCGTCGCGACACCGTAGCGGCGGGCGACGTCGGCCTGTGTGACGGTCACGGCGCGGTCGCGCTTGGGATCGAGCTTGGCAATCGCGTACTCGACCGCCGCCGCGTAGACCGCGGGCTTGCTGACGCGCACGCTCCGACCACCACAGAAATCTGCCCAGAGCGCTGCCGCGCTGTCGACGTGATCCGGCGTGAAGCCAGCGCGCGGCATCTGGTCTTGCAAGAGCCGCAAAACTTGCTCGGGCGCAATGGGCGCGGCGCTGGCCGCCGTGCCCGCTGCTGCGCTTTGTGCGGCTTGCGAGCCAGCCTGCGCGCCCTGCCGCCGGGGTGCGCTGCGCGGCGCGGGCTTACCCTCGGGAGCGCCTTCTTCCACCCACTCGAGCAACGCGCGATGCTCGCGATTGCGAGGCGAACGCTCGACCGCACGCTGCGCGAGCGCACGTGCTTCTTCGAGCTGCCCCAGCCGCGCCAGACAGTGCGCGAGCGACGCGGTGATCTCGTCTTCCTCGGGCTGCGCCCGGTGCGCGACGCGCAGATGTTCGAGCGCGGTCTTGGCGTCGCCCAGGCCGACGTCGAGCAGGTGGCCGAGGTTGTGGTGGTACCAAGGATTGCGCTGCGCCTGCTGCACCGCGCAGCGATACGCGGACACGGCTGCGCGGTAGTTGCCGAGCAACGCCTGACACAAACCCATCAGAGCGTGCGCGCCGTCGTCTGCAGCACCCGCGTCGATCACGCGCCGCAGATGCAACGCTGCGCGCCATGGCGAGCCTTCGAGCTGCATCTCTGCGAGGTGTCGATGCGCGAACAGCGCGTGCATGCTGCCGTCCGGCGCTTCACGCGTCATCGTTTCGAGCACAGTCATCACGTCGCCACCGCGGCGGCCGCTCGCCAGCGCGCGCTCCGCACGTTCGCGCAAACGATTCAGACGCGTGTCGATCGTGGCTGGCATGATCGTCTGCGTCCTATATCTCGCACCGTCGGACGAAGCAAGTCAACCTGCATCGCTGCGCTGCTTGCGCAGGATCGCAACGAGGAAACCGCCGAAGTAACGCAGCGGCGAGTCCAGCGCCAACTGCTCGGCGAACGAAAACGCGCGCGACAGCAAGGGAAGCTTGTGCACGAACGCGCCAGGTGTGAAGACGCGCACACCACGCAACTCTTCGAGCTCGACGCCCGGCGGCAACAAGCGCGGCAGCACGTACGGCGCATCCCAGCGCGTGTACACGTCGGCTTCGGTGCGACCATCGCTGATCGCACCCGGACCCGCGATGCGCTTGGCAAGATAGCGCAAGCTCCACGGATTGTAGAACTCGAGCACCAGCTGTCCGCCCGGTCGCGTCACGCGCGCGAGCTCGGAAATCGCGCGGCCGATATCGGGAACATGCGCCAACACCTTGAAGCTGCACACCAGATCGAAGCTCGCGTCCGCAAACGGCAAGTCGGTGACCGAGCCGAGCACCACGTTGAGGCCGCGTTGCTTGGCCAGTCGGACCATGCCTGGTGAAAGGTCTACACCCCACGCGCTGTCGGCGTGCTGGGCCAAGCGACCGAGAATGAGCCCGGTTCCGCAACCGGCTTCGAGCACACGCCGTCCGGTCACGAGCGGCGCACAGATGCGCATCTCGAGATCATCCAGCATGCGATGGTAGCCGCGCCCGCGCTCGCGCTCGTACCAGTCGCTGAAGTCGTCGTAGTAAGCGCGGTTCTCGGCTTCGCTCTTGGGCTCGGGTTTGCTCATCGTGGGCCACGGGGATAAGCGCTGACGCGGCGCACGTCAAGCAGGCCGCTGCAGCAGGCCGGCCCTGGCCTGGTCACGTACCAAGCTCGTCGTAGATGCGCTCGTAGGCCTGCGCCATGCGCGGTGCAGCATAGTGTTCGAGCGCCGATGCGCGGCCCCGTTCCGCAAGCGCCGCACGCGCGTGGTCGTCTTCGAGCAGCGCACGTGTCTGCTCCGCCACCGCTTCGGGCTGCGTCGGCACGCGCGCAGCACAGCCGCCATCGGCCAGCTCTTGTGCAGGCGTGCCTTCGCCCACGAGCACCGCCCGTCCGAGCGCCATCGCCTCGACCAGCACCAGCGGCAAGTCCATCTTCGCGTACAGCGTATCGGTGGGCAACGTGACGAGGTCGGCCACCGCGAGCAGGTCGTGGATGTACGGCGTCTCGCCGAGCAAGCGCACGCTGTCCGAGAGTCCCCAATCGCGCACGCGCTGCTGCAGCTCCACTTCGCGCTGCTTGGCGTGCGCCGTCTTCGTGCGGCACGCCATCACCAGGAACGCGCCCAGTGCTTTGGGTAACGCACGATGGGCGTGCAGCGCCAGGTCGGCGCCCTGCCCGAATTCCAAATCACCCGCATACACGACCAGCGGCACGCTCGCAGGCAACTGCAGCCGCGCACGCACGGCCAGCTGCTCCGCCGCCGACAGCGGTGACAGTGGAGCGATGCAAGGCCGGATCAACGCCAAGCGCTCAGGCGCGATGCCCGCGTCGAGGAAGCGCTGTTGCGTGTGCCGTGACAGCACGATGACGCGGTCGGCGAAGAGCACGCTCTTGGGGTCGACATCCGCGCGCGGTGCACTGCACACCGTCTGCAACGTGCGCATGCCACGCAAGCGCGCAGCCACGCGCGCCACGCGCGAGGTCTTGGGGTTGGGTGCGAAGAAGAAGTGCCACAGCCCGACACGCCCACCGAGCAGCAGCTGGCCGAGCACGCGCGCGTTGTCCGCCAGCGCGGGCGCGAAGCCCGCAGCGCGCTGCGGGTACACCGGCAACACGCGTGCGCGCGGGATGTCGAGGCGGGCGCCGGGCTGCGACAAGATCACCGGCACGTGACGTTGCATGTGCGTCGCCAGATCGCGCACGAGATTCTTCGAGCTGTCGTGCCACGGCGGGACGATCGGCTTCGATACCAGCAACACCTCCGCCATGCCCTGCATCCTCGGCGGCCCCGCGGCCGCGCGCAACCGGCTTCTCATCACCCGTCGCTTTGACTTTTGCACGGAGTTCCCCACAATCTGTTGTGGATATGCCGCCGGAAGAAGAGCGCAAGGTGGTCCGGCCCGGCGCCGAAAGCGTTCCGGAGCCCGCGCGCGCGCGCGAGCCCGCACCCGCACCCGCACCCGAAGCGCGTGAGCCGCGTGAGCCCCGCGACGCGCGCCTGCCGCTCGAACGCTTGGCCACCGAGTTCATCAAGCGCGGGCTGTCAGCCGGGCGCGACGTGAGCGAGTCCATCTTCCCCAAGGAGCTCGCGACGAACATCGCGGCGCAGCTGGTCGACGCGCGTCACGGCCTGGTCAACGCCATCGCCAACGAGGTTGGGCGCTTCTTGCGCCAAGCTGACATCGCGTCCGAAGTTCGCAAGGTGCTGGCGGGCCTCAACGTCGAAGCCAAGCTGCAGATTCGCTTCAGCGAAGACGAGCAAGGTCGACTGCGCTCGCGCACGGAGATCGAGTCGGCCAACGCGAACGCGCGCAAGACTCCGAAGCCGCCTACGCCCGAAGAGCGCTGAGCCCGTGCCCGATTCGTGCACCGGCGTGCGGCTGCGCGCCCGCGTCACTTCGGCTTCGGCATCTGCACCGCGTGGCCCTGTGGCACCACGCCGGGCGCCGGCGCAGGCACGCTCGCTGGCGACGGCGTCGTGTGGCTCTGCAGCGCGCTGAGCGCGCCGCCCACGACGCGCGCCACCGTGACGTGATCGATCGTGACCGGCGTTAGCGGCCGGTTGTCGGGCGGGCCGGACTGCGGCACGCGCGCGATGCGGTACACGAGATCGGTGGGTAGACACTGACCGAAGATCGTGTAGCTGGTGTCGAGATGCGGCGCTGCGTCTTCGGTGATGAAGAATTGCGCCTCGTTGGTGTTCGGCCCGCGATTGGCCATGCAGAGCTGGCCGCCGCGATCGTGTTTGAGCGAAGGATGCAGCTCGTCGGGGATCGAGTACCAAAGATGCCCGCTGCCATCGCCGGCGGGATCGCCGCCCTGGATCATGAAACCTGGGATGACGCGATGGAACGACGTGCCGTCGTAGAACGGGCGTCCCACCCATTCGCGTGCGTTGGGATCCCAGAACTTGCGCAAGCCGCGCGCGAGACCGACGAAGTTCGCCACCGTGTTCGGGGTCTTGTCGTCGAAGAGATCGCACTGGAACGTGCCCAGGCCCGTGGTGATGGTCGCCACC
The DNA here is from genome assembly GCA_017881185.1 of Pseudomonadota bacterium. Lineage (GTDB taxonomy): Bacteria > Myxococcota_A > Polyangia > Polyangiales > JAFGIB01 > JADGRF01. Next base: position 5,610 of record JADGRE010000029.1, on the reverse strand, counting down.
AGCACGCCCTTGCCGGAGAGGCCTTTGAGCGCCTGTGACAAGCTGAACTTCCCAGCGTGTGGATCGGGACTGCTCGGCGGCTGCAGGATCTTCCAACCATCGGGCGCCTTCACGCGAATCGCCGTGTCGCCGGCTTTGGTCTTGGCGTGGATGATCTGGTAGCCGTCCGAAGTGGTGTCGTTGTCAGGCTGCGCAGCGGGCTGACTCGGTGCGGGCTGCGCTGGGGTGCTCGACGACGGAGGCGTGCTCTTGAGATCGACGTTGAGGTTCTCGGTGCCGTCGTCCTCGGCCTTGTGCTTGCACGCGCCGAGCAACGCCAGCGTGATCAATGCCAACGTGACGAGCGCGCGACGCGGGCTGCGGAGCGGGTAAGTCATGCCATCACCTCGGGGCTGCAGGGGCTGCAGGGCCTGCCTGCGTGACATCCACGAAACGTACGAACGTGCCGGCTTCGATGCCGTGCTTTCGGCAGAAGCCGGCGTTGACCTCGAGCACGTACTGCGACGCGCCCGGGACGGCGCGCGGCACATCGGTGCGCGGCGTGGCGTTCTCGACCACACCGAGCACGCTCTTGTCCGCCTGGATGAAGATCATGTCGAGCGGGATGAGAGTGTTGTGCATCCAGAAGGTCTGCTGCTGCTCGCTCTCGAAGATGAAGAGCATGCCGGCGTCGTCATCGAGGTGCGTGCGGAACATCAGGCCGCGTTCGCGGTCCTTTGGCTTCTGCACGACCTCTACGGTCACGCTCACGGTGGCTTGCCCCGCGGGAGTGAGCAGGACCTTGGCTTGATGCTGGGGTTGATGTTGGCTTTCGGGGTTGTGCGTGGGCTTTACAACTTGGCCGGCTTGCGCGGCTTGCTTCGGGGGAGCCGCTTCCGCCTGACCGAGCGAGCCCGCCGAGCAAGCGAGCAGGATCGGCAAGAGCCACAGACAAGACAGGCGACGGGAACGCAGCATGGCGGGCCATGCCTATCATACGTATGGCGCGGCTCCAAACCACTGGGCACCGCGGCTGCGCCGCACGCTCAGGGCACACGCTTGGCAAGCGCAACCACCGGAGAGAGCGCAGCACGCACGAGCCCACGCAGCGTGTCGTGCGCAGCGACGAAGCGCGCCAATGTGGGCCCGACCGCGTAATACGCGTGCACCAGTGCCCTTCCGGGCGCCTCACTCGACAAGTAGCGATCGCGCACGCGCCGCAGCGCACCGATCTCGCTCGCCAGCGGGGTGCCGTAGGCGGCCGTCGCGACGAAGCAAGGCGAGACCGTGGCGAAGTGACGCGGCGTGGTGGAGATCTCCGCGACACTGATCGGCCCCGCCTGGTTGAGCTTGTCGATGGCGCGCACGGCCACGTAGTAGTGCGTCTGCTGCACCAAGTCGCCAACCGAGCCCGCCACCCACTGCCCCGCCGGCACTTCGGTCGGAAGCATCAGCAGCGTGGCGCCTTCGGTCGCGTCGGTAGCGTTCTTCGCCTGGCGGCCGTTGCGCAGGAAGGTGGCGTCGTCGACGATCGGATCGGTGCCGTAGCGCAGCTCGTAGCGGTGCAGCGGCCAACGTGAATGGGGTGCGCGAAACCGTAGGTTGATCCAGGTGTGCGAGCGCAGCTCGTTCTGGTGGTTGCTCAGCTGCAGATCATAGATCGCGCCGACTGCGCCGTTCACGCCGCCACCACTGTTCTCGATCACCATGCCGTTCGTGGTGCCTGCGCCGCTGCCGGTGCCCGCCGTACCAGAGGCTGCGCCGCGGCCGCCCGACGCCCCGCTGCCGTCCCCGCTGCTGCCCGCGTGAGCCTGGCCACCTGCCTCACCCGCCTGTCCCGCGCTGATCGTTCCCCCGGTGCCCGCGACATTGCTCGTGCCGGCGTCTGCGCCCTGCATGACTTGTCCGCCGTCGGTTGCCGGCGGTGGGTCTGGCAGCTGGGAGAGCACCTGCGTGTTCACCACGAAGCGATGACCATCCGCGTCGCGCCGCAAGCGATCTGTGCCGCTGCCGGGTGCGTTCTGCGGGTCGTCGACGACATCGCCCATCGGCTCGAGCGTGCCGTAGCTGGCGGCGAACATATCCCAGGAGGAACGCCCGACCGGGGTGTCGCGTGAGTAGCTGTTCTGCCCCGTGTCGCCGAGCACGAACGGCACTTTGAACACCACCGAGGGTTGGCCGCGGTACGGGTAACCGAAGCTCTTCGCCCAGTAGTCCCAGTCGTCGGCAGGCGTGGTGGGCGTGGGGTAGCTCGTGGCGTTCCAGCTGGCGCCGTAGTCGCCTTCGACGTTCACCTCGAGCCACGCGACGTAGCTGCCCGCGGGCCAGGTTGCAGGCACCGTGAACAGCACGCTCTGCGGCGCGTCACCCGGGGGCGTCGCCACGGTGATGGCGTCGATCTCGGGCATGACGCTGCGCGCGTCGGCCGCGAACTGCGCTAGGTCGAGGCTGTCTGCGCAACCCCCCGAGCTGCACATGCTCACGTCCATGCGCGGCGGATAGCGCGAGTAGAGCGACAGCGGCTTCTCGGTCGGGTTGTGCCCCGCGCCGACCATCTCGAACGGTTCCACGTAGGGCATCGCTACATCACTCGCTGTGATGTAGCGGCCCTTGTCGCTGGAGAACACGCTCGCGCACGACACGGCATCGAGCGCGGCGCGCGCCGACTTGTCCTGCGTGAATGATAAGCAGAAGTAGTTGTCAGGCGATTGATCGACCGCAGTGCGCGACGCCAGGCCCTCGATGCGGCTCTGGAACACGACGCGCTTCCACAGCTGCGCACCGGGTGCAGCTGCGCGCCGCGCCGCCCAGACGGGCAGCACGCCCTCGCGGCGCCCATACGGCCAGCGGTAGCCGCTGTTCATCTCGGAGGCGCCGGGGCGATTGCCGATGCCGCGGAAGGCAACGGCCTCGGTCAGTTGCACGGTGGCGAGGTATGCGCCGGCCTGGTCTTCGATCCAGATCGCCACCTGCGCCCGTGCGGTCGGTGTGAACTTCAGCTCGAGCACGGCCGCCGGCATGGCGTCCGCATGCACGCGTCGCGCGCCCAGCGCGCCCGCCACGCCCAACGACGCGAGCACGGCCCCAAACCCCAACCACTTGCGCCACTGCGAGCTCGACACGATCCCGCAAGGATAGCGCGCAGCCCCGCCTTGCGACAGCGCGCAGTGCAGGGAAAGGTGCGCCGCAGACCGTAAAAACGGGCTAGAATCCGCGCATGGCGCGTGCGGGCAAGGTGTATTTGATCGGCGGTGGGCCGGGTGATCCCGAGCTCGTCACCCAGAAGGCCGTGCGCTGCTTGGGTCGCGCCGACCTCGTGTTGTACGACGCGCTGGTCCATCCCGATCTACTCAAGCACTGCCGTCCCGATGCCGAGCGCGTGTTCGTCGGCAAGCGCGCGGGACGCGGACAGGAGCGCCAGGCATCCATCAACGCACGCCTGCTGGAGGCGGCGCGGGCCGGTCGCGTGGTCGCCCGGCTCAAGGGCGGCGACCCTTACTTGTTCGGCCGCGGCTCGGAAGAAGCGGAAGCCCTCGCCGCCGCGGGCGTTTCGTTCGAGGTGGTGCCCGGCGTGCCTTCGCCCAGCGCAGCGACGGCGTATGCGGGCATGTCGCTGACCCACCGCGACCTCTCGAGCAGCGTCGCCTACGTGACCGCCGCAGAGTCGCCCGACAAGCAGCACAGCCAGCTCGACTGGAGCAAGCTCGCGACGGCCACCCAGACGCTGGTCATCTTCATGGGCATGCGCAAGCTGCCGGAGCTGATGCAGCTGCTCATCGAGCACGGCCGGCCGCCACAGACACCCGCGGCGGTGATCCAGTCAGCGTCCACACCGCAGCAACGCACCGTTGTAGGCACCGTGCGCGACATCGCGCGCAAGGCGCAAGAGGCCGGCCTCGGCATGCCCGCGCTCACGGTGGTGGGCGAGGTCGTACGCTTGCGCGAGCTTCTGCGCTGGTACGACACGCAGCCGCTGTTCGGTAAACGCGTGCTGGTCACCCGCGCGCCGGGGCAAGCCGAGTCGCTCGCGCAGTGCTTGCGCGAATGCGGCGCCGAAGCGGTCGAGCTGCCGATGATCCGCATCAGCGATCCCTCAGACCCGGCTCCGCTGCAACGCGCCGTCGCGCAGCTGGCCGAATATCGCTGGGTGGTGTTCACGAGCCAGAACGGCGTCGAACGGTTCTTCGCCGAGCTGCAACGCGCCGGCGGTGACAGTCGGCGTCTGGGCGGGGCGCGTGTGGCGGCGATTGGGCCTTCCACCGCGCAAGCGCTCGCCCCGCACGGCATCGCGGCGGACGTGGTGCCCGACACCTACCGCGGAGAAGCGTTGGCCGAGCACATCCTTGCGCAACACGCCGGCCACATGCAGCAGCTGCGGGTGCTCTTGCCTCGGGCCGCAGTGGCGCGCGACGTCCTGCCCGAGATGCTCACGGCGGCCGGTGCAACCGTCGATGTGGTGGAAGCCTATCGTACGCTCGGTCCGGACCCGCAGAGCGCTGCGCAACTGCGAGAGCGCCTCGAGAACCGCGAGCTCGACGTGGTGACCTTCACCTCGTCATCGACGGTCACGCACACCATGCAGGCACTGGGCGCCGACGCGGCGCGCTTGCTCGCCGGTGTCACCCTCGCCTCCATCGGCCCGATCACCACGCAAACCGCGCAAGACCACGGACTGCTCGTCAACGTCACGGCAACGGAGTACACCATCGATGGGCTCGTGCTCGCCCTCGAGCAGCACTTCTCGGAGCCAGCCTGAATGCCCTTTCCCGCCCAACGCCCCCGCCGCCTGCGTCGTTCGGAAGCCCTGCGCGCCATGGTGCGCGAGACCACCCTCGACCCCAAAGACTTCATCCTGCCGTTGTTCGTCACTGGCGGCCAAGGCGTGCGCAACCCCGTGGCCTCGATGCCGGGCGTGTTCCAGCTGTCCATCGACGAAGCGGTTCGGGACGCGCGCGAAGCCCACGCGCTGTCGGTGCCTTCGGTCATCTTGTTCGGCATCCCCGATCACAAAGACGCCCTGGGCAGCAGCGGCTGGGACGCGCAAGGCCCCGTGGCGCGCTGCGTGGCCGCACTCAAAGATGCCATCCCCGAGCTGGTCGTCATCACCGACGTGTGCATGTGCGAGTACACGGACCATGGCCACTGCGGCAAGCTCGTCACGGGCAAAGACGGCCGGCTCGAGGTCGACAACGACGCCACCCTCGAGCTGCTCGCCAAGGAAGCGCTCTGCCACGCGCGCGCAGGCGCCGACATCGTCGCGCCCAGCGACATGATGGACGGTCGAGTGGCTGCCATCCGCAGCGCGCTCGACTCCGAAGGCTTCGGCAACACCGCGATTCTGAGTTACGCGGCCAAGTACGCCAGCGGCTTCTACGGCCCGTTCCGCGATGCCGCCGGCAGCACGCCCAAGAGCGGCGACCGCCGCGGCTACCAGATGGACCCGGCCAACGCCCGCGAAGCCATGCACGAAGTGCAGCTCGACCTTCTGGAAGGCGCCGACATGGTCATGGTGAAGCCGGCGCTCAGCTACCTCGACGTGATCACGCGCGTGCGCGCCGCCGTCGACGTTCCCGTTGCAGCTTACAACGTCAGCGGCGAGTACTCGATGATCAAGGCCGCGGGCAAGGCCGG
>JADGRE010000146.1 GCA_017881185.1 Pseudomonadota bacterium | reverse complement strand
ATGAGGTCGGGCTTCAGGCGGTTGGTGGTCTCGACCACGGCGCGCAGGAAGCGCTTGCCCAGCATCGTGCCGATGTGCACGTCCGAGATCTGCGCGATACGAAAGCCATCCAGTGCCTTGGGCAGGCGCGTCAGGCGCACCGCCACCTCGGGTGTGGTGAGCTCGCCCAGGCTCGCGCGCACGCCCAAGCCGGTGGTGCCGAGCGCTGCGAGGCCAGTGCCTGCAGCCAGCGTGCGCGCCATGAAGACGCGGCGATTCATTTCGGGTTGCGCGCTCGGCGGCGTAGTTGGCGGTGCGGGGGTGGCTGCTTGCTGGCGTTGTAGGCGCCGCCCGAGCCAAGCGAACGCGACCCCGAGCACACGCACCACGTCACGCGCAGCCAGGAACAGCACCAGATAGAACAGGTAGCCGAGCCAGACGTACGCGAGCCGCGACGGCCATTGCGCCAGCGAGCGCTCGCCGCGCATCCCGAGCATGAAGGCCGTGGGGATCGAGCAGCCCAAGGCGAAGAGGGCGAGCCAGGCCCGGTGCTTCCACGGCTGCGTCAGTTGGGTGTCGTGCAAGAGCCGCCGCCCCACGTAGAAGTGAAGCAGGCCCATGATGCTGCAGAAGACTGCGAAGAATACCATGTGCGCGTTGTGCGCTGCCCGTGACTTGAGCTGCGGCCCACGCAAGCGTAGCGTAACTGGAGCCGCCAGTTGCGCTCAGGCCGTGGCCGACCATACTTGTCGACGCTGCAGCTCCTGGGTGGGGGTAGCCAGGACGGGGGACGAGGTGTTCATGTCGAAGCGGCCAGGTGGTGGGTTCGTGGTTTGCGTGCTGAGTCTCGCGCTGTGTGCATGCTCCAGCTCCCCGAAGCCAGTGCTGCTCGGCGGTGGCGCTGGGAGCGGCAAGGGCGACGGAGGCTTGGTTCAGCGCTTCGATGGCTCGGGTCCCGGTGTCGTCGTCGATGCCGGAAACACCGTGCCCGTCAGCGGCTCGTTCACCATCACGCCGAAAGACACGGTCATCGACGTCGTCAATGGCAAGGCACAGACCGTCGACTTCAAGGCCAAGCTCGGGACGGTTGCCGCAAGCCCGGTGTGGTCGATCTCGCGCGCGGAAATCGGCACGATCGATCCGAGCACTGGCCACTTCGTCACCGGCAAGGTCGGCGGAACGGCCATCGTCACGGCCGATACGGGCAAGTACAAGGTCAGCACCACCATCACGGTGATCTTCATCGTGTCGCAGAACGGCGCTGCAGCGACGGGCAGCTGTGCAGCTGGCGGCTGCGGAGGTGTCGGCGGTGAAGGCACCGGCCCCGCGCCGAGTGCAGCGGCGCACAAAGCGCTCGATGGCACACCCACCAGCAACGCCATGCTCAAGTGGTTGTACCCGTACGACCAGACCGTCTGGCCGCTGGGCCTGCTCGCGCCGCTCTTGCAGTGGGACTTCGATCCCAGCATGCCCGCGGACGCGATCAAGCTCGAGCTCAAGAGCCAGTACTACTCGTACACCGGCTACTTCGGTCGCCCGGCCAAGCTGGCCGCCGCAGCGCCCTTCGTGCGTCATCCGATTCCGCAAGACATCTGGGATGCTGCAACGCGCTCCGCCGCACGCTCGGTCGTGAAGGTGAAGCTGACCGTGTTCGCCGGTGGCAAGGCCTACGGCGCAATCCAGGAGACGTGGCCGATCGCCGGTGCTTCGCTGAAGGGCACCGTGTACTACCAATCGTATGGCACGAACCTGGCCAAGAACTACACGTCGGACGGCCCCATGGGTACCCCCATCACCTTCGGGGGCGCCACGCTGGCGATCAGCGGCAGCTCCACTACGCCGACGCTGGTGGCCGGCGACAACAGCAACTGCCGCGTGTGCCACACCGTTTCAGCTGACGGCTCACGCATGATCGTCCAGCACGGCGACAACTACCCCTCCAGCTCTTCGTATGCGCTCAACACCGCCGGCTATCCCGAGACGCCGTACACCCAGGACGGCGTGATGGGGTGGGCCGGCCTGTCGCCCGACGGCACCTTGGCCCTGGGCAACGACGGGCCGCTGAGCGGCAACGCCAATAGCGTGAACAGCACGCTGCTCGATACCACCACCGGCATGACCGTGGCGAGCACCGGCTTGACGACCTTCGTCACCAAGGCGGCGACGCCCGCGTTTTCACCGGACGGCACCCAGGTTGCGTTCGCGTTCTACGCAGGCCCGGGCGACGCGACCATCGGCGCCGGCGACAAGAGGAAGCTCGTGGTCATGGACTTTGCGGTCAAGACCAAGACCTTCAGCAAGCCGCAACTGGCGTTCCAGGCGACCGGCTCGATGATGCCGGGCTGGCCCACGTTCATGCCCACCGGCGATCGGCTGGTGTTCCAGCTGGAGACGGCGGACACCCAGAACACCGGCGAGTACCTCGCGACACGCAACGGCCACCGTGGCGAGCTGTGGTGGGCCGATCTCAAGGCGCTCAAGGCGTATCCACTCGACCGCGCCAACGGCAAGCTCAATGGCGCGGTGTACCTGCCGACGGGCGCCAACGGTCACGATGTCGACAACGAGCAGCAGTTCGAGCCCACGGTGAGCCCGATCGTCTCGGGCGGCTACGCCTGGGTCGTGTTCACCAGCCGCCGCATGTACGGCAACGTTGCCACCATCGACCCGACCTGGAGCGACCCGCGCGACCACGACCTCTCGCAGACGCCCACGCCCAAGAAGCTATGGGTCGCGGCGCTCGACATTCCAGCTGACACTGCGGAGCTCAAGACCCAGGGCAACGATCCCAGTCACCCCGCGTTCTATCTGCCTGCGCAAGAGCTGCTTGCCGGCAACAGCCGCGGCTTCTGGGTGCCCGAGCCGTGCCGCGCCGACGGCAAGGCCTGCGACAGCGGCGACCAGTGCTGCAATGGCTACTGCGCGGCGGACGCCAAGCTGAAGAAGAACGTGTGCGGCGGCAAACCGCCGACCTGCGCGCAGGAATTCGATCGCTGCACCAAGACGGCCGATTGCTGCGCCGGTCAGACCGTGGGCACGCTGGTGTGCATCGCCGGCCGTTGCGCCGTACCGGTCCCAGGCTGAACCGGCTCGCAGGCTGCTGGTGGTGGCACGCGATCGAGCTTGCCGCCGTGTTCGTCGTAGACCAGGAATGCGCGGCAGAGCGCGCGTCGTGATTGTCCTCGTGATTGTCCTCGTGGTGGAACGCTGTGTTCTCGGATCGACATCTGGTGCTCGCCGGAAGCGGCCGCATAGTGAGGGTCACCTCAAGGAGACCGCTCATGAACCACGCGACACATCGGTATCTGCCTGCATTTCTCGGCTCGGGTTTGGCGCTCGCACTCGCGCTGGCTCCCACCGCGCTGGCTTTCGCCAGCGATTGGGCCCTCGACCCCGCTCATACCACCGCGCAGTTCAGCGTTCGCCACATGATGGTGACCACGGTGCGTGGGCAGTTCGACAAAGTGAGCGGTAACGTGACGCTCGACGACAAGGATGCGACGCACTCCAGCATCGAGGTGAAGATCGATGCCCGCAGCATCAACACGCGCGAACCCAAGCGCGACGCGCATCTGCGTTCGCCCGACTTCTTCGATGTCGACAAGACTCCCGACATCACCTTCAAGTCGACCAAGCTCGAAAAGGCCGGCAAGAACAAGTTCAAGGTGACGGGCGACCTGACGATGCGCGGCGTCACGCATCCGGTGGTGTTGCAGGTGGTGCTGACCGACACGATCAAGAACCCGTGGGGTCAGCTGGTACGCGGCGTGTCAGCTGAAGGCAAGCTCAACCGCAAGGACTGGGGTTTGAGCTGGAACAAGGCGCTGGAGACCGGTGGCCTGCTCGTGGGTGAAGAGGTGCAACTGCAGATCGACACCGAGTTGCAAGCCAAGGCTGTTGCGCCTGCCATCTGAGATAGCGTCCCGAGCGTTGGCTCGGGGCAGAAGCAGGACCTTGCCGCTCGGGGGCACCGGTCTTCGGGCATGGGCTTGCAGGCGGCGTCGCGTCGGCCTACACCGTGCGGCGAGCTCACCATGACCACCGATCCGGCCCCCGACAATTTCGCTGCTTTGTTCGAGTCCCAGACCCACGGCAAGCCCGCGGGCAGGCGTCGCTCGCTCTCGCTCGGAGAGCGCTGCCGCGCCCAGGTCGTGCAAGTCGGGCGCGACGGAGTGTTCGTGGAGCTGGTCGAGCCGGCGTCCGAAGGCAAGCGCCAGCAAGCGTTCATGAAGAACGACGACCTGCGCGACCGCGACGGTCAGCTGCAGGTGAAGGTGGGCGACACCCTCGAAGCCGTGGTGGTCGAGCTCGATTCGCGCTCCGGCGAGCTGCGTGTCGGCCGCACCATGGGCCGGCCGGCCGGCGTCGACGAGCTCATCACGGCGCAGGCCGCTGGCGTGGCCGTCGAAGGCAAGGTCACCGGCGTGAACAAAGGCGGTCTCGATGTGGAGGTCGGCGGCCTGCGGGCCTTTTGTCCGATTTCGCAAGCCGACCGCGGCTTCGTCGCCGATCCGCAGACGCTCGTGGGTCGCACGCTGCAGTTCGCGGTGACCGAGGTGCGCGAAGGTGGCAAGCGTGTGGTGCTCTCGCGCCGCGCCGTGCTCGAACGCGAAGCCAAGGAAGCCGCCGGCAAGACGCTCGCGCAGCTGGCCGCGGGCGCGGTCACGCGCGGTACCGTCACGGCCGTGCGCGAGTTCGGCGCGTTCGTGGATCTCGGCGGCATCGAGGGTCTCATTCCCAACACCGAGCTCTCGCACGACCGCGGCGACAAGGCGTCCGACGTGCTGTCCGCAGGCGACATCGTCGAAGTGCAGGTCCGTGAGATCAAGCCGGGCGCGCCGAACAAGCGTGGCGAGCCCACCACCAAGATTACGCTCTCGCTCAAGGCGCTCGCCGCCGATCCTTGGCTCGACATCGATGCTGCGGCACCCGTCGGCAAGGTGGTGCGCGGCAGTGTCACGCGCACCGTGGACTTCGGTGCCTTCATACGGCTCGCGCCTGGCATCGAAGGCTTGCTGCACGTCTCGGAGCTCGGCGGCAAGGTGGTGCATCCCTCCGCGGTGCTGAAGGTCGGCGAGTCGCTCAACGTCGTCGTTCGCTCGCTCGACCGTGCGGCGCACAAGATCTCGCTGGCACCCGCGCCCGACGGTCTCGAGATCGGCGCAGACGCTGCAGGCCCCACACTCGTGGTCGGTTCTGTCGTCAGCTGCACCGTGGATCGCATCGAGACCTTCGGCTTGTTCGTGCAGATCGACGGCACGCGCGGTCGGGTGGGTCGCGGGCTCATTCCGAACGTGGAGCTCGGCACGCCGCGCGGCGCCGACAACCGCAAGCTCTTTCCGCTGGGCACCAAGCTCATCGCCAAGGTGCTCGAGACCGGCGAAGGCAAGCTGCGCATGTCACTGCGCGCGATCAAAGACGACGAAGAGCGCGCCGACTTCGACGGTTACCGTCAGAGCGCGAGCGCGGGCGCCAAGCTCGGCACGCTCGGCGACCTGTTCAAGAAGAAATGAGCGAGGCGTGGCGCGCGGTGTCGCGTCGCAGCACGCGCCGGATGGATGGATGGCGGCAGGTGCACGCGCGGCTCAGGCCAGGTCGAACACCAGCACTTGCGCCAGCTCGGGGAGAGCACGCGCCGAATGACGCGTTCGCCGCTCACGGCGCGGCGTAAACTTCCACCACCCCGAGTGGACCGCAATCGGCCGCGACCGCGTTGTCCGGCCGGAGCCGCAGCGGTGTGACGTAAGACCCGGTGAGGACCCAATCCCCCGCGCGCACGGCCTCGCCGTATCGCGCCAGGAAGCGCGCCTAGCTCGATCAGTCCGCGTCAGGTATCGCCGCCGCGTACTTCTGGGCTTTTTTGCGGATCTCGTGGACCTGCGGAGACAGGTAGTGGGTCGCTCGATAGATTGCCGCGTTGACCGCGGCCAGCACCGGCGGGAGCGGCCGTGGCACGTCGATGAACAGTACCACCCGATCTTCGCCGCTCCCGTTCCATGCTTCGTGTCTCGCCGTGTCGTCGAACAGCAGGCTCTTGCCCTCGGTCCATCCCCGGACCTCCTCGCCAACTCGAATGCCGCACACGGCGGGATCGCGCGAAGGGACCTTGAGCCCAAGATGATAGCGGAGCACGCCCTTGTGCGGACCGGTGTGGGGCGGCAAGCGCTTGCCTGGCTCGAGGATCGAAAACATCGCCAGAGACATTCCCGGAACTTCCCTAAGCACTTCCCAAGTCCGCGGACATTGCTCCCGGCTCTTCGGTATCTCCCAGCCATAGACCTGGAGAAAGTAGGTGCGCCAGCGATCGTCCTTCGTGATGATCGACTGCATCTCCGACACGTTCTGAAACGGTGGAATCGAGGAGCGGCGTTCGAGCAGGCGATCCAACTCGACACGTATGTCTGGATAAGCGTCCTCGATGGCCGTGATCCATGACAGTCGCTCGGTAGGGAAGAACGTCACGCGAGCATTCGGATCGAAGCGATTGATCAGGTCTTCGTTGAACTGCAACAAGGTTGCAATCCAGCCGATTGCCTCTTTGAATTCAGGGTCCATCGCAGGCACCAGTGGGGCTAGGAAATTGAAACCTGCATCGGCATGTGACTTTGCACCCACCGTTCCGGGGCGCCAAGGGCGGATAAAGCTCGGATCTTCGCGGGGCTGTGTCAAGCGACGAGGGGCGGCGAGCGCGCCCGTGCCGGCCGGAGCCCTGGCGTAGCGCTGGATCTGAGTCTGCAAGCGTCGGTTTGCGGTGAAAAGGACGCCCGCAGCTGCAGAACAATCGCATCTTCCGGCTGAGCCAAGTGTGGATGGGTCAAGCAGACGCGAGCTCGTCGGGCTCGATCGGCGTTGACGCGTACATCAATCGAGTGGAAAGCGCTTGGCGCCCAGCCGCGCGACGATTTCTAGCTTGCCGCCCAGCGCAGTGATGATGCGTCGCAAGGTCGACACGTGACAGTCGCCGCGCCGTTCGAGCCGCGAGACCTCGGACTGTTGCATGCCGGTCGCGGTGGCGATGTCTTGTTGTGTCAGCCCAAGAGACTCTCTCAATCTCCGCAGAGAGGCCGCGCTGATTCTCTTTGGTTGCTTGCCCATGATCGTCCTTCCGTCTCGCGTCTCGGTGTTCGTTAGTTACCGCGTACCACCCAACCGCGCGGCCCATGCTTGTCTGTTCGACAGTCATGAGCCGCGCGTGTTGGCATCGGGACGCCGCCGTCGGCGCTACTCGTTGTAGATGTTCAGGAACAAGCCGTAGTTCGTGCCTTCGGCGACGACTTCGTACTCGCCGGTGCCGCGTGAGGTGGCGGTGAGGCCGCTGCCGGAGAGGATGGTTCCGCCCGGAAGGTTGTCCCAGGGTCCGCCCAGGTAGTTCGAGCCCGTGAAGCGCTTGCGGTACACGGTATTGTTCGTGCCCGTGCCGAGCACCACCATGTCGTTACTGGCCCAGGCCGCATAGGCTGGCGCACCGATGAACTGACCGCCGAGGTCGTCCCACGTGGCCCAGCCGCCCCACGCGTCTTCATATGTCGTGTGGTACATGTGCTTGTTGCTGCCGACCATGAACAGCTCCAGCATGTTCGACGTCACGGTGCCGACTGCGGGGCTATAGATTGCCAGCACTTCTTTGCCGCCCGCGGTCGGCATGGCCTGACGCTGCCAACCGGTGAAGCCGCCCGTGTTCAGGTAACCGCACCAAATGCGCGAGTCGGTACCCAGACCGCAGATGAAGAACTTGCCGCTGCCCTTGGCTGTGACCGTCGGTGCGGAGATGAACGCGCCACCGAGCGACGTCCAGGCGCCCCAGCCTTGACCGACGTTCGAGTAAGTGCCGGGCGCAAACTTGCGGTACCAGAACGCGTTGTCGTTCGCCTGCGCAACCATGAGCTGGTCATTGACGCTCCAACTCGCCGCCGCAGGCGCCGATTTCACCGGGCCACCGAGCGAGTACCATGTCTGCCAAGATCCATCGGAGTTCTGCCCGTCGATCCAGATGTTGTTGTCGGGCCTGAGCGCGAAGACTCGCAGGGGTCGCCCGGCGCTTCCCAGCGAGTACAGCGCTGCGGACGCGCTCACGGAATTGGTGGGCGTGATGGGGAACCAACCGTTCTGCGTGCCGGAGAACGTCGCGCGCGCGACGGAACCAGCCAAGAGCAGAGCGAATGCAGCCATCAGCGTCGAGAGTGTCTTGTTGCGGATGTTCATGACTCGATCCTCGTAGTGCGTTGCGAGCCGCGGGGTGCGCCTCGTGCCATGCCCTATGAGCACGAGCCGTGCCATGCGTCCGAGCGCATATGCGCCCAATCCCATATCGGAAAATCCAATGAGTTCGCGGACCGGGACGGGCCGTGTGCGGCGCGCTCGATGCACGTGTCCGGACAGGTGTATCGATCGACGGTTGCAGCTGTTGGCTGCAACAAGCACGGGCGTCGCGTCAGATGGGTTCAGCCGAGCGGCCTGGTCACACGCTCGGAGCCAAAGTAGAGCACCCAGTTCGACAGCTGGTAGTGATGCAGGAGCGCATGGAAGCGCTGCTGAGCGAAGCGTTCGAGCGCGAGCTGTGCTTGCGCGGCGTCGCGGCAGGCGAACAGCGCCTGCGACACGTCAAAGAGCAACGTGCGCAGGTGTTCGAAAGCCCGTTCGGGATCGTCGGCGACTGCAGCGAGCACTAGCGCAAAGACCGAACGCGGAGTCCACAAGACCCGGGGGGCCATTCCACCTGCGCGGTGGCTTCTACGGCTGGACACTCGACGCCAAATACGGCAAGCCTGTGCGGTGGTTGGCGGCATGTTGGCGGGGAACGTGCGAGGGAACTGCGCATCGCGCGCGCAGCGCATGCGCTGGCCTACGCTTCGACACACGAACGCTTTATGACCTCGAGCTTCCAGGACACCGAGCTACTACGGCGCTGGGGGAACGGCGATCGTGCCGCCGGCGGCGAGCTCATCGAGCGCCATTTCGCGACGGTGTTTCGATTCTTTCGGACCAAGGTTCACGGCGAGGTCGACGATCTCGTGCAACAGACGTTCTTGGCGTGCCTCGAGGCACGCCAGCGTTACCGGGAAGAGTCGAGCTTCAAGACGTTCTTGCTCGGGATCGCCCGCTACCAGCTGTTCAGCCACTACCGCATGGCGCTGAAGCTCAAGGCGCTCGACCCGGAGGTCACTTCGTTGCGCGACCTGGGCACCTCGCCGAGCGGCCATTTGGCGCGGCGCGACGAGCGCACGGTGCTGCTGGATGCGCTGCGCTGCATACCGCTCGAGCTGCAGATCGTGCTGGAGCTCGTGTACTGGGAGGAGCTCGACGGACCGATGATCGCCCAGATGCTCGAGATCCCGCTCAACACTGCGTACAGCAAGCTGCGTCGGGCGAAGGCGGCGTTGCGCGAACAGTTGCGTGAGTCCAAACCGAAGCTCGCCGTGCTGAGTGCCGACCCGGAGTGCTTCGATGACTGGGCACGGCGCATGCGAACCGAGCATGGGTGTTAGCGCGGCTGGCACGGCGCCCCCTCAGCCGAGGTCCTCGTCGCGGTCTTGCCCGAAATCGGCGATCAGCCGCTGCACGTAGCGCCGGTCGATGCCCAGCAGGCCGGCGGCCGCGCGCCGGCTACCCCCCGTGCGGTTCAGCGCGACCTGGCTCATCGCCCGGCGCAACTCGCGCTGGGCCGCTTTGAGGTCGAGGTGGCCCACCAGCCGCTCCCCGACCGTGGCGATGGCCTCCGCCAGCTCCTGCGGGGTCTCGCCGAGACCAACCGACGATTGGAGCGCCTCCTTCATGATTCCACCTCCCTGGCAGGCCGTCGCACCTGCGCGGCCCTGTCAGAAGATCAGTGTGGGGACCGGCGCATTCCGCCTCGCGCGGGGCGACAATTGCATCGATTGCCGGGAATGGGGGGTAGCTGGCCGATCGCCAGCATTGCGCGTGAGCGCGGGTCTGATATGTGGTGGCTATCATGAGTCTGAAGGCAGGGGGCGCCGACAGCCAACTGGATCTGGAAGCGCGCCTGCTGAAGGCGCAACTGCGGGCCCACGTGCTCGACAGCGCGCGCGAGCCCGTTCAGCTTGGCCGCTTCGAGATCATCCGCCGGCTCGGGCGCGGCGGCGGAGGCATGGTCTACGAGGCGTTCGATGCCGCCGTCGGCGGCCACGTCGCCCTCAAGCAGCTGCACGGGTTCGATCCCCGCGGCGCGGCGCGCCTCAAGCGCGAATTCCGCGCGCTGTCCGGCGTCGCTCATCCGAACCTCGTCGCGCTGCACGAGCTGTTCGAGGCGCGTGGGCAGTTGTTCTTCACGATGGAGCTGGTGACCGGAGTCCCGTTCTCCACGTACTGCCGCCCATGGAACGGCGCCCGCAGCGCGCTGGACGAAGTCTGCTTGCGGGGCGCACTGGCACAGCTCGTTGGCGGCGTCTCCGCCATTCACGCAGTGAACCGGCTGCACTGCGATCTCAAGTCGTCCAACGTGCTCGTCGAACCGAGCGGGCGCGTCGTGATCCTCGACTACGGCTTGGCCCGTGAGGTCGCGACGGGCGCGACGGTCACGAGTCTGCGCACCGGGCTCGGCGGCACGCCAGCTTATCTCTCTCCGGAGCAAGCGGCCGGTCGTACTGCGACCGCTGCGAGCGACTGGTACGCCATCGGGGTGATGTTGTTCGAGGCGCTGACCGGTCGGCTGCCCTTTGCTGGCTCGCCGGCGGAAGTGCTGCAGGCCAAGCAGGCAGGCGCGGCGCCGACGCCGCGCAGCCTGTTCCGCGAGCTGCCCGCCGATCTCGATGCGCTGTGCACCAAGCTGCTGGAGCGCGACCCGCAAGCGCGCGCCGACGAGCGCGACCTGCGAGTGTTCGGCCCACTGTCGACGAGCGAACCCTCGAGCGTTCGGCCGCCTCGTGTTTCGTACGGACGCGCCCAGGAGGCGCAAAGCGATCCGTTCTTCGGTCGCACGAGTCAGCTGCACGCATTGCACGCCGCGTTCGCGCGCAGCCAAGCGGGCCATCCCACACTCGTGCTCGTGCACGGGCCCAGCGGCATCGGCAAGACGGCACTGCTGCAGCGCTTCGCACAGGAGCTGGACCGCAGCGTCGAGTCCTACCTGCTGGAGGGACGCTGCTACGAGCACGAGCACGTGCCTTACAAAGCCTTCGACGCGCTGGTCGACGGGCTGAGCCTGCAGCTCGCACGGCTCGACGACGACGCGCTCACGGGCGTTCTGCCTCGCCACGTCGATGCGTTGCTGCAGGTGTTTCCCGCGCTGACTCGTGTGGCCGGAATGGCGAGCGCGCGCGAGACGAAGCGCCTCGAACAAGAGCCACGCGACGTGCGCAACCGGGCCTTCGGCGCGCTGCGGGAGCTCTTGCAACGCCTGCGGGATCGCCAGCCCCTGGTGATGATCGTGGACGACGTACAGTGGGGCGACGTCGACAGCGTCCAGTTGCTCCATCACGTGCTGAGCGCGCCCGACGCACCGGCGCTGCTGTGGGTCGGAGCGTGCCGCAGAGACGAGATGGACTCGAGCGAGTTCCTGCAGAAGCTCGTACGGCGCGACGCGGTCCAGCTGCTGGCCTTCGATGTGGAGCTGCTCGCGCTCGACGGCCTCGACGACGCGCCTGCGCGCGCGCTCGCCGACGACTTCTTGCAGCGCGCTGGCTGTGTAGACGAACGCTTGACGCAACGCATCATTCGAGAGGCGCAGGGGCAGCCGCTCTTCATCGCCGAGCTCGCGCGCGTCGCCATCTCGGCCGGCGACCCAAGCCAGTCGGCCGTGTCGCTCGAAGCCGCTTTGTGCAGCCGGATCGTGGAGCTTCCGACGCCTGCGCGCGCCCTGCTCGATGTGCTGGCCGTCGCTGCCCGCCCGTTGTCGGAGCGGGTACTGCTCGCCGCAGCGGGCCTGCCTGGTGACGCGCGCAGCGCCGTGACCGTGCTGTGCGTCGCGCGGCTCGCGCGACGACGTTCGTCGCCGGCAGGCGACACGCTCGAGATCTATCACGATCGGGTCCGCCAGGCGGCGCTGCGTGAGCTCGACGACGCAGCGCTGCAAGCACTGCACGGCCAGATCGCCGGCGCGCTGCAGCGACAAGGCGCGCACGAGCCCGAGCAGCTCGTGGAGCACTTGGCGCACGCTGGCGACCACGAGCGCGCAGGCCGGGTGGCCGTGACCGCGGCCGCCGAGGCCGTTCAGAAGCTCGCGTTCAATCGCGCGGTGGAGTTGTTTAGGCAGGCGCTGAAGTGGCTGCCGAGTGGCGACGCGCAGCGTGCGAGCTTGCACGAGCAGTACGCCTACGCGCTCGCCTGCGCGGGTCGAGGTGCGCAGGCCGCGCACGCCTACTTGGAAGCCGCGGCAGCGACTCCCGCCATGGCACTGCGGCTCGAACGCCTGGCAGCGCAGCAGTACCTGCGCAGTGGTCGCGTCACCGAAGGCACGCGGCTCGCACGCAAGCTGCTGCGCGCCGTCGATCTGCGCTACCCCGAGAGCGCGGCGGAGGCACTGGCCGCATACGGTTGGACTCGAGGTCGCCTGCGTCTTCAGTCGCTCACGCAGGTCACGCTCGCGCCCGAAGCCGAGCGGGCCGCACTCACCGAGCGCCTGGAGACGCTCGAAGCGCTGTTCCGTGAGTTCAGCGTGCTCGACGTCCTACGCGGCGGCGCCCTGCAAACCCGCTATCTGATCGACGCGCGCCGCTGCGGCGACCGTCGCAGGACGCTGCTCGGCATGGTCTGGGAGAGTCATCACCAGGCAGTCCTCGGCGGACAGGCCGGCATGCGGCGACTGCAACCCATGATGGCAGACATCGCGCGCCTGGCCACCGAACAGGGCGACGCCTACGCCATGGCCAGTCTGCGCATGGCCGAAGCCGGATTTCTGATCTTTGCCTGCGGGCGCTTTCGCGACGCGCTGACGAGCACGCGCGAAGCCGATGCACTGTTCCGAAACGAGTGCCAGGGCGCGAGCTGGGAGCTGGGTTGGGTTGCGTTTCTGCGTTCGGTCGCGCTCGAGTTCTCCGGCGATCTGCGAGACATGCTGAGCGAAGCGCAGGCTCGGACGCGGGAGTGCGCGGAGCGCGACGACCTGTTCCAGCGCGGCTTACTCCTGCACTCCCTGCCGTTTGCCAAGCTGATGCAGGATGACCCCAGCGGCTGCGAGGCCGCTCTGCGCCTGAGCGCCCCAAGTCTCGAGACTGGCTTCACGACATTCCACTATCTCGCCGCCATCCGCAGCTCCGACGCCGCCGCATACGTCGGCGATTTTCAACGGGCGCAGCAACACATGCAGGACATCTGGCCCGCGTACTTGGTCTCGGGCTTGACCCGCGCCCCGCTCACTCGCAGCAGCGCCTTGTATCACCGCTCGCGCAATGCCATCGGTGCGTACCTGCAGTCCCGCGATGCCAGCCTCTTGCGCGAGGCCGAGCGACTCACGCAAATCGCTGCCCGCCACGGCGCAGGCTTCGGTGGCTTTCCACACCTGCTCGAAGCCAGTCTGGCGCTTGTGCAGGGCCAGCGCGACCTGGCCATGACCAAGCTCGCTTGTGCCGTCCAGGCGTTTTCGATTTGCCAATCGGAGCGCGGCATCTGGTACGCGCAGTACCGAATGGCACAGCTGCGCCGCGACCGCGCCGGGCTGGCTCAGGCCGAGCAAGCGCTGAAGCAGGAAGGCGTGGTCGATCCCGCGCGCTGGGTCGCGTGCTGGTCTCCAGCGCCGGAGTGGGTGACCGCATAGTCGGTGCCGAGCTGCTGGTGGAGCGCTCGTCTTCCGCCATGGGACCAGCGCTGCAGCAGCTCGACAGCGCCATCGACAAGCGCTGCTGCCAGCAGCGCGCCATCGTGCGCGGTCCACGAGGCGTCGCCCCAGAGCGCTCGCTCGGCGGATATTTGGTCCAGGCGCACCGCGCTTTCGCGCTGCCTGCGCACTTCCACGATCACCTGCAGGCGAGCGCGTGGAGCACCGAACAAGAGTCCGTACACCTGAAACTCGGCAGCGACGCGGTCGTTGTTGATCACGCAGCGGCGCTTCGGTGAGCGCTTGCGCGGGCCCCGGCTCGATGGTCCGGTGCGCCGTCGACGTCATCGCAAGCCGAGACCTTGATGGCCAACGGCGTGGAGATCAGCACGAACTTCACCATCGGTCAGGCCGTGCAGAAGGCCGCGCAAGAGC